>NZ_JBAWHJ010000074.1:0-4115 GCF_049593775.1 Dokdonella sp. | reverse complement strand
TTCAATGTCGTTGCGCAACTCTCCCGGCGAAACTGTAGAAGAGCATCATGGCTGAAGCCATTTCCTACGAAAAGCACGCGTCCCAATGCGGGGGCTTCGATGGCTTTTACCGCGCTACCGCTTCGTTGTTGGCTTCGGCTTCTTCGCTGCGCGCTTTTCCACCCGCACTTCCTTGCGCTCCTTCTTGTCCAGGCTGCCGGAGCCTTCCTTGAAACGCTTCTTGCGTTCGGCCTTGTCAGCGGCTTGCAGCGCCGCGGCCTGATCCATTTCGATTTGTTCCTGCGTGATCATGTCAGGCGTTTCCAGGCTGATCCTGCCCAGCTTTCCCTGTCGGAATTCCTTGATCAGAAGCTCGCTGATCTTGTGCCGATTGAACTTGCCACCGGGCCCGACCGCACCGCGCTTGAGCGCCGCAGCCTCCAGAAATGCCTCCTCGTCTCGCGGAAGCGCATCAAGCTTGAAGCGCTCCATCAGCAGATCCGGATATTTCTGCAGCAGATACTCGGCAGCGAAATGGGCGACGTCGTCGTACTCCATCGCTGTATCCCGGATCGCGCCGGTAGCGGCCAGTCGATAACTGCTGGCCGGATTTTCGACCTTGGGCCACAAGATGCCCGGCGTATCAAACAGCGTGATGTCGGTGCCCAGGTTGATGCGTTGCTGGCCCTTGGTCACCGCCGGCTCGTCGCCCGTCTTGGCGATCGAACGGCCAGCAAGAATATTGATCAGGGTCGATTTGCCGACGTTCGGTATGCCGACCACCATGGCGTGAATCTGATCCTTGTTCGTGTCCCGCTGCGGAACCATAGACCGGCACAGCCCAAGCAACGCCTTGATGCCTGCCGGTTGATCGCTGCGGGTCGGAAACGTCTTCACATTCCGCTGCTGCTCAAACCGAGCCTGCCATAGCGCCGTCACCTCGGGATCAGCCAGATCGGACTTGCTCAATACCTTGATGCAAGGCGTGTCCCCGCGCAGCCGCGCAATCGCCGGGTTCTCGCTGGAGTAGGGAATCCGCGCATCCAGAATCTCGATCAGCAGATCAACCTGCGGCAGCAGCTCGATCATCTCCTTCTGGGCCTTGTGCATATGGCCGGGGTACCAGTGAATCGTCATTGCTAGAGTCCTTGGGGCGGCATGAACGCGATCTCTGGTCCAGCACGCGGACCACCGAGATCGCCGAATTGGCGAGCGCCAGATAGCCACGAATCATGGAATCGACACGATTCGATTCGCCGAGGAGCAGGATAGAAGGAAGTTAATGGATTTTCGCTGCTATCGCACATGCAATGGTGGCCGGGGACGGAATCGAACCGCCGACACGGGGATTTTCAATCCCCTGCTCTACCAACTGAGCTACCCGGCCCTTTGACTTGCTTGTGTCGGGGCGCTGAAGGCCACGACGAAGGGGCGCGTATTAGAGCGATTGGGGCTGCGTTCGTCAAGTTTAGTGTGTGGAGTGGGGCGATTAGTCGCTGGGCGGCGTTCGATTTTGTTGTTCTGGGGCGATTTCCGCCTCGGCGAAGCCGCGCCTGTCCTGAGTTTGTCGAGCAGCGGAAACGACGGCGCAGGGTGCGCTGGATGGTAGCGGAGGGGCTCAGGGATGGCGTCGAGGCGCTGGCGGATCGATTGGGCGCCAATCGGCAGCGAGGCCGGATACGCGGCATTGGCGACGTTTGGTCCTCGTTGTGCGTCATCCTTGGGTACCAGATCCACTTTCGAACCTTGAGGCAGCCCGTGAGAATCCTGTTTGCAGTGCTTACCTTGTTGGCGATGTCGGTTGCGTTCGCGCAGGAACCTGAGGAGCAGGGCGAGCAACCAATCGAGTACCTGCTGTATGCCGGCGAGCCGGTGGACAACTTTCGGATGCCAAAGCTGGTGCGTTGGGAGGTGGTGGGGCGGTACAGCGTCGTCGTTTGGCCTCGTGTCAGTGAGGCGTATTTGTTGACGGTTGAGCCGCCGTGTTTTGATCTTGAATCGACCGATGAGCTTTCTCTGAACTCCAAGGCGGGGATTGTCAGCCGAAAGTTTGATTCGGTGTTGATCAGGCGCGGCAAGTGTCGGATCAATGGAATCCGACCGATTGATTACAAGAAGTTTCTGGCGGATCGGAAGGAAGCGAGGGAAGAGCCGGGGAGTTGAGGAGGTTGGTGCGTTTGCGTGTAGCGTCATTCATTGGTCGCAACTTGACGGAGAGCATCGCCCCTGAAGCGCCTCCAGCGACAGCAGTTGGGACACGCGTTCCCGGTGGGGTGGGAATGGGGGTTAGCTCGCGGGCTTGATGAAGCCGGCGGGGGCTTCCGAGCCTTGGCCGAAGAAGTACTTCTCCATCTCGGTGGCGAGGAAGGTCCGGGTCGAGGCGTCCAGGGGGTTGAGGCGGTTCTCGTTGATCAGCATGGTCTGATGGGTCATCCAGTCGGCCCAGGCCTGCTTGGAAACGTTCTCGTAGATGCGCTTGCCGAGTTCGCCGGGCCAGGGGGCGAAGGCGAGGCCTTCGGCTTCGAAGCCAAGTTTTACGCAGTTGACGGTTCGCATGATCGGGTTTCCGTGAAAAGTGATGCCAACAGTTTACGCACTGGAGCGGGCAATCCGAGTTCGGCGATTTCGTGGTGGGAGTACCAGCCGCGATCGGGGTTGTCGGCAATGCGTGATTCGGAGTTGTCGATCTGCAGCAGCATCGGGGTGACATTGATGCGGTAGTGGCTGAATGCGTGGGTGAATTCGGGAAGCAGGGCGAGGCGGTCGGAGGGCATGGATCGATGGTCCATGATCGAGTCGCTGGCCTCTTCGAGATCCACGCCCTGGGGCAGGCTCCAGAGGCGCGCCCAGACGCCGGTAGGCGGGCGACGCTCGAGCAGGATGCGGTCGAGGTTGTCGCGGACGATCAGCATGGTCAGATCGCGCGTTGGAACCTTCCTTGCCGGTTTGGGGTGTGGCAGCGCTGCTGTCAGGTTCTCGCGATAGGCGACGCACTTGTCCTGCAAGGGGCATTCGCTGCAGCGCGGCTTGCTGCGCGTACAGACCAGCGCGCCGAGATCCATGATGGCCTGGGTGTAGTCGGCGACACGTTTGTCGGGTGTGTGCGATTCGGCGAGTTCCCATAGCTGCTTCTGCACGGCGCTGTTGCCGGGCCAGCCATGCACGCCGTGGTAGCGCGCGAGGACGCGGCGCACGTTGCCATCGAGGATGGCGTGTGGTTCGCCATGGGCCTGGGCGAGGATCGCGGCAGCGGTGGAACGACCAATGCCGGGCAGGGCGGACAGCGATTCCATGTTGCGTGGCAGTTCGCCATCGTGTTGTGCGACGCAGAGCTGGGCGCTGCGCTGAAGGTTGCGTGCGCGGCTGTAATAACCAAGGCCTGACCACAATGCGAGCACGCGATCCTGCGGTGCGTCGGCGAGGTCCTTCAGTGCAGGCAGGGCAAGCGCGAAGCGTTCGAAGTAGGGGATCACCGTACGCACCTGCGTCTGCTGCAGCATGACTTCACTGATCCAGACGCGATACGGCGTGCGAGGATGCTGCCAGGGCAGATTGCTGCGGCCGTGGATGTCGAACCAGGCGAGGAGGTTTTTGGCGAAGTTATGCATTTACGGTGTGGTCCCTCTTCCCTCGGTAGAGCGGTTGGGATTTGGGCCCGGGATGGCGAGAAATTTCATGCGAGTGCGTATCCTCGGCAACAGCTCCAAGCGTTGCTCTACCTCCGGCTTCCATGCTGTCGTCATCCGTCTTGATTCGCCCGATCCATGGGGCTCTGCCTACGTGCCGGCTTCGCCGTTCGCGCCTGATTCCATCAGGCGCAGTCGGGCTCCTTCCCCGGGGGAGAAGGGTAGTCTGGCTAACTACTGCCTTTGGGATTGGACAAGGTCTGAGGCAGCAGGCCGTCGACGAAGGCCTGGGCATTGAATACGCGCAGGTCTTCGGCGCCTTCGCCGAGGCCGATGAATCGGATTGGCAGGTTGAATTCGCGGGCGAGGGCAAACACGACACCGCCCTTTGCGGTGCCATCAAGTTTGGTCACGACCAGGCCGGTGACGCCGATGGCATCGCGGAAATGCTTGAGCTGGGCGATGGCGTTCTGGCCGGTGGTGCCGTCGATAACCATCAGCACTTCGTGC
>NZ_JBAWHJ010000073.1:0-10528 GCF_049593775.1 Dokdonella sp. | reverse complement strand
GTTTTCCGGAGCGTTCGGCATGGCACTCGCGCATTCGATGTGCATGCGCCGCATACCTTGCATGATCGCGATTTCCTCGGTGATGTTGCCCAGCCTGATCCTGTTGTGGCGGTTCGTCACACCAGGCGTAGCGTTGATGTGGATGGTCTACATGACCTACATGGTCCTGGTCCTGTTGCGCAGCTATCGTGAGTACCGGGCCCGCCTGGAACTTGAGGAAGATCTGCGTCAACAACGGGATCAATTCGAGAAACAAAGCCTGATCGACAGCCTGACCGGCATAGCCAACCGGCGTGCATTCAAGGATGCTCTGGCCCGTGCCCTGGCAAAGGCGAGCGGTGGCAGCGCGGCTTCGCTGCTGATCCTCGATATCGACCACTTCAAGAACATCAACGACACATTCGGTCATTCCGCGGGGGATGCCTGTCTTGTCGCCATGGCACAACGCATGCTGGCGCATTTCGACAAGCCGGAAGACGTGGTCGCGCGGCTGGGCGGGGAAGAGTTTGGCGTCGTTTTGGAGTCTGACGGTCAAACGGCTTTCGATCGTGCCGAGCGATTTCGCCAGGATCTCGAATCCCGGGCGCTGGAGTTTGGCGACGACAAGTCCAGGGTGACGGTCAGCATCGGGTCCGGTTCATTCGATGCTGCGCATCACGCAGATGCCGATGCATTCTACCTGGCAGTGGACAAGGCGCTTTATCGCAGCAAGCAGACCGGCAGAAATCGGACAGAGCGTGCGGACGACGAAGCACATCCGCATCCGGCGGGCGTTACGCCCGCCGGATAGAAACGGCAGATCAGTAGCGGTAGTGCTCTGGCTTGTATGGTCCTTCAACCGATACGCCGAGATACTCGGCCTGTGCCTTGGTCAGTGTGGTCAGCTTCACGCCGATCTTCTCCAGGTGCAGGCGAGCGACTTCCTCATCAAGGATCTTCGGCAGGATATAGACCTTGTTCTCGTAGCTGTCCTTGTTTGCCCACAGATCGATCTGGGCCAGGGTCTGGTTCGAAAAGGAGTTCGACATGACGAAGCTCGGGTGGCCGGTCGCGCAACCGAGGTTGACCAGACGGCCTTCGGCCAGCAGGAAGATCGCACGGCCATCCTTGAACGTGAACTTGTCGACCTGGGGCTTGATGTTGATCTTGGTTACGCCATCCAGCTTGTGCAGTGCGTCGACCTGGATCTCGTTGTCGAAGTGGCCGATGTTGCAGACGATGGCCTGGTCCTTCATCGACGACAGGTGTTCGACGGTCAGCACATCCTTGTTGCCCGTGGTGGTGACGTAGATGTCGCCGCGGCCAAGGGTCGATTCGACCGTGTTGACCTCGAAGCCTTCCATCGATGCCTGCAGGGCATTGATCGGGTCGATTTCGGTGACAACGACGCGCGAACCATAGGCACGCAGGCTGTGCGCGCAGCCCTTGCCGACATCACCATAGCCGCAGACCACGGCGACCTTGCCGGCCAGCATTACGTCCATTGCGCGCTTGAGGCCATCGGCCAGCGACTCGCGGCAGCCGTAGAGGTTGTCGAACTTGGACTTGGTCACCGAGTCGTTGACGTTGATGGCCGGGACCAGCAGCTTGCCAGCCTCGAGCATCTGGTAGAGGCGATGCACGCCGGTGGTGGTCTCCTCGGAGACACCCTTCCAGTCCTTGACCACGGTATGCCAGAAACCGGGGCGCTCCTTGGCGACGCGCTTGAGCAGGTTCTTGATGACCTGTTCTTCGTGCGAAGAAGCCGGTTCGTCGACCCACTTCGAACCGTTCTCGAGTTCAAAGCCCTTGTGGATCAGCAGGGTGACGTCGCCGCCATCATCGACGACCAGTTCGGGGCCCTTGTTGCCCGGGAAGGTCAGTGCGTCGAGCGTGCAATCCCAGTATTCCTCGAGGGTTTCGCCCTTCCAGGCAAACACCGGCGTGCCAGTAGCGGCAATTGCTGCTGCGGCGTGGTCCTGGGTCGAGAAGATGTTGCAGGAAGCCCAGCGCACGTCGGCGCCGATATCCTTGAGGGTTTCGATCAATACTGCGGTCTGGATCGTCATGTGCAGCGATCCGGTCACGCGTACGCCCTTGAGCGGCGCGCTGGTCGAGTACTTCCTGCGGATCGACATCAGCCCCGGCATCTCGTGCTCGGCAATGTCGATTTCCTTGCGGCCATAGTCCGCCAGGGAGATATCGGCAATCTTGTAATCAGTATTCGGGGTGTTCTTTACGACGGCATTCATTCGGTTCGCTCCGTTCAATTGGGGCGGGCGCCGTTTACGGGAATCGCGTGCCGAGCCTGTGTCTGGTCCCCACGAGCGGGACTGACCTGCAGCGCCCCTCGGCGGCGACGGGCCGACAAGTATATCGCTTATTCGCGATGGAGGGATGAAGCAGTGTAAGTCGGCGTTCATGTACGCACTTGAAGCGAGCTGCGCGAAGGCCGAAACAGCCTTGGGGCACTGCTCGTGGGTGGCAGTTCGTCGCCGTGGACAAGGCTTGGTAATCGAGAAGACGGTCGCGAATAGCGGGGAAAACCGCCTGATGCGCCGGTCCCCATTGCCGGTGGCACCGCGTCAGGGACGGGTTCCGGCATTTCCCACGCCAAAAAAAACGGGCCGCAGAGCGGCCCGTTCAATGCTTGCTTGATGGCTCCGGTTATTACGGAGTCGGCACGCAGGCCTTCAAGACCAGATTGTCGATGTAGAAGCCGGTCGGAGTCGTCGCTGCGACCGTATTCGCATCGGACAATGCGCGGTAACGCAGCTGGACACTCTGGCCGACGTAGTCATCCATGTCTACGATCGAGGTGATGGCGCCGGATGGCGGTGTATGGCACCAGACCATCAGACCGGCATTCGGCAGGTTGCTTGCAGCAATGCCGTCGTACGGATCGGTGTACAGCGAGCTGCCATGGACATAGGTGAATGCACCAGCGCCCACCTTGATGTCGAGCGTAGCGTTGTCGTAGCACCCGGTCGGACCATCGTCCTCGAAGTTGTGCCATGTGTCGTAGGTCAGGAACGTGGCCTGCGAGTTGGCCGGTATCGCAATGCTTGGCGAGACCAGTCCGCGATCGCTGGTGGTGGCGTTGTTCGGGACACCCCAGACCGTGGTCGACAGTCCGCTGCCAGCCGGGGCCGTCTGCTGTGTCCAGTTGGTGCCGCCGGTTCCCACTGTGGTCCAGCCGTTGACGCCGCCCTGGAAGTCGTCGGCGAACACGTTGGTCGCTGCCGTGCCGCTTGGGCACTGGCCGATGATGCCGGTGTCAAAGCGATATACAACCGACGTGGCACCCGCGCCACAGTAGTTGTTCGGCGTTACGCGCCAGTAGTACGGGGTGGACTCGGCCAAGGAAGGCGTGACCTTCCAGGTCGTGCCGGAAACCGTGGCGATTCTGACGATGTTGGAGAACGCGACATCGGTGGCGATCTCGACGTTGTAGTTCAGCGCGCCAGCAGCGGCGTTCCAGCTAAGCGTCGGAAGGACCTTGTTGCCCGTGGAATTGTTGGCCGGAGAGAGCAGGGCGGGAGCCGATGCTGCTGCGGTCGACACACCCAGTTCCAGGCTTGTGCCTCGGGTCAGCGGTCCACTCGTTCCGTTTACCGAGAAATCATATTCCCCGGCAGCGATAGACGCACCATTGCTCAGGGTAAATACGCTCGTGCCCGCACCGAGGACCGGGTTTACAGACGTGGATCCCGATGTTCCGGGTGGGACGTCCATGGCGGCCAGCAGCACACTGCCATTGAATCCGTTGAGCACGCCTACGCGTATATCCCAGGTCGGGTCGCTGTCCGTTGCCGAGCAAACTTCCACGCGGGCCGGCGTTTCATTGACCAGGGAGAAATCCGGATCGCCGCAACCGTCGAACGTGAACGAGCACACGCGTGTACGCCAGGAGGCGCCAGAGGTAGTGGCCAGGTACTCGGTGGTGAAGTAGAAGCGGCATTGATCAACCGGATCCACGCTCATCGAGGCATAGTCGCCCCAGCGACCGGAAGTGCTGGTCTGCGAGCCGGTGGTTCCAGGCGTACAGCTGACTTCGTCGCGCATCATGCCCGCCGGATCGAAAGGTGTGCGGCCCGTGATCATGATCTTGGGGTTGATCGTCGCGCTCGACTTGGAATAACCCAGGCCAATATTGCCGCTGCCATCGATGGCGATACCACCCATCCAGCGGGAATCTCCATCGGGCGTGAAGTTGCCCTGATCGATGACTGACTTGACCAGTTGGGTCGCTGGCACCGAATTCGGCAGATCCACGCCGTCGAAGCCATTACCGAAGATGCGGTCGACTGTCGTGATCGGATACTCGGCGCTCGGCTTCATGTTGAAATGCACCCAGCGCACGCCAGCCTGGCCAGCCTCACTCTGGATCACGTGGTTGATCACCAGCGAGATGCGATTCGGTGCGGTGGGCAGGAATGCGCGGGCGGTGGCGCGATACATCGTGTTCGAGCCGAATGCGTCAAGCTGGGAAGTGGTTCCAAGCTGCGCAATGGCGCCGCCATACGGCACATAAACGTCCGTATCGATGAAGGCCGGCGGATTGGTGAAAACAGTGTTGGCCGGCGTCTCCCAGTCAAGGCACATGTCCCAGAAGCGGTATTGAGCCGTACTGAACTCGAAATGCACGAACGAGGGGCATGAGCCGCCGGGTGCTGCGTTCAGACCGCTTAGATGCACCGGCTGGACACCATAGGCGTCGATTCCGGCGAAGCGGACTACCGCTGCAGTCGGATCACCGACCAGCATCTTGTCACGCTCGAGCGAGATCAGGGATGCGCCCTGGAAGGTCTGGGGAGATCCTCCGAAATCGTGGGTGATAAGCGTGTAGGCATTCTGCGCCGTGGAATCTTCAGTCCACACGCCCATCTTCGGATAGTCACCGAATATTGGCCACTGGAACTCGTAGCGATAGTAGCTGCCGAGCGGATCGGGAGATGTCGAAACGGCCACGCATTGCGCGAACGGTGCGCTGGTAACGAACTGGCTGATCACCCAGCGCTGGGCGCGTGCGTCCCAGAGTGCTGTCGGATCACCCGAATTGGTGGTTTCGCACTTGCCGCCAAAACCGACATAGAACGAATTGCCGGGCGTGGAGCCCTGCACCACGGCACCGGTTGTTTTTTCGTAGACGGCCCAATGGCTGTTGACGGTCTGTATGTAGTGGACGTCGCTGACATCGCCATTGGTATCAGGTGGGAGGCAGCCGCCGCAGGCAGTGGCCTGGGTCAGTGCGTCATAGCTGACGTCAATGGAAGGAGCAGAGGTACCCATTGGCGAATTCTGCGACTTGGAGTAGTCCGGCGCGAAGATCGTCGGGTAGTCCGAGCGCTTGAGCAGAATGTTGGGCATTTCGAAAGGAGCGCTGGCGGAGCCTACGGCCTCGGAAGGCGGCATCATGCGAATGATGTCGCGCATCGGCGCCGACACGTCGGCGCGCACTGCGTACCTGATATCTGGAGCCTGGTTGGGGGCCGCAGCCTGGCTGGCTGCCTGTGCGGTAGATCCGAGGGCGAGCATTGCTGCTGCACCAAGGATGGACAATCGGTATCGCAAATACATTTGAAGGCTCCTCATCAAGATACGGTTCGTTCTTGCTCTTCAACGCTCGGATTTACGCAACTCCTACGTCAATATTTCGATCACTCGGTTCCTTGCTTATCCGTCGCCTGTTCGGCGTGTTGCTGGTCCAGACGGCGAATCTGATCGTCGAGATACTTGCGGGAATCGGCATTCAGGGCTGGATCTTCCAGCGCTTGCTCTACCATTTCCCTTTCCTGGCCTGGAAACTTGCTGCGCAGCAGCACCAGGGATTGTTCGCGGAAAATCAGTTGCGGGCTGCGCAGCCAGCGTGCGATTGAATCCCTTGGCAACTGGATTTCGGGTTTCTCGACCACTCCGAAAGCAAGCAGGACGAGCCCGGTCGGGTCCCAAGCCCCCTCAGGGTATCCGTCTAGCGGCGTAGTTGCCAGTATTTCCTTGGCGACAGGCAACCACCAGGTTCCGTACAGATCGGGGTAGAGGAAGGCAGCCTGGAGCAGGACAGAGCGGGCAGCTGTGCTGTATTGCGCACTTTCGACGACTTTTCGAATCAGCGCTCGATCCTTCTCGTTGAGCAATTTCCCGAGATCGGCATCAAGCGCAATCTGGGCTGCCGCGAGGTTCCTCAGTTGCGCGTCGTCCCCTTTCAGGGTCTTCAGCATCAGGTTGAGGAGTGATCTCGAATCCCGCTTTGCCTCGGTATCCGCGGCATCCAGGATTTTCAGCAGAGCCCTGGAGTCCCTGAACATCGCGGGCTCGATGCCCAGGCTGCGGATGATCGTGCTGCCTTTCTTGTTCAGGACGACTCCGCCCGGTGCGCGCTTGTCGCGATCAATCAGGTCGTAGGCGAAGACATAGCGATCGCCAAGATGCAGATCGTTGTCTGCGGGGACATCGGCAAGCACATCCACGAGTTCGGGTACGTCGTCATGTCCACCGAAAACTTTCTCGCGCTTGAAAACAACGCGGTTGGGCGGATTGACTTCTGCAACCGTGCCAATCACGAGTCTATTCTTGTCGGAGAAGAGCAGGTGCAGTGGTGGTTCCACCGGACCGGCCAGTGCTGCGGTGCTGAACCAGGCAAGCCCGACGAGTGTGGATGTCAGCAGAATGCGCATTGATGCGCGTAGGGATCGCGTTGTTGTCATGCAGATTTCCGGAAGTCGTGCAGGGGCCGAACGGCCGCCGCTGGGTCAGCCAGACTAGAACATGCGGCGTGCCGGGGGAACCCGTGGGCTCAAACACTCGTCGCGCTACAGTTTCCCGCACCGCACGCTGGCGGTTGCAATCGACATGGCTGCCTCGCGCATTCGTTCCAAGCCCGCCCGATGCAAAGGCCCGATGTGGCGTGCGGTGGAGCAATCGGGACGTCGCACTGGCGTGCTGATCCACAATCGGTGAACATTCGAGCAGTCGCATTCGATGCGCAGACGGCGGATTGTTCGCAAGGGAGAACAGGCAATGGAACAGGAAGGTTCTGCAGTATCCGGCTGCAGCTGGCTTTGTGGGCTGGTGTGGCTGGCTTGCATGTTGCTTGCACCGATGGGGGAGGTTGAAGCGCAGGCACTGGACTATACGATCGCCGCTCCACCAGCCTGGGTGGATCGCATCGAGAGGGGCGAAGCCGACCATAGTCGTCTCGATCAGATTTTTGATGGCGCGTACTACCTGCTCAGCGATTCGCAGGTCCGACTCGACGCCAGGCAACGCACTACGTTTCGACGCCTTGCCAGCATGGCAACCAATGAAGCCGGTGTCAGCGCACTGGCCAATGTCGAGATCAGCTTCGATCCCTCGTTCCAGACCCTGGAGTTGCATTCAATCGACCTGGTCCGCAAGGGCCGGGTGATCCCCAAGCTTGAGACTGCGACCGTCCGCGTCCTGCAGCGGGAAACCGAGCTTGAGCGGCGCATCTACGATGGCAGCAAGACAGTGAGCGTATTCCTGGAGGACGTGCGAGTCGGTGACGTTGTCGACTACGCCTATTCGATTCGTGGGCGCAATCCGGTTTTCGGTGAGCGTGATTTCGGAAGCTTCAGTCTGCAATTCACCGTGCCGGTTGCCCGCATCCATGCAAGATTGCTTGTGCCGGCAGGAAAAGAGCTGTCCGTGGTCTCGCGCAATACGGCCCTGGAGGCGAATGTCACGAGGCTGAATGACTTCAGCGAGTATGAGTGGGATTCTCGCGACGTGCCCGGATTGAACGTCGAAACTGACGCACCCGGATGGTACGACCCGTATCCCCTGGTGCAATGGAGCGAGTTTGCCGAATGGTCTGCTGTCAGGCAGTGGGCCGAACCGCTGTATGCGATACCGGATCGGATCGGGCCGACCTTGCTGGCGGAGATAGAACGCATAGGCAAGGCCGAGGCGACCAGCGAAGATCGGTTGCTGGCGGCACTGCGGTTCGTGCAGTCCGAGATTCGCTACCTCGGTGTCGAGATCGGCCCGAACTCGCATGAGCCAAACCCTCCGGACCTGGTGCTCGAGCGCCGTTTTGGAGACTGCAAGGACAAGACCCTGTTGTTGCTGACCATGCTCGACCGCCTGGGCATCAACGCCCAACCTGCCTTGGTCAACACGCGCATCCGGCGCGCCCTGGCGGAACAGCAGCCGAGCCCGGGTCAATTCGATCATGTCATCGTTCGCGCCGAGCTGGATGGCCAGCCGATCTGGCTTGATCCGACTCGATCGACCCAAAACGCTGATCTTGATCATCTTGTGCAGGCAGATTTCGATCTGGCCCTTGTCATTGGACCGGAGTCCAGGGCTCCCGTATCAATGGAGCCCGAGCGGGCACCCAAATCGACACGCAAGGTCCACGTGACCTTCAACGCGCGATCGGGGCTGCAAGAGCCGGTTGAGTTCACCGCGGTCACCACCGTCGAGGGCGAGCGCGCCGAGTCGACCCGCTACCTCCTGGCCACGACGAGTTTCGAAGAGCTCCAGAAAAGCTACCTCAACTACTATGCCGCGTCGTTTCCAGGCCTGAGCATCGTCAAGCCCATGCAGGTGCAGGATGACGAGCGCAACAACCGGATCGTATTGACCGAGAGCTACAGCATTCCGAACTTTTCCGAATGGTCCGAATCGGGCAAGCGACACACGGCCGAAATCCCGGTACCCGATGTCGATGAGTTGCTGCGTGGACCGGGCTCGCCTATTCGCAACGCGCCGCTGCTTCTATCGCATCCTCTTGATGTAACCGTGACGACCGAGACCGTCCTGCCCAGCGAATGGACGATCAAGCCCTCGACAACCCGGGTGGATGATCCGGCGTTTACCTTCGAGCGCTCGATCAAATCGGGAGGCGATCGGTTCACCATCACCGATCGGTTTACTTCGCTCGCCGATGAAGTGGCTGCGGCCGATACCCAGCGCTATGTGGGGAATCTGGGGCGCGCGCTCAACGAGACCGGCTACCAGTTGCAGTGGAGCGGTGCGACAAGCGGCACGAATGCCAGCGGCATGGATCGAATCAACTGGATGCTGCTGCTGGTGTCGCTGATGGTGCTGGCGATAATGATCTGGCTGGCGCTCAAGATCTATCGCCATGATCCGCCAGCCTATGGTGCGAATCCGCACAGCTCGCTGCGCGGACTGGGGGGCTGGCTGATCATCCCGGCGATCAGCGTGACAATCCTGCCGGTCGCGAGTCTGGTCGGTCTGTACACGAGCCTCGACGCTTTCGCTGCCGATACATGGTCCAACCTGACCACGTTCGGCAGCGATGCCTATCACGCCTTGTGGGCGCCCGTGTTGCTGTTCGAACTTGTAGGAATGCTGGGTCTTCTCGTATTTGAAGTCATGCTGCTTGTGATGTTCTATCAGCGTCGCTCCAGCTTCCCGAAGATCTACATCGCGTTTCTATGGATTTCCGCTGCGCATTTGCTGATCGACGCAGGGCTGACCACCCTGATTCCGGACGCAGAAGCTGGCGCAGGCGGATACTCGTCCTTGCCGCGCACCTTGATCGGCTCGGCAATCTGGACCGGCTATTTCCTTCAGTCGGTGCGTGTCAGGAACACCTTTGTCGAACGCCTGACGAAGGATCGCGCAAGCGTGCGTGAAGTGCCCGCCGTACCTGCAAGCACGTTCTCGATCTAGCGGGGCAGATGCGCCATGCCACGACGATCAAGGCGGGCATGTCTAGCGGAAAGGTCCCGGCGCAGCGCCTGACCGATGACTATCGGCGATCCTGTTCGAGCGCATCGCCCCATGGCAGTCCACTGTTGATGCCTTCCTGAACGGTCGTGTCATCGCAACGCGACATGTAAGGAAATCCGTTGTCGATCAGCGCCTTCAGCGAGATGGTTTCCTGGGCAGTCAGCAGGCCCGAGTGATTGAAGGTTCCGGTGTATTGCTTGCGTGGATCGAGGTCTTCACCGGTGAGTACTTCAAGCAGGTAGCTGCGTTTGGCGAAGCTGCCACCACGACCGAAATTGCTGGGGAAGGGCATGTCGGTCAGAAAATAGAGTTCGCCATTGCTGTTCGGCAGGAACAGGGCCTGATAGCCGGGGTCCCAGGGCGCAAGTGCTCCCATGGGCGCATGGGGATTTCCCGGGCTGACGAACTCGCTCGCATACGGTCCGTTTTCG
Organism: Dokdonella sp.; assembly: GCF_049593775.1. Taxonomy (GTDB): domain Bacteria; phylum Pseudomonadota; class Gammaproteobacteria; order Xanthomonadales; family Rhodanobacteraceae; genus Dokdonella. Next base: position 392 of record NZ_JBAWHJ010000073.1, on the reverse strand, counting down.
AAGATCACGTACTTGCGTGCGGCAGACCAGTTATAGCCATAGACACGTTTGTTGACCGGTACCTCGCTGGCGTAGTTCGCGTTGACAAAGTTTGCCCAGCGACTTCCCGGCACGGGGTAATTCGCGGTGCTTGAGTAGTGCTCGGCCAGGGTCAGGTCCGCGGCGGGATTGCTGGCGCCATGGCAGCCAACACATTTCGCATTGATGAGCGGACGAAAGAAGTGCAGGAAGCTGATCAGCTCTCTTCCGATGTCTGGCGTGGAAATGTCGACAGCGGTGTCGGCATCGGTCTCGAAATCCATGGTTGCGGCGAGCTGGTCAAAGCTTCCGACGCCAACATAGGAGGCGTTGTAGGTACCGTGGCACGATGAACATTGGGCGTTGTACTGCGA
>NZ_JBAWHJ010000072.1:0-1613 GCF_049593775.1 Dokdonella sp. | reverse complement strand
GCAATGGCAACCTCATCCTCGGCGTGTTCCGGCGCAACGGCACGACCGCCGAATTGTTCGATACCTGGGCCCTGGCTCAGCCGTTCACCGACGTGCATCTCGTGGCCGGGAACCTCGACGGTTCCTCCGATCACAATCTGCAGCTCGGAGTACTGGTGCGCACCATTCCGAGCGGTCTGCGCGCCGTGGTACTGACCGGCCGTGTTGACGGCGGCATCCAGCAGGCGGACAACACCTCCGCAGGTTCATGGACTCGCGCCGGGTCAGTCGGCGTGATCAGCATGGCGGTGGGCGACATGATCCTCGACGGCCACGAGCAAATGGTTGTCGTCAGCGAAACAGGCTCCGTAGCGACGCGCGCGCTCAATTACCACTTGCTCGAATTCCAGCCTTCGACGACAGCGCTTCCAGTCGCTCCAGGGGATATCGCCATCGGCAGCAAGACCTTTACCAGTGTGCTGGGCACGTCTTTCGAGGCAGACAACGCCAGTCCGACGATCGATGGGATCGACAAGCTCGTGGCAAGGGCGGGAGATCTGGTCGATACGGCCGCAGCCGAACTGGTCATCCATCTGCAGGCCCATCACAGCGACTCGAACAACTACATTGGCCAGCGCCTGCACCACTTCACGACCACGCGCAATGCCAACAATGGGATTACCGGCATCGGCTTCTTCAGCCGTGGTCCAGGCCAGGAATATGATTCCAGCCTGCTTGTACAGACTGATTTAGAGAGTGGGCTGGCCAGTTTTGAAGCTACCATCGGCAATGTCGATCGCATTTCACCGAATGAAATCATCCTCGCGCGATCGGAACAGGGTAACCGTCTCGTTGTCTCTGCATTCAAGGCGGAGGTCGATTTCAACGCGGCCTACACCTATGTGCGCAACGGGCGAAGCGTCACCTTCACCAATCAGTCGACCGGTTCGATCGCAAGTCGCACGTGGAACTTCGGAGACGGCAGCGGTCCGGAGACGGCACTCAATCCCAGCCATCAATACGCCAGCGACGGCACCTACAACGTCACCCTGACAGTAACCGGCACCAGCGGCGGAAGCAGTCAGTACAGCCAGATGATCAGCGTAGCCGCATCGGGCACCAGCGCGGGTGGCCAGCAGGCGAGCTACGCCTACCACGTCCGCTATCCCGCCACCTACGAGGACAGCTGGCCGGTCGGGAACTTCTCGAATCTGGCCACCGTCAACGTCGCGGTCGGCGACATGGACCGCGACGGCATCGCCGAAGTCATGACTATCGCGCGCAATGAGACCGACAAGATCGTCCGCTCGCGCTGGCGCCTTGAAGATACTTCGGTGCCGCTCAGCTTCACCGGCTCGCATGTAGAAGAAACGCTGTCGGCGTTCAGCAGCCTGACCGGTCTCGATCTGGTCGCGGCCGATTTCGATGGCGATTCGGTCAACGCCGTCGTCGGCACCGATTGCCGCCAGGTCATCGAGCCGCAGCTCCGCCAGGTGGTCTGGCTGCCGCCGTACTTCCGTGCGTTGCAGGCCAGTGCGCAGAAATTCGCTTCCTTTGGTACCAACTCCAGCCAGGGCAGCTCGATAGAGGAATCCTCGGGGAGTTTCACCTCCGACGATGTCTCGGTGTATGTC
>NZ_JBAWHJ010000071.1:0-3367 GCF_049593775.1 Dokdonella sp. | reverse complement strand
GAACAGGACTCCATCATGACCCGACGCACCGTACTCGCCTTCGCCATCCTGCAGACCTTCGGCGTCGCCGCTGTCCAGGCACAGAATGTAACCGTCACGCCACCAGCCGGCGGCGGCTTCGTTGTCGACAATGGCGTCTCGCCCTTGTTCACGGTCGACGCAGTCGGCCTCTTGACCATTGCCAATCTCGGAGCCGCTGCCACACATACGAATCCAGTCTGTTTTGACGTGGTTTCCGGCGCGGTTGGACCGTGCTCGAACAGCGGACTGGTCGGGCCGACAGGAGCCACCGGACCCATGGGTCCGGTTGGACCGACCGGTGCCACGGGCAGCAACGGCAATGACGGGGCAACTGGCGCAACAGGAGCAACCGGCGCGACGGGCAATGCCGGACCGACCGGCGCAGATGGCGCCACCGGTGCCACAGGCAGCAATGGCAACGACGGTGCCACGGGAGCAACCGGTCCATTCGGTCCGACCGGCGCAACGGGCGCAACGGGCGCAACGGGCACGACCGGCGTCATGGGAGCAATGGGCCCGACCGGTCCGATAGGTCCGGCCGGCCCGACCGGCGCAAACGGCGCCACAGGCCCGGCGGGCCCGACCGGCGCTGACGGCGCAGGCTCGGCGGCCGGAACCACCAACTATGTCAGCAAGTTTACCGGCGCCAGCACGCTCGGCAACTCGCAGATTCGAGACGATGGCACAAGCGTGGGAATCAACACCCCGCCCACGGCCGACTATCAAGTTCATGTCTACGATCAGCAGCTGACCGCCGATGGTCTCGGCCAGGCAAGCATCTTCGGCTACCGCACACGTGATTCACAGAACACCGGCACCAGCTATGGCCAACTTGGCGGCAACAGTGCCGTCAAGGGATACAACTACTGGGGTGACGAATACACGTTTGGCGTTGCCGGGTTCAGCTACAACGATTACACGCGAACCGGCGGCGTGCTAGGTGCCGACCAGAGTGGCGCCTACTGGGGCTCGCTCGGCTACAAGAGCAGCGCCAGCACGACATATGGCGTTTACGGTTCGTCAGGGTACGCGTCGGGTGGCGGAAGCCCGCAAGGTCCAGGCAGCCAGGGGATTGGCGGCGGCTTTTACGGCGGCATGATCGGCTCGTGGTCGCACGGTGAGGTCATGGGCGCGGTCAGCAGCGGATCGATGTTCGCCAACTACAATCTCGGCAATGTCTATACAAGTGGCTATTCTGCCGATCTTGTCGCCAGCGGACCCGAACTCAATGCGACTCGTGTGGCGGCGTTTGCGAATACCTCTACTGGCCTGAAGGTCTACGACAACGGATCAGCGCTGTTGAACGGGGAATCGGTGTTCGTGCCGTTCTCCGAGGCCTATAGCGGAATGCTTGGCGAAATCCCCACCGTAACCGTGTCGCCGGTGGGCTCGCCGGCCCAGCTCTACATTGCGAGCATCAAGCGCAGCGGATTTACAGTCGCTGTCGCTTCGGGAACCGCCAATGTCAGCTTCAGCTGGATAGCCGTCGGAAATCGTTCGGATGCCGACCGGGTCCAGGCCTTGCCGGCCGAATTGGCCAGCGGCAGTTTCGACACTCAGTTGCGTGAGGTCATGTCCAGCGAAGGCAATACGTCCAAGTCAGCCGGGCCGATCTGGTTTGATGGCCAGAAGGTCCGATTCGATGCAGCGCCGCAGCCAGCCACGGTGGCCAAGCCAGAGTCGCCGTAACCGCGCATAGAGACAAGACCGCAATGCAAGGCCCGCCTTACTGACAGGCGGGCCGTTGATGAAGTCAGTGCCATGGTTTTCGACTGACGGCACGCATGCGCTACATTCCACCCATGCGTATCTGCTTATCCATGATTGTTCGCGACGAAGCGGCAGTGATCCGTCGCTGTCTTCAGTCGGTGCGGCCGTTCATTGACTCCTGGGCGATTTCCGATACCGGTTCGATGGATGGCACCCAGGACCTGATCCGTCGCGAGTTGGCTGATTTGCCCGGTGAATTGATTGAGCGGCCCTGGGTCAATTTTGCCCACAACCGCAACGAAGCCCTTCAGCTTGCCGCACGTCACGGTGACTACGCACTGGTCATTGACGCCGATGAGATGCTGGTCGCCGAGGCCGGCTTTTCGTGGCCGATCCTGGATGCCCCCGGTTATCAGTTCGAATTTCATTTTGGCAATACGCGGTATCGTCGAATCGCGATGCCGCGACTGGATGCGGACTGGTGCTGGCGCGGCGTGCTTCACGAGGCCCTGGTCTCGCCGAAGGCGGCCGAGACGAAGTGCCTGTCTGGCCTGCATGTCCTGGTGCAGTCCGATGGTGCTCGCAGCCAGCGTCCCGCAGCGGAAAAATTTGCCGCCGATGCGGCAATACTTCGGCAAGCGCTGATCGACGAACCCGACAACGCACGCTACGTGTTCTACCTGGCGCAGAGCCTGCGCGATTCGGGGCAGCTCGGCGATGCCCTTGCCACCTATCGCAGGCGCGTTGCCATGGGTGGTTGGGAGGAAGAGGTTTACCAGTCCATGCTGCAGGTAGCCCTGCTCAGCGAACGTTGCGGCTGCACCGATGCAGAAATCCTTGCCGCCTTTCTCCACGCCTATGATTATCGCCCAAGTCGCGCCGAGGCACCTTGCGAACTGGCGCGCTATTGCCGATTGCAGAAACGCTACGCGCTGGGCCGCGACTTTGCCGCGGTTGCGATGGCAAAAGCACCAACCGACGATGTGCTGTTCGTCGATCACGGTGTTCTGGCGTGGCGGGCCCGCGACGAGCTGGCCGTGTCCAGCTACTGGTGTGGCGAGTATTCCGTTTGTGCCGAACACTGCCGACAGTTGCTCGCGAACGCGTCCTTGCCCGACTCCGAGCGTCAACGTGTTGAAGCCAATCTGACCTTCGCACTCGCGGGCTTGGAAAACCTGGTTCAATGACGCGGCCATTGCCCGATACCTGTCCCTGCGATATGAATCGCATCTATGCGGATTGTTGCGGTCGCTGGCACACGGGGTCGCCTGCACCGGATGCGGAATCACTGATGCGATCACGCTATGGCGCCTATGTCCTCGGCCTGGCGCACTATCTTATGGCGACCAGGCATCCCTCGACACGGCCGACGCAAGCAGAACTCGGCTTGGCCTCGAATAATCATACGACGTGGCTGGAACTCAAGATCAAGGATCGCCTGGTCACCGGCAGCGACTCCGCAGAGATCGAGTTCATTGCCCGCTACCGGGAAGGCGGTGGCGGCGCCAGGCGATTGCACGAACGAAGCCGGTTCGTTCGCGCGCACGGCCAGTGGTACTACGTCGACGGAGATATCGATCCGTCGGCTTGACCGTCATGAACCATAGCCACTTGTGCCCGTGCACTGCTGTGCTAG
>NZ_JBAWHJ010000070.1:0-10332 GCF_049593775.1 Dokdonella sp. | reverse complement strand
CAGCTTCGGCTGTTGCGCGACAGGAATGTTCGCGATCTCGTCGAGAAACAAACTGCCACCATCGGCCAGCTCGAAGCGTCCGATGCGATCACTTTTCGCGTCAGTGAACGCACCTCGTACGTGGCCGAACATCTCCGCCTCGAATACGGACTCCGGGATGCCACCCATGTTGACCTTGACGAAGCTTTCATTCTCCCGCTTCGATGCGTCGTGCAGAAGGCGCGCGATGACACCCTTGCCGGTTCCATTCTCGCCAAGGATCAATACGTTGGCATCCGACGGCGCGACGCGAGCGAGATTGTCGAGCAGCCGCCGCATCGACGGCGCTTCGGCAATGAAGCCCTCGGCCGCCGGTCCGCGCAAAAGGACATTCGCCGCCTGCAGACGCTGCCCCCGACGTCGCGCCCTGCCCAGCGCCCGCTGATTGCCGAGCACGCTCATCAGACGCTGGTTGTCCCAGGGCTTCTCGATGAAATCACCCGCACCGTGACGCATGGCCTCGACAGCGACGTTGATCGTGCCCCAGGCCGTCATGACCACGACCGGGAGATCATCGTCGAGCTTTTTCAGCTCGCGCAACAGCTCGAGACCTTCGGCCCCGGAAGTCGTGTCGCGCGTGTAATTGAGGTCGATCAGGGCTACGTCAAAATGCTGGCTTCCCACGGCCGACAAGGCGTCGGACGGCCCTTCGACGGCCTTGCAGTTCCATCCCTCGCTCTTGAACAGAAGCCGCAAGGCCTCGCGCACATCGCGCTGGTCATCGGCGATCAGGATGTTCGGTTTTTCTGATCCAGTCATCCGCGACTCCGCAGGCGGGTCAATCCGCAATCAGGCCATCCTGCGTCCGGCATGGCGCATGTGCAAGCTGCAATCATTCTTTGTCGATCCATCCGTCACGCAACTTGATGATGCGCTGCGCTTCATTGGCATACGCCTCGTTGTGGGTGACATGGACGATGGTCATCCCTTCAGCATGCAACTCGGTGAGCAGGTCCATGATGATGCGCGCCTGAGCCGAGTGCAGGGCACCGGTCGGTTCGTCAGCCAGCAGGACCTTCGGATTCGTGATGACGGCGCGAGCAACGGCTACCAGTTGCTGCTGACCACCCGACAACTGGTTCGGATAAAGATCCTTTTTGCCAACTATCTGGAAGCGATCCAGCAGATCGGCGACGCGTGCCGCCCGCTCCTTTGCCGGCACGTCGCGATACTGCAACGGAAGATCGAGGTTCTCCCACACCTTGAGATCGTCGATTAGATGGTAGTGCTGGAAGATGAACCCGATTTTTTCCCGCTGCAGATCCTGGCGCTGCTTGTTGTTGAGCTTCTCGACGGCAATGCCGTCAAGCAAATAGGCGCCCTGCCATTCGTGATCCATCAGGCCGAGCACATTGAGCAGCGAACTCTTCCCCGCACCTGATGGCCCCATCACGCTGACAAACTCGCCCTTGGCAATGTCGAGGCCGACATTGCGCAGCACCCAGCTGCGCCCGCCTTCCAATGGATAGGATTTTTCGACTTTCTCAAGATGGATCATGATATTCCCTGGAAGGTGAGTCTTTTGAACAGGACAGTCGCGTTGCAGCACTATTCGCTGCGCAAGGCGACCATCGGGTCAATGGACGCGGCGCGACGTGCAGGCAGCCAACAGGCGAGAAATGCAGTTGAAGCAAGTACGCAAACGACGATCACGAGACTGGGCAGATCGACGCTTCCGACCCCGAACAACTGGCTTCTCAAGACAAGTCCGATCGCAAAGGCGCCGACAACGCCCAAACCCAGTCCAATGCCTATCAGACGTGCACCATTGCCCAATACCTGGCTACGAATATCCGAATCTTTCGCGCCAATGGCCATGCGCACACCAAACTCTCCTGCGCGTTGCGCAACCGCGAATGCAAGCACACCGTAGATTCCGATGGATGCCAGTATCAAGGCCAGCATCGAGAAGACACCGAGGAGCTGCATGGGAACACGACGCCCCGCAAGTGACTGCTCGATTCGCTGTTGGTAACTCTTGATCTCAAACAAGGGTTGCTCGGGATCGATTGAACGAATGGCGGCACGAAGCGGCTCAACCATGGAGGTAGCCGGTACCGTACTGCGCAGCGCAATCAGCGCGGTATCTCTTGGCACCTGACCGAAGTTCAGGTAGTAGGTTTCCTTGGCAACGTCTTCTGCCAGGTCGCCGGTCTTCACCGTGCCGACCACGCCGATGATTGTGTAGTGCACTCCATTTCGGCGTATCCGCTGTCCCAGCGCGTCGCCGTCGGGAAAGTGTTTGCGCTCGAACAAGGCATCGATAACCGTAACCATTGTCTCCGAAGACCAATCCGATGCACTGAAGCTGCGTCCGCGCAGCAACGGTATGCGCATGCTTTCGAAGTAGCCCTCGTCGACCGACTGCACACGACCATGCGGCGACATGGCGCTCCTCGGCCGTCCCTCGATGCTGAAGCTGGAAAAGCTTCCGCCGGGGCCGAACGGCAGCGAATCGCTGACCGCTGCGCTGGTGACGCCAGGCAGGCTGCGCACTCTATCGACAATGTTCGCAAAAGCGCGCTCCTGCGCGGAGGCGTCCGGATACCTGGCTTCCGATAGTGCAATGGCGGCGGTCAGCATGTTGTCACTGGCGAAACCGGGATTTTCGTCGAGCACGTTCTGAAAGCTGCGCAGAAGCAGTCCGGCGCCTGCAAGCAGGGCGACTGCCAAGGCCAATTGCACGACAACGAGGGCGTTCCGTGTTCGACCCGCACCTCGACCACTACCAAGCCGACCACTGTCACGCAAAACCTGCTGCGGTTTCGTCGAAATGGCAGAAAGCGCGGGAGCAAGCCCGAACAACACGCCAGCAACGAGCGAAACTGCGAGTGTGAAGCCGACAACGTGAAAATTAAGCTCGAGTGGTACCCAGCTCGGCACCAATCCCGAACTGGCGACGAGTTGCAAGCCAAGCCAGGCGACAGCGATTCCTGCTGCCCCGCCGATACAAGCAAGCAGAAGCGCTTCAATCAGCAGCTGGCGCGGGATGCGCCAGCGACCCGCGCCCATGGCCGTACGCACGGCAAACTCCTTCTGTCGCGCCGACATCCGACTCAGCAAGAGATTGGCAATGTTTGCACAGGCGACAAGCAGAACAAGACCGACCGCCAACTGCAACAGGAACAGGACCGATGCTTCTTCTCCGGCCATTTCTTTGCGCAGCGAGTGCGCGACGACCGTGAATCCGGAAGATTCAAGAAAGCTCGCGAACTGGGCGCCGTCGTCGCCCGCCGCACCGAGACGTTCGGCATTGCGACGGATCAACAGATCCGACTGGGTCCGGATATCGGCCAGCGTCGCACCTGGCGCCAACCTGGCGATCATCGAGGAATACTCGTTGCCGCGTTCACGATCCGACTTCTGCTCCGCGGTAAATGCGAATGGCACAAACAGCTGGGTTTCACGATCCGGGAAAAGGAAGCCACGTGGCATCACGCCAATGATTTCATGGACTTCATCGTTGAGACGCAGATTGCGTCCAATCACCGCCGGGTCGGCGTTGAACTGGTTCTTCCACATGTCATTGCCGAGCACAACGACCTTTTCATTCCCGACCTCGGATTCGGTCGAGTCGAAGGCACGACCCAGCACCGGCTGCACGCCCAGCGTGACGAAAAGTGATGGCGATGCACGGATTCCGCGCACTCGCTCGGGCGCGCCTTCAACTGCCAGGTTGAAACTTTTTCCGCTGTATATCGCGCTGGCGGTTGTTGCCGGCAGGCCGTCGTGGCGATCGAGATAATCGGGTATCGACACCCCCGCTTGCTCGAGGCCCATTTTCGGATAGCTGTTGTCGATTCTGATCAGTGCTGCATCATCCAGATACGGCAGCGGCTTCAGGTACACGCCATTGATCAGGCTGAAGACCAGCGCATTTGCGCCGATGCCCAGCGCAAGAGTCAACAGCACGGCCAGCGCAAAACCCGGACGCGCAGTCAGGGTGCGCGCCGCGTATCGAAGATCCTGAATAACGGTATCAAACATCAATGTGTCCTCATTCGTTTCGTAGGGCGACGACAGGATCGACGCGCAAGGCACGACGCGCGGGGACAAGGGCGGCGAACAGCAGGGCGACGGCCAGCGCCGCGATGACCAGCACATAGACCAGGGGATCATTCGACGCGCCGGGCATGACCGCACTGCCGAGCACGCGCGAGAAAGCGTAGGCGAGTGGAATGCCAATGAGAAAACCGGCCATGACCTGGCGAGCACCGCGCTTGAACACAAGGCCAAGTACACTTCCGGATCCCGCTCCGAGTGCTCGGCGCACTCCGATTTCACGACTGCGGGCATTGACGTCGAAAGCAAGCACGGCATAAATGCCGGCGACAGCGAGCAGCAGCGCGAACACCGCAAACACGCCAAACAGATCGGCCATGATGTTCGAGCCCCAGAGTATCTTTTCCTTCCACTGGTCCATCCCCTGCAACCAGTAGACCGGCAGGTTGGGATCAACCGAGCTGACCGCCGCACGCAGGGACTCGTTCAGTGCAGCGACACCACCATTGGCACGCAAGGCGAAACTGACGATCGTCGGTGGATTCTGGCTGATCGGCCGGAACACGTTGCCATCGCCTCGATGTGCCGCTGCGGTGGCCGAGGTGATCAGGTAGTCAGCCTGAAGGCTGTCGGCAACAACACCGATGACTTCCAGCCACGGACTGCCGGCATTTTTCGGATTGAGCTGCACGCGCTGACCGATCGCCCTGCCATCCGGCCAGGCCTTGGCGGCAAAGCTGGCACTGACCACGGCCACCAGCGGGCTCATCGCCGTGTCGCGTGCATCGAAGCTGCGGCCCTCTCGCAGGGCAATGCCGAATACGCTGAAGAAATCATCGCTGACGCTGGACGACCAGGCCTGCGGACGACTCGCATCATCGGCATGGTCCTCTCCGGCTTTCGCATACTTCTGTCGCTCGTAGCCCATCAGCGGCAAGGTGCTGGCGAAGGCGACGGCGGTGACGCCTGGCAGGGCGCGCAATTGTGGCTCGAGGTTCTCGGTGAAGCGCAATCGCGCCGCCGCATCGGGATAGTCGCCATCGAACATGGCGATGCGTCCGCTGACAACCTGTTCGGTATCGATGCCAAGCGGCGCTTCCTGCGCTTGCATGGCGCTTCGAATGGCGACTCCCGCGCCGACCAGAAGGATCACGCACAAGGCAACTTCGGCGGCCACCAGCGATCGCCCGAGCTTGCTGCCATCACCGATGCTTCCGGCACTGCCCTGGCGCAGGCCCGCCTGGATGTCGATGCGTCCGGCGCGCAAGGCAGGAACGAGTCCTGCCAGGACGGCCGCACACAGGGCAATGCCCCCGCTGAAGGCGAGATCACGCCAATCGGTACGGTAGTCGACCCAGTAGGGCATCAGTGCCTCGCCTGCGGACATCGCCCTTGTCATCAATTGCCCGGCTGCTTCGGCACCGCAGTAGCCGAGCAGCGCAGCAAGCGTCGCAATCACGAATGACTCATGGAACACCTGCATGATCAGGCGTCGACGGCTCGCCCCGAGCGCCGCGCGCACCGACAGTTCACGCGCCCGCGTCGAAAAACGCGCCATGACCAGACTGGCCACGTTTGCGCATGCAATCAGCAACACCAGCAGCACCGCGACGAACATGGTCTTGGTCACGCCGAGGATCTGCGGCAGGATGAACTCGTCACTGAAGGGTTCAACCTTGGCCTTGTCACCGCGCAGTGGCATTCCCCGCTCCGCAGCGAGACCGATCATCATGCTGCCAAAGTCCGATTGCGCCTGTTCAATCGAGACACCCGGCAACAAGCGGCCGAACGCCTTGACCAGGGTTTCATCTTCGCTTTGCTCCGAGCCACGACTACTCGACAACGGCAACCACAGCGATTCGGCCATCGGAAAAGCGAAGTCACGCGGCAACACGCCGATGACGCGCGTTGACTCGCCGTTGATACGCAGGTTCCGGCCGACCGCTTGCGGATCTGCATTCAGATGCTTCTGCCAGAATGCGAATCCGATCATCGCCACGGGTTCGGCACCATCGATTTGATCGTCGGCGACAAGATCGCGGCCGAGGATCGGAGCCACTCCGAGCGTCGACAGCGCATCTGCACTGATCCAGGCTCCGGACAAGCGTTCGGCAGGCCCATCAAGGCCACCCAGATTGGCTGTACCAACCGTGTAGGCTGCCAGCGATTTCAGGGTCTTCTGGCGCTCGCTGAAATCCAGCCAGTCGCTGGCAGGAAGCGCCAGATTGCGCGATGTCGCCTGACTGTCGGTGTACTCGAAATGTACAAGTTGATCCGGTTCGGCAAACGGCAGGGGCTTGAGCAGGTAGGCGTTGATGCTGCTGAACATGAAGATCGACAGGCCTATGCCAGCACCCAGCATGAGCACGGATACCGTAGTGAAGACCGGTGAACGAGACAGGGAACGCAGGGCGAATTTGAGATCGGAGAGCATTCTTGTGTACCTCACTCGTTGCGCAACGCTGTAATCGGGTCAATTCGGGTTGCTCGCCAGGCGGGAAGAACGGCTGAAAGCACTGCGGCCAGGGTCATCGCAATCAGGCCGGCGGCAATCAGCACCGGTTGCTGGACTGTTTCCAACCCAGACCACTGCGCCTGAATGAGTTGCATGGTGGCCCAGGCGGTGCCCACGCCAATGGCCACGCCTGGTGCGCTACTGCGCAGGCTGTCTCGAAGTATCGACACTGCGAGCGTCCCCGGCGCGGCTCCCACTGCGAGCCGCAGGCCAAACTCGCCCACTCGCTGCTGCTGACGCAACGAGGCAACCGCGTAGACCCCCAGCATGGCCAGCAGAAGCGCGGCGAATGCAAAGGCACCGACAGTCCGGGCAAAGAACCGAGCCGGTGCGAGTTCCGCTGCGAGGTCACTGGACAGGGAGTACTGACGCGTGACCGTTTGTCCCGGATCGATTGCAGCCAATGCATCAGCCATCTGCCGGTCGATTCCTGCCAGCTCACGATCACCGCGAACGAGAAAAGTCATGGCAACGCCCGGAGCCTGGGAAAAGGGAACCAGCACCTCGGGTGCAGCCGGCAGGCGCAGTCCGCTATTGCGTACATCTTCGACCACGCCGACCAGACGAAAGCCGACCAGTCGGCCTGAGTCGAGCGGGAGGGCGATCTGCTGGCCAATCACCGATGCATCACCAAAGATCCGTTTCGCCGCCGTCCGGTTGATGATCGCAACCGGCTCACTCCCCTCGCGATCGCTCGCCGCGAAGTCCCTGCCAGCCAGCAAGGGCATATCGAGCAGCTCACGATAGCCTGGTGAAACACGTCGGAAGGTGACTTGAATGGGATCGCTTTCTGCACGACCTGCAACGTGCAGATCGATACGACTGGGCCCGATCCTCGAGAGTGGTGCGCTGCTGGTCAGGGCGACGTCGTCTACGCCGGGTATCGTCGCGAGCCTTCCCTGCATCTGCTCCGAAAAACCAATCCAGTCTGCGCGCCTGGTTCCCCGAAACAACTGCAGGGCGTGCACGCGATCGGCCGAGAAACCAGGTTCGATACCCTGCAACTTCCAGAGCACCGCACCAAATCCCAGTGCTGCAATCAGGCTCACGGTCGACAAGGCCATCGCCGCGGCAGGCAGCACACGATGCTGACGCCGCCGGCCGACCAGCGACCTGCCGCCGCTGCGGATGGCTTCGTTTGCCTGGGCGTCGACGCGTAGCCCGCCACCGATCAGTGCAACCAGCGGCATGGCCAAACCGAGCAAGGAAGCGATGCCGACCATCTGCCAGTCCATTGCGATGCCGTCCACACGCGGGATGCTGCCGCGGGCAAGGTCACGCAGCAGGACAATACCGACCTGGGCGATGCCGACGCCAATGGCCGACGCGAACGCGGCGATGACCAGCAGCTCCGCCAGCAAGCCACGCCAGACACGCTGGCGACTCGCACCGACAGCGAGCATGACCGCTTGTACATGGCGTCGCGCCGCCTGTCGTCCATCAACCAGGATCGCGACATTCGCGGCGGCGATGAGCAGAATCAGCAGGGCAAGCGTCAGCGCGCCCCACAGGGCGACACGGACATCGCCAACCAGCAGATCAAGCAGGGTACGCATCGTGAACTTCCAGTCGGACCTGCTCAACCCATGCGTGGCGCGGATGGACTCCGCCTGCGCATCGAGTGCAGCCAACGCCTGCGCCTCCGATATTCCGACCTCGGTCCGACCGACCATGAGCAAGTAGCGCTGGTTGAGCTGACGCTCCCCATCGGCCGGAAAATCATGTTCACTGATCGGTCGCCAGATCCCCGTATCGCCAGTGAAGACTCTGATTGCTTGCGGCATGACACCGACAATCTCCAGCGGCCCAAGCCCCGCGATGTGCAGATTGCGACCCACGACCTCTGCGCTGCCGCCGTAACCGCGTTGCCACTCTTCGTAGGAGATCACCGCGACCGCTCGATTTTCGCGAATGTCTTCAGCACTCAGCGTGCGTCCCAGCAAGGCTTGCATGCCGAGCACCGGAAAAAAGTCGGCGCTGACCTTTTGCGCAGTGACATCGCGCGGTCGCTCACCGTCGATCTGCAGTGTGTCGCTCCAGTAGGTGAAGTAGGCCAGCGCCTCGAAACCAGGGGTGGATTCGGCAAGTTGCCGCGCTTCGACTACCGAGAGATTGGCCTGGTCCACATGCTCGACGGCGCTGCTCGCATTGAGCATGACTACTCGTGTGCTGTCCGGAAACGGCAACCCACGCATCAGCACGCCGCTCAGTGTGCTGACCATCGCCACACTGAGCCCGATTCCAAATGCGAGCATGCCAATGGAAGCAAGGGCGAACAACGGCGTTCGCAGCAAGGCGCGCAGTGCAAGCCGAAAATCCGACAACATGTTGTGCCTCCTATTCGTCACGCAGGGCAATCATTGGATCAATTCGCAAGGCACGCCTTGCCGGGAGGACAACCGCAACTGCCGCGGCGAACAGCAGCACGCCCAGCGCCGCCAGCACGCCAAATACGCCATTTCCGTCAATGCTGTTTCCGGCAACTCCGTGCAAGGCGCTTGCAAGCACGCGTATCAGGGCGAAGCCAAGGCCCAGCCCGAGTGCGACACCGATTCCCACGTGCCAGCCGGCACGCGCCAGCACGTTCCGCAACACGTTTCCTGTTCGCGCACCGAGTGCCCTGCGAACGCCGATCTCGCGTGTGCGCTGGGCCACGTTGAACGCGATCACTCCGTAGAGGCCAGCACCCGCAAGAACGAGGGCGAGCAGACCAAAGATACCGAACAGTTTCGCCAGCATTCGCGTATCAAACGTTGCATCGCGAATCACCTGGTCGTAAGTACGCACCCAGTAGGCAGGCGTATCCGCGTCGACTTCGCGAATTGCTTCGACCAGCTTCGGTGCAAATGTCGCCGGATCACCTTTCACCCGGATCGCAAGGCTGGCAAATCGCGCCGGCTGCTGGCGTAGTGGCGCCAGCAAGGAGGGTCGCGGGGGATCAACAGGACTATCCAGCGCAATCGAGGATGTGACGCCAACAACAGTGACCAGAGCCTGATCCGAACTGGCTGGATCAAGCCTGAAACGGCTTCCAAGCACACTTCCCTGTTGCCCATGTTGCTCGACGAATCGCTGATCCACCACGGCAACTGCCGCCGAAGTCGCGACATCGCGGGAGTCGAAGAATCGTCCCTCGACCAGCTTGATCCCGTAGGTAGACAGATAGCGATCGTCGACCGCAGAAAAATTGATCCGCGGCAATGCTCCGTCGTGATCGATGTCCCCTCCATCGGCCACCACCTCGCGCGTCCATCCTTCCAGACCGGGAAGGTTGGTTCCTGCCGTTGCATCCACGACAGCCGGATCGCGGCGCACGGTGTCGATGACGCGCTCGAACAAATGCACCTGATCGGCGCCATTCGGATAGGCACTCTCGAACAAGCCGATTCTCGCGGTCAGGATGCCTTTCGTGATGATGCCGAGCTCGGGACTTTCCAGTGCCGAAACACCACGAATCATGGTGCCTACGGCCATCAGCAAAGCCAGCGAAAATGCCACCTCGCCAACCATCAGCACACGACTGGCCCGCCCTGTACCAGCGCCCATGGTTCGTGCACCGTCGCGAAGGCCGCCGGACATTGCATCACCTCCAGCGCGCAGGGCCGGCAGCAGGCCCGCAACAAGTGCGGTTAGAACCGCCACCGCAAGCGTCAGCAGGACAATGTTCGAATCGAGTTCGAAGTGAATCCAGTGCGGAGGCCCATCCGCGGCAGTGCGAAAGGCCCTATCGACCGCGCGCGCTGCGAAGGTGGCAAGCAGCAGCGCTGCCGCAGCGC
>NZ_JBAWHJ010000069.1:0-11143 GCF_049593775.1 Dokdonella sp. | reverse complement strand
GCAAACCCAGCGCATAGACCAAACCAGGTGCCCCCGGGTTGAAATCGAAATCCAGATCGCCATTGGAATCTAGCAGTGCCAGATTGGTGCGCGGCTGTCCGCTGACCGTATCGAAGTCACCGCCGATGAGCATCGTGCCATCGACCTGAAGAACCAGGCTGTTCACCGCCCCGTCGACATCGGGATTGAATGCCGGGTCAAGATTGCCGTCGCTGTCGAAGCGGGCGAGTCTGTTGCGGCTCTGTCCAGCGATCGTCGTGAAGTTGCCGCCGACCAGCAACCGGCCGTCAGCGTCCGCCGATAGCACCCGAATGTCGCCGTTGGCTCCCGGATTGAATCCGCTATCGAGACTTCCATTGACGTTGAAACGCGCGATTCGATTGCGCGCCTGGCCCCCGATCATCGTGAAATCACCGCCGACGACCAATTTGGCATAGGCTTTCTGTACAGCAGCGTAGACCGGACCGTTGGGCGTCAGATTGAAGCTTGAATCGAGGCTTCCATCGATGTTCAGCCGAGCTATCTGGTTGCGTGACTGTCCGGCGATCATGGTGAAAGATCCCATCACCAGCACCTTGCCGTCGAATTGCTGCGCCAGGCTGGAGACGTTGCCATTAGGACCGGGGTTATAGCCCGCGTCTACGCTACCATCTGCGTTCAGCAGCGCCAGGCGGCTTCGTGCCACGCCGTCGATGCTGCCGAACCAGCCGCCAACCAGCAGTTTTCCATCCGCCTGTGCGAGCAGCGATGTGACAACGTTATTGGCAACTGGATCAAAATTTTCGTCCAGCGTGCCGTTGCCATTGAGACGCGCGATCCGAGCGCGTGCCACGCCACCCATCTGGGTAAACGCACCTCCGACAACCAGCTTGCCGTCGGGTTGTTGTGCAATGGCCGACACGTAATTGTTGCCGCCGGGGTTCAGTGTTTCATCGAGGCTGCCATCTTGATTGAGCCTCACCAACTCTCGCAACTCGCCCGCCCCCTGCGTTCCCAGAAACTGTCCAGCCAGCACGATCTTGCCGTCCGCTTGCAAGGCAATACCATAGATTCTGTTGCTGCCCTCGGGTGGGTTGCTCGCGTTGGCATCGAAGGTGATGTCCGTGCTGCCATTGATATTCAATCGCGCAATTTTCTTGCGGGGATGTGTCCCGCCCGTATCGAACTGCCCACCGATGAGTATTTTCCCATCCGGCTGCAAGGCCAATGCCAGTACGTCTCCATACGAATTTCCGGGAAACGACGTGTCACGACTGCCATTGCCATTCAATCGAAGCACCCCGTTTACGAATTCACCCATGACGTATGTGCCCCTGCCCGCGATCAGAACCTTGCCATCCGGCTGTACAACCAGATCGTCGGTTTCGTAAGCCAGAACCGCACTGGCGTCGAATGTCGGATCCAGACTGCCATCGCTTTCCAAGCGTGCAGCATTGGCGCGCACATTGCCGTCGACAAACAGAAATTGTCCCCCGATCAAGAGCTGACCATTGGGCAGAAGATCAACTGCATTGACACTGCTATCTACATCGGCGGCAAACGCGGTGTCAGGACTGCCATCGGAATTCAGGCGTGCGATGTTCCCGTTGGGCACACCATCAACGGTGTTGAATCTGCCAGCGATGACAAGCTTGCCGTCGGATTGCAGGATCATGTCATAGACTCTTCCAGCCGAGGATCCGGCAAGAATCGGGTTATAGCTTGCATCAACGCTGCCATCGGCATGCAAGCGTGCTATGCCTTCACGCACAAGCGCACCCACTTGGGAAAACTCTCCTCCAATCAGAATGGATCCATCTGCCTGCACCAGAACGGTCCGCACATATCCATCCACTGCAGTCGCCGCAAAGCTCGTGTCGATATCGCCATTGCCGAACAGGCGCGTAATCCTCACGCGAGGCTGTCCGTTGATCGTGGTGAAGTTACCGCCGGCGATGATCTTTCCATCGTCCTGCACGGCCAATGCAAAAGCAGCGTTATTGGCGCTCACTATGAAGCCGTCGTCCACGCTGTAGGCAGACGCGCTGGTGGAGAGCACAAGGAAGGCCAGTAGCAGCGTGAGCGCTGATGTCATTTTGATTGAGAAAGCTTGCATGTTCATGTTTTCTCCGTGAGCAGCGCTGCGGCCGATAGTCTGGCCCAGGCTAGTGAATCGGGATGCGGTTCGAATATCATTCGTGCAGTGCATCGAGGTGGCCGTCGACCAACTCTCGCTCAATCAAAGCCATCGGCGAACAGGCGATCGAAGGGCTCGCCTGGTTGCAACGCGATGATTGGCGACTCGATGGTGCCCACGCCATGTCCGCCATCACCTGCAATGCTGACCGCGCGCAACCACACCGTGTTTTCGCCCATGGCCGGGATGCCATCGAGCGACCAGACGTTGCCTGTGCGGCTCATGATGCCGCTCGCGAGCGGCAGGAAGCTCGCAGGATCACAACAAGTCAGCGACCATACAACTTGTGGCGCGGCAATCAGTTCGGGGGCATTGTTTTCGCGCGCCCAACGCAAGTCGGATTTGTTGTCGAAGTATATTGACTGGATCGCGGAACCTATTTGCGCAAGACGCGCCACATTCGTGCGTGGCCTGCCGTCAACGTTGCTGAAGACGCCACCGAACAGCACTTTTCCGTCCGGCTGCACGAGTGCGGATGTCACCAGGCTGCCTGTTTCAAAATCGGGATCAACTTCGGCTTCCTGACTGCCATTCGACGACAGGCGCCGGATGAACCCCGTCGTGTTGGCGCCCACGGAAAAGCCTCCGACCAGGATGCGCCCGTTGGTCATCGGTGCGATTGTCAGGACGGTGGCATTGGCGCTGAAGTTTGGCGGGACGAAGGTCGAGTCCAGATCACCATCGGCTTGCAGTCGCGCGATACCGATACGCGCGGTGCTGTCCACGCTGGCGAACGAACCACCGATGAGGATGCGGCCACTGGCATCGGTGGCGATCGCGCGCACGGGATCATCGAGGTCTGCATCGAAGCTGGTATCGAGACTGCCATTGGTATTGAGGCGCGCAAGGTATGGCTTCGCCTGGCCGTTGACGACGGTGAAGTTGCCGCCGATCAGGCTCTTGCCGTCGTCCTGGATCGTGACTGTATAAACTTCCCCGTTCAAGGCCGGACTGAATCCTGCATCAGCAACACCGTTGTTGAACAATCGAGCCAGGTAGGGCCGTGCAAGTCCGCCGACATTGGAAAACGTTCCGCCGAGCAGAATGCTCCCGTTGCGTTGCAGCGCAGCGGCGTTCACATTGCCGTCCACGCTGGCAGTGAAGGTGCCGTCGATCGTGCCGTCGTTCAGCAGACGAGCAACACGTTGGCCGACATTCGTGAACTGGCCAGCGACCAGGATGGTGCCATTCGGATACGCAACGAGTGAGGAGACGACACCGTTGACGGAGCTACTGAAGGAAGGATCAACAAGGCCGTTGCCACCCAGCCGAGTCAGGCCGCGATTGGCGCCGGAGGCCTGACCACCGACCAGCACCTTGCCGTCCGTCTGCAAGGCGAGCACGTTGGCGCGGGAGTTCGGGCCATCGCTCAGATCCGCAAGCAGATCAACATCCGGTGCGCCGCTGGTTTCCAATCGCGCGATAGCATTGCGCGCATAGGCGCCGATTTGCGTGAACGTTCCACCAATCGCGTACTTGCCGTCAGCTTGCTGCGCCAGCGCATATACCGAGCCGTCCATCAATGTATTGAAACTGGTGTCGTAGCTGCCGTCTGGATACAGGCGGGCGACCTTGGCACGGAAAATATTGTTGTCGAACCTGCCGGCTACTGTGATGCGACCGTCGCTTTGCAGAGCCATCGCATAAATGATGTTGTTGAACTCGGGTGGTTGGAAGCCGGCATCCAGTTGGCCGTTGGCTTGCAGTCGGACGATATTGTCTTGTTCGCCCACTCTGTTGAAGCTGCCTGCGATCAGGATTTTGCCGTCTGGTTGCAGGACAATGTCCTGGATGATTGCAAGGGACCAGCCCGTCGAACTGAAGGATGAATCCAGGCTGCCGTCGAAATTGAGTCGCGCTACTGGAGCATTGTTGGCCAGGTTGTCCATTCCGCCCACAAGAACGCGCCCATCAGGCTGAATCCTCACGTTGAAGATGATCTGGTTGAATACCGGCGGGACAAAACCGGTGTCGACGCTGCCGTCCGCATGCAGACGTACGATGCCAGTACGCGGCACACCGTCGACAGAATCAAAATAGCCAGCCACATAGATATAGCCGGACAAGCCGTCCGGAGCCAGCTGCGACGCAATTTCGGTCACCGCACCGTTTATGACTGGGTCGAATCCGGCATCCAGCGTGCCCGCGGAATTTACGCGAGCGATATTGCTGCGTGGCTGACCGGAAACTGTACTGAAACTTCCACCTATCAAAATGCTGCCGCCCGGTTGCTCGTGCAGCGCATTGACCGTACCGGACAAGACATTCGGGTTGAAGCTGCTTCTGCCGCCGTCGTTGTTGACACGTGCGACATGGTTTCGGGTCGCTCCACCGATGGTCGTGAACTGACCACCCAACAGCAGTTGGCCATTTTGTTGCTGCTCTATGGCCCAAATGGCACCGTTTGCGTCCGGATCAAAGCCGTCGTCGACGCCCGCCGCCTGGACAACTCCGGTCGCAGCCAGCAGCAGTGCAAGCGCCATTGGCAAACTGAGTGCAGAAGCTCGCATGCTCATGTTTTCTCCGTGGGCCGCACTACGGCCGATTGACTAACCCTGGCTATTGCAATCGAGGGCAGAACCGAATGGCACTGGCTTGAGCGAAGGTTTCATCAACTGCCGTCCGCGGTGGGCTGAGCCTGTCCTGCGCCTCCCTGACTCGATCCTTGGACGAACGGCATCGGCGGTCTGATTTCCCTTCAGCAAGCGCCATTCAGGTCGGATCCCCTTTTGCTTCCGAGTAGAGATTGCGAATCAATGCGCCGGTAAATCGCCTGATGGCAATCCTGCCGAGACACGACTGGATCACGAACCGCCCCGGCAGCAGGTCCCCCGCAAGCGCGATCCGCTGGTGGTGACAGCAATTTGCAAGCACGTTCCAACGTTCACAGATCTCATCGCAAAAAGAATGCAAATTGCGTGAAATTATTATGAAAACTGGCCAATTCAAACACTTGCACGGCACATTCCGAGGACTGGATCGCTGCCCGCCCGAAGCGTGCTTGCCCAGAGGCTAGCTCGTTTCGCTTTTGAGACGATCAGGAGAAACTTGACCAATGGCCTGGCTGTAGCGGGCATACGGTGCCGAGCAGATCACCCAGACCCATCCTGCCTCTTGGCTCGGCTCAAGATTTTAGTGGTCAGCAGGGGCCGGACAACATCGATTTGGTACTCGGCTCTGCCACGCCCGGCGAATCGTCCGAACTTCGTGTGATCCTGGACGAAATCGTGTCCGGTCCATCGCGCCTTTTATGGCGTTGAGTCGAAGCCATCCCTGAAGATCAAGCCGGGCGTCGCCTCGCCTCCAGTTACGGTCACTACCTTGATCAGATCAAACGAAACCGCTTCGGATTCGACTTCAAAGCCCACCGTACCATCCGGTGTATTGCCAGGTGCAGGTGTCAGCACGCCCAGCAGATTGCCATCGATGCTCAGACGAATATCGGTGCCGTCGTACTCAAGCTCCGCCGTGTAGTCGCGACTGACCAGAGTGCTGAGTGGCAGGATCACGCTGTCGACCATCGAGCCGCCGACCCACTGACGCAGTCGCCATTCGTTGGCGAATTCATCCACTTCAAGTTCCACCATCGTACCCGGGTCCAGATACCAGCCGAACAGGCGTGCCCTGCCCTGGGCGAACTGATCGAAGCGAATCTTGGCGCTGATCGTGCAGACAATGCAGCCCGCAAACGCAGGGCGGGCAATTGCACGCGCGAAACCACCGGCAATCGTGTTGCCGACCAGCCTGGAGTTGGACTCCGACCACAGTCCAATGTCGCTGTAGTCCCATAGCGGGCTCAGCTGGCCATTGTCGAAATCGTCAAAGAAGAAGCCGGCCTGGTCGACCGAGAAAAGATTCGAGGCTGCGACGATTCCACCGCTGCGATCGACGTTTTCATTGATGTCCATCAAATAGCTGATCGTGCCACTGCCAGTGCCGCCTTGTACGCAACTCGTCGGGCTACCGGCAATGCAGTTGGGCGATTCGGTGATGATCAGCCAGGGCTCCTGCGAAACGGCTGTCCATTCGCAAACCGGATCAGTCGCTGTCACGTCGAAGCTGCCCTGCCCGCCCGAGGATGGGTAGGCCGCGGAATCCGGGGCGAGAGTGAAGTTGCACTGGATGCCATCCTGGGTGATCGTCGCCGTGAAGTCGGCGACACTCAGATCGCCAATTCGCTGATTGACTGACATCGATTCCTCGACCGCGTAGGACACCATGCCATCGCCAATGCCCCCTTGCTGGCAATCAGGCGGGCTTCCGACAGGACAATTCGGCGAGCTGACAATACTCAACCACGGTGTGTCCGTGCTGGCCATCCAGCCGCAGTTGGCGCTATCGGTCACGGTGATGTCGCCTGTGCCTCCCGGCACCGGGTAGTTGGCATTGTCCGGGCTGATCGTGGGCACCAGCGGACAGAGATCGTCTGACAGGATCGTGCCGCGACCGGCATTGCTGCCTACTGCCGGTCCGACCGTCGAGGCGACCGGGTCGAACAGCATGAGGCGGAACGATTCGTCGGTTTCGAACGCGGTATCACCGAATACGTCGACGCTGGCGAACGCGGAAGTAAATCCTGCCGGTATCGTCAGCGTGCCGAACGTTGCCCGATAGTCGGACCCGGCAATCGCCGACTCATCGACCGTGACATAGGAAACCGTTGCGGCGATGCCCTGGGGCTCACTCAGGGAAACCTGGAAATTCAGTGGCCTGCTGCCACTGTCGCCTTCGGCAATTTGCGTGTTGCCAACGAGCAACACGCCACCGGTATCGTCATTGAGGATCGTGCCGATGCCGGTGCCACGAGTAATAACGGAGTTGGTCGGATTTCTCAGCTGGACCAGGTAGGTTTCATCCTCCTCGATACTGTTGTCGTCGATCACCGGGACGACGAGCGGCTGGAAAAGCTGGGTCGGACCACTGAAGGTCAAGGTACCGTTGACGGGCGTGTAGTCGACGGTCGCCGTGGCGGTTCCCTCGGCCGTCTGGTAGTTGAGCGTGATCGGAGCATTGGCTGGATGTGCCTTGGAAATCTGCACGGTAAAGGCCGCACTCGAACGATCGTTGCCTTCTGACGTAGCCACGTCATTGATACGCACTTCGACGGGTGCCGAGTAGCGGCGCCCAAAGGGTCGTTGCTCTCCGCTACTGGTCGCGTGCCATCCGACCAGCATGTTGCCATCCAGGGCCATGGCTGCTGCCATTTGCGGCTGGAAGAACGAAGCAGCAGAGTACACGGTGAAGTACGGTACGACCGTGACGTCGGGGGCATCGTAATTGGTCGGCAGCCACTTGCCCACCATCCTTGTCGGCGAGCCGGCCGTGGTGGTAATGAGGATGTTGCCGGCCAGGCTGGAGGCCGACATCGAAAGCGATTTTTCTGTGCCATAGGGAATGGCACTGGCGACCGTACGTTCCGCTGTCAACTCCTCGCCGTCGCGGTCGAATCGGCGAACGCGCAGATCGTAAAGATTGCCCGCTCCTGGACGTCGATAGGCGACGATGAAATTGCCGCTGAAATCGGCGGCAAGTGCAACGCCGCGCTCGAGCGAATTTTCCCTGTCCACGGCCCGCATCCGACTCGTGAGCGGCATTCCGTCGGGCTCGAAGAACCGGATGCACAGCGGCGCACTTGCCTGATCATTGCAGACATCATTGGGAGTGGTAAAAACATCGATCTGATGACTCCATAGCACGGCGAAGCGCCCGGAGCTGAGCACCCTTGCAACACCGGTCACAACGCCACCGAATGGGTTGTCATCGGCTTCAAGCACCACTTGCTCGGGGATCGTGCGCTGCCCAGCTGCGTCGAATCCCGTTATATGAGGCTTGCAGTTGTATGTCGGACTGCAGCCTGAGCTCAGGGTGCCGGTCGCGGTCCATCCAACGACAAAGGTTCCACCAATATCTGCGCTGACGTAGGGAGCTGTGTGCTTGGCCTGGGCGTTACCGGGAAACGCCTGATCGACTACCTCGAATTTGTCCGCGATCGGCTGCGCTACCCCCGACTGGGTCGTGAACTGGCGCGCGTAGATTGATGGTGCCACACCGAAGCCTTCCTGCCGCTGCCAAACCACGACGAAGGTACCGTCAAGTGCCGATGAAACGCGCGGCAACTCGCTGATGAATCCAGTTGCATTCGGGTCGTCATCGCTGATCACGAATTCAGTCGTGCCAACAAGGGTGCCATCGGCCCGCATCAGACGACCCGCGATTAGCGGGCTCGAAGAACCGGGAAGCGTATGCTGGAATACGGCGACGAAATCACCTGCCTGGTTGATCGCAGTCAGGTCAGCGGTTTTCGCCGTTCCCAACTCATCGCTGAACAGGAACTCGGCGCCTTGCGGCGGAATGATCTGCGCCTGCACGGTGAGCGAGAGCATGGCCAGTGCGGCGCCAAGTGCGATCTGGCGAACAAGATTGCCTGCGTTCATCACTTGTCACCTCCGGCAATGATAGCGGTTGTGACGCTGCGGTACGCATCGCGATAGCTCGAATACGCCTGCTTGTAGTTATGGCTGTTCAAGGCGGCATCACCCGCTGCGAAAAGCGCTGTTGCTGCAGCAACATTTACACCCAGAGTCCGGTACGTGTTGATGGTGGCCGCGATCTGCTCGCGCACAGATTCAAGAAGTCCTCCGCGACTGGCAGGAAGGAACAGGGTAACGGGCGCTGAAGTCGTCGCATCCTGCAGGCTTGATTCGATCAACTGGCGACGCATGTTGCCGCTGGTCTGTGCCTGTTGGGCCGCCTGGGCCTGTGACATCTGCCGGATGCCTTCGATCGATTGTCGAACTGACTGAACCCCGCTGCCTGTCCGCGATCTTGCTGCATCGACCTGGATCTGGCTGGCCCGCGAGCTCAGCGCGGCATCGACGCGCGGCACGATCACATCGAGTCGCGTCTCCGCACTGTCTAATGCCGATTTGCTGTCATTGGCAAAACCGTTGAGCGTTTCATCAAGACCGATCGTGCCGCAGTAGTCGGCCCGATCCAGCGTGGCTTCGGCCACCAGTGCCGCCGAATCCGCAATGCCCTTGAAGATGCAAGGCACCGAGCAGACCAGTGGAAAACATTCGGTTGCGCCGCAGACGCCGCCCGCCACGATTGACGCCTGCTGCAAGGATTGTGCGGCAATGAATAACGTATTCCAGGCCGATTCCGGCAACTCCACGCACCCCGTTGCGCGCAAGCCGTTGCCTCGGGTTTCCGCCAACATCTTCTCCAGGTTCTCAGGAATGGCGGCCAACTCAGGCGTCATGGCGATTGTTTCGCACAATTGCTGGCTCTGTTCCGGAGAAAATTGGGAGAGGTTGGACAGCAACTCTGTCGCGTTCGCGTGCAGCCCCTCGACACTTTCGATGCCCATGTCGCCGAAGTCGGTCGATGTCCGATCAATGCGGGCGAGGAATTCACCGATGTTGCTGATGCGAGAGGCGTGATCGGCCGGGCATTCGATCGCAGCGAATGCCGTAGGAAGAGTTGCCAGCATCACCGCAGCAAGCGCGTATTTCAGGAGAGACCTGGTACTCATATCCTTCCTCCCGCCGAAAGTAGCGCGGCAAGTCGGTAGGCTTCCTGATAGGCGGTAAACGCCGCACGAAAATTTCCCTTGTTGAGTGCGCTATCGCCGATGCTGAACTGGGCGAGCGCCGGCGACATGTCCTGCCCCAGCGTCTGCAGCGCAAGAATCGAACCTGACACGATTTCGCGAACCCGTTCGAGCTGACCGTTGGCCGACGCGGGCAACTGCAGCGAGGCCACGCCGACACCACCGCGCAGCAAGGTGAGCTCGATGCTCAATCGTTCGGCGAGCTCGTCTGCCTGGGTGCTGCTGGCTGCTGCCGCCGTGACGCTGACTTCGAGACTGTCGAGGCGATTGTCGAGGTCGACGAAACCGACACTCAACTCGTTGTCCAGTTGAGTCAGTGACAATGCCGTGGCGACCCTGGTAACTGGCTGATCAATGCGCGGCACCAGAGTCAACTGGAGATCCTGGTTGATGCGCGCGTGTTGCGTGGCGTTGTACTCGATGAATGCGTCGATGACGTCATTTCGCCCGTTTTCTCGACAGTTGTCGTCCAGTGTCAACGGTACGCTGGCCGACTGGGCCAGCGAGGATGCAAGTGCAGCGAGCGGGCCGTTGAACGCACACGTCGGGGTGACCGGACCGCAGGCAACGACGCCCGCGTAGGCAGGGCAGCTCGATGCATCACTGAGCGCTTCGGCGATCGCGGCGAATCCCAGCAGGACCTGTTGCGCGGCAAACACGCCGAGGTAGGCGTCAGTAGGAAGACACTGTGAGGCGTTTACGGATCGGGGTTCGAACTGCGACATCTGATCGCGCGCAATGCTCGCTGCCGAAGTCAGCATCGGCACGCGCTCGAACACGGCGCACAAACTGTTGCGCTCGTCCCCGCTTGCAGAATTTGCCTGCGCCTCGAACGCGGCAAACGCCGAAGCCGATGCCGTGAGTGCAATTCGTCCGTCGCCGGGATCGGTTGTCAACGCACGAACATCGTCCAGAAATTGAGCCAGGCGTTGCTCGAACCCGATGATATCGCGGCAAGCACCAGGTTCAATGGGTGGAAGAGTGGCTTGCTCGGCAACCGCAGGAAGCGACAACAGGCAAGCCAGGATGAGTCCCAGCTTCGTCTCGGTGAGCAAGTGCAATTCCCCTGTGAATGCACAATATGGACCTTCACCGTATGCCCCGGAATCAATACTGTCAAACCATCAGTCCGTATGTGTTTGATCGGCTTTTTATCTACTAAATTGCAAACGCTCCAATTAGTATTTCGTCTACTGCGCAGGGTTCTTGGCGCATGAGCTCAACAGTGCGGATCAACCGGAAAGTTCGTTACGGCCAAGGCTAGGGCAGCAAATGCCGCCAGGCCATTAATCCGCCAGCGGCCATGAGCTCCTTACGACTGAGGCAACGCTGAACAAGTGGCGCAACCGTCATGG
>NZ_JBAWHJ010000068.1:0-3065 GCF_049593775.1 Dokdonella sp. | reverse complement strand
GCTGACTCAACCAGTTGCGCAAGCAATGCAAATGCTCGCGGCTCAAGTCGAAGCGTGCTTGCACCGATGCGAACGGAATGCGCTGCGGGATCGAGGTCCAGCGCCACTCTGGCCGACTCGTCTTGTGCACCCGGCGATTCCATGAAACGAGGTTATCACAGCGCCCGCAGCGGGCTTTCGAGCATCATCCGGATGTTTGACATGCTTCGATGCAATCCCGCCGCGATTTCAGCTGGCCGATAGATGAGCCCGCCCGCATTTCCTGCTGTCGACTACAGCGGCCGCAACTGCTCTTCCAGCGAGCGGGTCTTTTCGTTGACCGTGTCCCCGGTGTGCAGGGTTGTCTTGCGCTCGATCAGCATCAGCAGGCAGTCGCCCTTCGTGCTCGGATTGTGTCGTACGCCTTTTGGCACGACGTACAAGTCGCCCTCCGCGAGATCAACGCTCGTGCCATCTTCCATGTCGATATGCAGCGCACCCTCGAGGACAAGGAACATCTCGTCTTCGTCGGCATGGCTGTGCCAGTCCAGTTCGCCGTTGACCTTTGCGACTTTCACGTAGGAGTCATCCACCTCGGCAATGACGCGGGGAGACCAGTGCTCGGTCAGGGACGCTGCGATTTTCTTCGGTGAACTCACCTTGGCCATGGAAACTCCGGATGCTTCATGCGGAAAGTCGAGGGTAGTAGATACCGCTTCGCCTGTCCTGTCCTAACCACGAATCAATCCAGGGCAACGCTGAACAGGGCTCTGCCCGGAATGCCATAGCCTCTGGACTCGTCATTCCCGCGTAGGCGGGAATCGCATCACAGACGCCGGATGCGCAATCTTCCAGTGACTTTGTGCCTTTTGCGAAACTCCAAATGAGCTGGATGACCAGCCGTTCGGCTGCTATAGAGCGATGACCAGCCATGGCGGCTGTTGTGAAGCGCTTCCCGCCTACGCGGGAATGACGAGTCTTGAAGTCAGCTTCGTTCCCCGTTCCCCAAGCAAACTACATCTGCTTGAACAGGTGCAAGTAGTTCCGACTGACCGGCAGCACATCATCGCGACCGCGCAGATGGATGCTGGCCGTTTCGTTGTCGCCGCGAAGGATGTGGCTGATTGCACTCAGGTTGACGACAACGGCGCGGTGGACCTGGGCGAATTGTGCGGCGTCGAGCTGTGTCAGCAGCTCCTTCAGCGGCGTGCGTACCAGGGCTTCTGCGGGCTTGCCTTCGTCGCCACGCCAGGCGATTCGCGTGTATTTGGAGTCGGAACGCAGATAGTCGATTTCCTCGACCGCAATCACGCGTACGGTCTGGCCGACCGAGGCTCGAATCCAGCGCAGCGCGGCGGGCTCGGCGCTCTTGCGCAGCCGCGCGGCCAGTTGCTCGATCAACTTGTCGGCATCGGGCAGCTGCCCTGCACCCAGTCGTTCCTGCAATCGCGCAACGGTATCCGCGAGTCGAGCGGGCTCGACTGGCTTGACCAGATAGTCGAGAGCCCCGCTGTCGAATGCTTGCACGGCGTATTGATCGAATGCGGTCACGAAAACCAGCTGCGCACGTTTACCGATGAATCGCGCCGCTTCGACGCCGGAAAGCCCCGGCATGTGCACGTCGAGAAAGCAGATATCAGGGCGCAAGGCTTCAAACATCTCGACAGCCTCGCGGCCATTGCGCGCCTCGGCGATGACTTCCAACTCGGGCCATGCCTCGCGCAGCAGCCGTTTGAGCGACGTACGCAGCAGCGGCTCGTCATCGGCGATCAGGGCCGTGGTCCGCGACTGGGTCATGGCACACCTCGACGTGCGGGAAATTCCAGCTCGGCGTTCGCACCCTGTGGCACGAGAGCATTCAGGCTCAGCCGCGCCGAGTCGCCGAACATCAACTGCAGGCGCTCACGCAGGTTGGACAGGCCGGTGCCCAGATTGTCGAAGCCGTTCTGCAAGCCGACGCCGGTATCGATGACCTGACAGCGACAGCGGGCATTTTCTTCGACGACACGAACTTCAATGCGACCACCCGCCTCGCTGGGATCGATCCCGTGGCGCACGGCATTTTCAACAAGGGTCAGCAGCGCCATTGGCGGACAGTGCAAATCCATGGAGGAATCCTCGACTTGCACCATGAACTGCAAGCGATCCGGAATGCGCATGTGCATGACATCGAGATACGCACGCACAAGCTCGATTTCCTGTCTCATCGTGGTCGCCGGCTCGTGCAGGCGTGGAACGGCTGCACGCAGGTAGGCAATCAGACTGTTGAGGACGGCCGACGCCTGCGCCGAGCCGGAATCGACCAGCTCGCGCACATTGGCCAGAGTATTGAACAGGAAGTGCGGCTCGACCTGAGCCTGCAACAGGCGCAATCGTGAGCTGATCGCCTTTCGTTCCAGTTCGCTTCGCTCGAGATCAAACGCCAGCGCCTGGCGCTGTACCTTGCCGCTGATCTGTCCCATCAATGCAGAGACAGCCATCCAGGGAGCAATCAGCAGGCTGATCATGGTGAACGCGGCAAAGCCGGTCAATCGATCGCTGTCTTCCCAGAATGGCACCGGATCCCCTTGTGTCGTGATCAGGTAGGCCGTCCAGGTTGCTATCGGCACGATCGCCGCCACCGCCATCACCTGAAGTACCCAGCGCGAGATCCAGCCAGGCAGACGCCGCGGCCAGCGTTCGAACAATCCGAATACCAGCAGGCATAGAGCTCCAATGTAAAACCAGCGGAAGATCAGAACGGCGTAGGAAACTTTCCAGCCCGGCATCATCAGGAGGATGAATGGCAGACAGGCGAACAGGACCACACGCACACGCCGCCAGGCAAAGATCGGTGGCAGAACTGAATGCGGGGACTTGTTCATGCTCATGACCCGAGGTTATCAGTGAATCCGATGGATAGTGGCCGGCAGGTGGCTGGGGAAACCGGTTGCGCGCGATGGCGCGATTTCCAGCATTCTCGCCGTGCGTCTGGATACCAGGCAAAGGTGCGGCGACATGCAGCGCGCTGCGAATGACAAGGCACGATGGCGGCCGACGAAGGACGGACTAGGCAGGTGGCATATCAGAGGCGAATGGCACTCAAC
>NZ_JBAWHJ010000067.1:0-7149 GCF_049593775.1 Dokdonella sp. | reverse complement strand
GTTGAGTGGCTGGCCCAGGATTGACGGCTTGCCTGGCCTCTCGTGATTTGATGCGCATGACTGCCCTGCACCGGGTTGCCAGCGGCGGAGAATGTCGATGAACACACAAGTCCGGACGTCGAGCTTGCCGCTCTCGGTGAAAGCCTGTCACTGGCTGATCCTGCTTGCCCTGCCAGCCCTGATGGCTGGCTGTGCAACTCCCGTATTCAGGGATCTTGAAAGCACGCTTCCAATAGCTCCCATTGATGTACAGCAGTCGCTGCAACCCTACGCCGGGGCTGAAGTCCTTTGGGGTGGACGCGTCGTCGCCCTGCACAGCGTTGAAGGCGAAACACGCGTGGAGATCATCGCGTATCCACTGAATCGTGCACAGCAGCCAATGCCCGATGCGGACAGTATTGGACGGTTCATCCTTGTCATCCCCGGTTTCGCTGAACCCCTGGACTACTCAGCGGGACGGCACCTCACAACCCGAGGCGTCCTCGTCGGAGTCTGGACAGGGCAAGTTGATGGTCGCGACTACCCTTTTCCTGTCCTGCAGGCTTCGGCAGTCAATGTCTGGCCGTGGGGATTCATGTTCGACTCCAGACCGCAGATCAGCATCGGCGTCGGTGTGGGAATCGGTTCGCAATACGACTAACGAACCCGAACCGGCTTGCGGGCTTGCGCTTGCTTGCCTGAAGCATGTATCGCGCTGCCCAATGGCAGCCGAGTGCATTCGAACCGCGTCAGTGAGGCTCGGCCTTGCCATCCGTGACGTCCGGCTCGAAGAAGCTGAATCGCACGTCCGGGAATCGCGCCCGGAATTCACGCTCCACCGTATTGATCTGATTGATCATGCCAAGTGCCGATGTTTCTCCCTGCATCCTCGCCTTGACCGAAACCATGACGTCATTGCCTAGCTGCAGGGTCAGCAGGTTATAGACTTCGGCAACCTCATCGCGTTCCTCAAGATAGCTCCGCATGTCTTTCCGGGTATCCGAATCGACGCTTTGTCCGATCAGCATCGCCTTGACCTCGATCGAGATGAATATCGCGACGACGATCAGCAAGACACCGATGGCGAGAGTACCGATGGCATCCCACACCGGATTGCCAGTCAGCATCGCCATGCTGACCGCGAACAGCGCAAACACCAACCCGAGCAGGGCGGCGAGGTCTTCACCAAATATCACTACGAGCTCAGCCTGTCTGCTCTGCCTGAACCACTGCCAGAGCGACCGGCCGCCACGCGACTTGTTGACCTCGATCATGCAGGCGCGCATGGAAATCGATTCTACGATGATGCCGAAAATCAACACGCCGATTGCGACCCAGGGAGACCTGAGCGGCTCATCCGAATTCAGTTTGTGAATGCCCTCGTACAACGAAAACATTCCACCAACGCTGAACAACATCAGCGCTACGAGGAAGGACCAGAAATAGACCGCCTTGCCATATCCCAGCGGGTAGTCCGGAGATATGGGGCGCTTGGCCTGATGGATTCCCAGCAGCAGCAGACCCTGGTTGCCGCAATCAGCGAGAGAGTGGACAGCCTCGGCAAGCATCGCACCTGAGCCGGTGATCAGGGCCGCCGCTAGCTTGGCGACAAAGATGGCAAAGTTGGCGCCCAGAGCGAAAAAAATCGCGCGCATCGAGTTGCCTTGGCCAGCCATCGGTTACCCCGGAAAAGTGAATGAGTGCGAACGACAGTTTAGCAATACGCAACTGAAAAACACGCGGGAACGCCCACGGTTTTCATCACGGCAATGTCACTCCCAGCACGCGCTGGGTCTTTTTGGGCAAGCCGGCGCGCACGAGTTCGTAGGATTGCCGAACATGGTTGGATAGTTCGACTTCACTGAAGTCGCCCGGCTCATTGATGCTGACCCAGTAGGCGCGAGCCATGTAGGGTGCAGTCGAGATACCGGGCTGGTCGGTAAGTTCAAGAAATCGATCCGCCCCGACCTTGAAGCTGAGGCGGCCGCGCTCCGGACCGAGCGTGCACATGATCGCGAACATCTTGCCGGAGACGCTCCAGACCAGATCGACCTCCCACTTGATCGAACGGGTCGCGCCCGGCCAGTTTGCGCAAAGCGCATCCAGTTGTTCGACGCTCATCCCCATGGATTCGGACATCATCTCCCACCTGTTGTGTAGTGCTTGTCGCGCACGCCAATAATCGGCGGCACCTGCGTCAATTCGAAAGAATCATGGCCGGGCTTGAGTCCCATCCAGAAATCGAACCACGGCGAAGTGTGTTGAGCCTGCAGCCGCCTCGTATCCAGGCGAAACGGGAACGCATGCACGTCGAATCCCGCTTGACCGCCATCCAGAGCGGCTGCGGCCATCGTATAGACTTCCTCGATGCCCGCGTCGCCCAATGCATAGCAGCCAGCAGAAACCTCACCGCCATGCACCATCAGGTGATCACCGGTTCGCCCATGCTCACGATCATAGGCGTTTGGAAACCCAAGGTCGAAGGCGAGGTGATAGCGGCTGCGCGGATTCATCTGACTCGCACCCACACGATAAAAGCCCTCGGGTGCCTGCATGTCGCCTCGACGGAGCTTCGGTCCCGCCTCGCCGGAGTACGCACGTATCGGGTAGCAGCAAAAGAGGACAAACGTGCCGCTACTACCCTCAACCCAGAGCTCGAGGAGCTCTTCCTGCTTGAAGATGCGCATGAACACGGGACTGCCCAATTGAAGCCCCAGGGCGCCAAGTTTCCCTTGCAGCGCCGGACCTACGCGGTTTGCCACGACTTCGGCGCGTCTGCAAATTTCAAAACCGGTGGGTTGCATTGGAAAATTTGCTGGTTCAGGCAGGCACTTGTGTCCAGATAGCTGGCAGCCGGAGAGTCGTTCATGGAGCAGATAACGATCGGGGTTGCAGGCCGTTGCCGGTATTGTAATTCGTCCGTGCCGGTAGAGCATTCGATGGTGGTGATTTCCGAAACCCGCTGCGAGTGCAACGCTCCATCTGGACCTGCCATTCACAGCGAAATTTGCACCCTCGCCACGCGATCAACGCTGAACGGTTCGTCGGCTCCGGCCGAAATGGTAAAATGCCGGCTCATATCCAGGGGAAAGGCGATATGGGATCTGAGCCGGTCAACCGAAGCCGCGCGCTTCGCCTGGTGCTCGCGGTATTTTGCCTGCTGGCGGCGAATACGGCAGCAGCACAGCACTCG
Organism: Dokdonella sp.; assembly: GCF_049593775.1. Classification (GTDB taxonomy): domain Bacteria; phylum Pseudomonadota; class Gammaproteobacteria; order Xanthomonadales; family Rhodanobacteraceae; genus Dokdonella. The sequence continues at coordinate 3,977 of NZ_JBAWHJ010000067.1, read as the reverse complement.
GTCGCTCGCCAATGGAATAACCAGCTGCTGGAGGCGATCCGTCACGATCTGGCCAGGCCGACCGTGCACGCGCGCAACCTGTTCCATGTTTCCGCCGCCATGTGGGACGCGTGGGCTGCGTACGACAATGTGGCCGATGGATGGCTGGTACGCGAGAAGCTGTCAGCCACTGACGTGCAGGCCGCACGCCGTGAAGCCATCTCGCATGCGGCGTATCGGTTGCTGAGATGGCGCTTCGCCAACTCCCCGGGTGCGGCCACCAGCCTGGCCTCGTTCGACGCACAGATGCAGTTGCTCGGATACGACATCGCCAACCAGAGCCTCGCCGGCGACTCGCCAGCGGCGCTAGGCAATCGAATCGCCGAAACCTACATCCAGTTCGGATTGAGGGATGGCTCCAATGAGTCCAATGGCTACGTAAATCGACACTACGAGCCGGTCAATCCGCCAGTGATTCCGCCGTTGCCCGGCAACCCGGAAATCATCGACCCGAATCGCTACCAGCCCCTGGCGCTCGAATACTTCGTCGACCAATCCGGCAATGTCATACCGGGAGGTTTTCCCGAGTTCCTGAGCCCAGAGTGGGGACAGGTGGTTCCCTTTTCACTCCGCTCCGAAGACCTGAGCATTCGCACGCGAGATGGTTTCGACTACTGGCTATTCCATGATCCCGGCCCCCCTCCCCTCATCGGTGGCCCTGATGGCGAAACCTACAAGACAACCTTCGAACAGGTTGTCCGCTGGAGCGGCCTGCTCGATCCTGCGCTTGGCTCGATGATCGACATCAGCCCCGCGTCGCTGGGCAACAACACGCTGGGCACGAACGATGGTCACGGCTACGCGGTCAATCCGGCAACGGGCCAGCCCTACGCGCCGGAAGTCGTCCCTGCGGGCGACTACTATCGGGTTCTGGCCGAGTTCTGGGCCGACGGCCCCAGTTCCGAAACACCACCTGGCCACTGGTTCGCGATCGCCAATACAGTTTCCGACCATCCCTTGGTCATCAAGCGCATCGGCGGTAACGGACCCGTGCTTGATGATCTGCAATGGGACGTGAAACTGTATCTGGCGCTGGGTGGCGCGATGCACGATGTCGCGGTTGCATCCTGGGGATTGAAAGGCTGGTACGACTACATCAGGCCCATTTCCGCGATCCGCTATCTGGCTGACCTCGGACAGAGCACGGATCCGTCCCTACCCTCCTGGGACCCTGACGGCATCCATTTGTATCCAGGCGAGATTGAGCTGGTCACACCCGAATCGACTGCGCCGGGACAGAGGCACGCGCATCTGGCAGGACCGGGCAACAGCAACATCGGTAAAATCGCCGTTTACGCGTGGCGTGGCCCCGAGTACATCCTCGATCCTGACACGGACACTGCCGGCGTCGGCTGGATCCTGGCGGAAAACTGGTGGCCCTATCAGCGGCCGACTTTCGTCACGCCACCGTTTGCGGGCTACATATCCGGCCACAGCACCTATAGTCGTGCCGCTGCGGAGTTGATGGCCGCATTCACGGGCGACGAATTCTTTCCAGGTGGTCTGGCCCAGTTTGAAGCCCCTCAAAACCAGTTCCTGGTATTCGAGCAGGGCCCGAGTGTCGATGTAACCCTGCAATGGGCGAAGTACGCGGACGCGGCCGACGAATGCAGCCTGTCCAGGATCTACGGAGGCATCCATCCGCCTGCCGACGACATTCCGGGACGCATGATCGGTGCCGTGATCGGGCCGGAAGCGTTGTCGCGTGCCATCCAGCACTTTCAGGGCTCGGCTCCGCCAACGCTGGGAATTCCTGCGCCGGTCACCGAGCTTCCCTCGCGATCCCCATTCAGTCTGCTGATGCTGATTTCCGCAGTCCTGCTGCTCGGTTCACGGGCGGCACGGCGGCATGGGGGCAGTCCTGGAAACGACAAGATCTAGGGTTTTGACGACTCGCAGCGATGGCCGCTCGACTGTCTCAAACCGGGCCTGGCGGGCTTGCAGCCAGTCCGACAAATCCCGTCCGACGGCCCGATGATTATCGATAGTTCTCGTAGGACTTTTCCTCGACCAGGGTCGAGCCAAGCTTCTCATTGATCTCGCGCTTGTATGCTGCTCGATCGTCGTTGCGGAAATAGACTGCACGCGCAAGCTCGACAAACTCCGCGTCAAATGACTGGCTCTTTTCCTTGACCCGGATCTGGTCTTCGATGTCCCAAAGGGCTTCATTGACGTCCTTCAGCTTCGACCGCTCTGCACTGATATCCAGCTTCGCGAGCGGATCAGCTGCCCAGGTGCTGTTCAACAGATCCAGTTCCTTGCGCACATTGACCAGTTTGTCGGCATTGCCGATTCGCTCGGACTTGATCTCGAGAATCGTGATCTTGTCGATCAACTCTCCATAGGACACGGGAACGGCAATCTGGCTCATGTGGATGCTCATCCTGCTCTGAAAACCACATGGTAGGACGGATCGAAGGCAAAGCGTAGGGGTTGCACCTCCGACTGCAAAGCGTGATTCAATCGGTCAACTGGAAACCCTTCCGGCAACGGAGAATTTTGCATCGATGTCTGAATGCGTACTGCCCATGCTCAACGCCATTGCGTTTGTTCGCTCGCCATATGCGCAGCGAATCGATGCGCCCCACCAACCTACCGTTGTCGAAGGTACCGAGAGCGGACAGACAGCGGAAGCGCTGATCGAATTCGTGGCGGACTTGCCGGAAACCGCCTATCGCGACCTCGAAGGCTTCGAGCGAATCTGGCTGATATTCGCATTCCATAGAAGCGAGGGCTGGAAATCCGAAGTGCGCCCACCCAGAGGCGGCGGCAAGCGGAGTGTCCTGGCAACACGCTCACCGCATCGGCCCAACGCAATCGGATTGTCCGCAGTCAGGCTGCTGGCAGTTCAAGCGCGCGCATTGCGCGTTTGCGGCATTGACCTGCTTGATGGAACGCCGATCCTCGACATCAAACCCTACGTGCCTTACGCCGATGCCTTTCCCGGCTCAAGGGCGGGATGGATCGATGCCATCGATGCCGACCAGGGCGTGCATTCCGCGCCCGGGCCACGCAAGCCGCGCAGGACTGCGGAAAAAGACTAGCAGGTGCATCGACGGGTACCCTTGTGCGGCATACCTGACTCGATGCCTGGCACGTCGAACTTCGTGCATCCATAGACGAGAACCTGCCCCAAACATCAGACAAAAAAAACCCGGCTTTCGCCGGGCTTTTTCATGTTGCTCGACCGAAGTCGATAATTACTGCTGCTGCCACTCAGCACCCACCACGATCTCGGTGCGGCGGTTGCGCGCACGTCCTTCCTTGGTGTCATTGCTGTCGATCGGATTGTTCTCGCCATCGCCGCGAACACCGACGATCTGGTTAGAACCGACACCGTGCGAGGTCAGATAGTCATTGACGATCTGTGCACGACGCTCCGAGAGACCCTGGTTGTAAGCTTCGGAACCGACGGAATCGGTGTTGCCGACCAGCTCAACCATGACGTTCGGGTTGCGGCTGAGGACGTCAACTGCCTGATCCAGGATAGCGATCGAGTCAGCTGTCGGCTCTTGCAGGGCCGGACCAATGTCGGACTCGTTCGAACGCGGACGGTCAAACTTGAAGTTGACGCCACGCAGATCGATGACGACTGCGACTTCTTCCGGCTCTTCAGCTGCCGGCGGCGGCGGCGGCGGCGGCGGAGCTGCCGGCGGCGGCGGCGGCGGTGCCGGCTCGGATCCACCGAAACCGATGGTCAGGCCGACGGCAACGATGCCGTCAACGAAGTGGTTGTAGTCGCCAGCGATGATGCCGTTGTTGTCGACCTGGCCACGCAGACTGTTGTTGTCCTTGTCGTAGCGAGCGAAGATTTCGCCACGCAGAGCCATGCGGTCATTGAAGCTGTACTGCACACCACCACCGAGCAGGGCGGCCGGATCCCAACCAGCTTCCTGGACGGTACCCGAATAGGCTGCGTGCTTCACGAAGCCGAGGCC
>NZ_JBAWHJ010000066.1:0-10817 GCF_049593775.1 Dokdonella sp. | reverse complement strand
CGACACGGCCGATCACGGTGTATTCCGGATCCATGCCGTTGGAGAAGAAGAAGCTCAGGTTCGGCGCGAAATCATCGATGCTCATGCCGCGAGCGAGGTAGTACTCCACGATGGTGAAGCCGTTGCTCAGGGTGAAGGCCAACTGGCTGATCGGGTTCGCGCCGGCTTCGGCGATGTGGTATCCGGAAATCGAAACCGAATAGAAGTTGCGCACCTTCTGGTTGACGAAGTACTGCTGGATGTCACCCATCATGCGCAGGGCGAATTCGGTCGAGAAGATGCAGGTGTTCTGGGCCTGATCTTCCTTGAGAATATCGGCCTGCACCGTGCCGCGCACCGAGCGCAGGGTGTCGGACTTGATGCGCGCATAGGTTTTGGCATCGACCAGTTGGTCGCCGCTGATACCGAGCAGGCCGAGACCCAGGCCATCGTTGGTCGGTGGCAGTTCGCCGAAGTACACCGGGCGTTCGCGGCCTTCGAAGAATTTCGCGATCTTCTTCTCGGCTTCCGCCCAGCGCTTGTCGTCTTCCTTGAGGTACAGCTCGATCTGCTGATCGATTGCGGTGTTCATGAACATCGACAGGATGATCGGCGCCGGGCCGTTGATCGTCATCGATACCGATGTAGTCGGCGCGCACAGGTTGAAGCCCGAGTAGAGCTTCTTCATGTCATCCAGCGTGGGCACGTTGACGCCGGAGTTGCCGATCTTGCCGTAGATGTCGGGACGCGGAGCGGGATCCTCGCCGTACAGTGTGACCGAATCGAATGCGGTCGACAGACGCGCTGCCGGCTGACCGACACTGAGGTAATGGAAGCGGCGGTTGGTGCGTTCCGGCGTACCTTCGCCGGCGAACATGCGGATGGGATCTTCACCGGTACGGCGGTACGGATAGACACCGCCCGTGTAGGGATAGCTGCCCGGCAGGTTTTCCTTCTGCAGGAACACCAGCAGTTCGCCCCAGGACTTGTAGGTGGGCGCGGCGATCTTCGGAATCTTCTGGTGCGACAGCGATTCGCTGTAGTTCTCGACCTTGATTACCTTGCCGCGCACTTCGTATTCGGTGAACTCGTCGGTGATCGACTTGAGGCGCTGCGGCCAGCCACGCAGCAGGCGCAGCGAATCGGCACTGAACGACTGGATGGCGTCGTTGTAGCGCTGGCGGAGGGTGAGAAGGCTGCGGTCGGCAACCTTGCCTTCTCCCTGCGGGAGAAGGTGATCGGCGTCGTACAGACCGAGAACAGCGGGGAGATCGGGATCTTCGAGTTCCTTGAGTGCGGCCCAGAGTGACTGGGCGCGGTCGGCGATTTCCGATTGCTTCTCGATCTGGCCGTTGATGCCCCTGCCCTGCTCGGCGATCTCGGCGAGGTAGCGCACGCGTGCGCCGGGGATAAGCACGGTCGCACGCGGCTCCTTCAGCGAGGTATCGAGATTCGGCTTCCAGTCCAGCGCGCCTTCGCTGCCGACATGGAGCTTTTCGCGCAACAGGCGACACAGGTTGGTGAACATCCAGGTGATGCCGGGATCGTTGAACTGGCTGGCGATGGTCGGGTAGACCGGCACTTCGTCATCGGGCATCTGGAACTTCACGCGATTGCGCTTCCACTGCTTGCGCACGTCGCGCAACGCATCTTCCGCGCCGCGTTTGTCGAACTTGTTGAGCACGATCAACTCGGCAAAATCGATCATGTCGATCTTTTCGAGCTGACTCGCCGCGCCGTAGTCGCTGGTCATCACGTACATCGGGAAATCGACAAGATCGACGATTTCGGAATCGGACTGGCCGATACCAGCCGTCTCGACGATCACCAGATCGTAGGCCTGCCCTTTGAGGAAACTGACGCAATCCTTGAGCACGATGCTGGTCGCCGCATGCTGGCGACGGGTTGCCATCGAGCGCATGAACACGCGATGGCTGCGCAGCGCATTCATGCGAATGCGATCACCGAGCAAGGCACCACCTGATCGGCGACGCGTCGGATCGACCGCGAGCACGGCGATGCGCATGTCCGGGAATGCGTGCAGGAAGCGCAGCAGCAACTCATCGACCACGCTGGATTTTCCAGCGCCGCCGGTGCCAGTGATGCCGACTACCGGCGCTCCGCGCCGGTGGGATTCGATATTGGAGATTTGGGATTCGTCGGAGCGCGGCGCTGCCCATTGCTTACGCAACCTGGCCAGTTCGGCTTCGCTGTAATCGCCGTTTTCAATGGCCGTAAGCACACGGCCAACAGATATTTCGTCATCAATATCCGCAACCTCGGCGCTTGCGGCGTTCTTCGAATCCCTAATCCCGAATTCCGAATCTCGCGCTTGCTCTGCGCGCGCCACCACATCCTCGATCATCGCAACGAGGCCAAGGTGCATGCCGTCATTCGGGTGGTAGATGCGTTCGACGCCGTAGGCTTGCAGTTCGCGGATCTCTTCGGGGGTGATGGTGCCGCCACCACCGCCAAAGACGCGGATATGCCCGGCCCCGCGCTCCTTGAGCATGTCGATCATGTACTTGAAGTACTCGACATGGCCGCCCTGGTAGGACGAAAGCGCGATGGCGTCGGCATCTTCCTGCAGCGCTGCGCGGACGACATCTTCGACGGCCCGATTATGGCCAAGGTGAACCACTTCCGCGCCCTGGGCCTGGATCAGGCGGCGCATGATGTTGATCGCGGCGTCGTGGCCATCAAACAGGCTTGCAGCGGTGACAAAACGCAGCGGCGAGCGCTCCGTGGTCGTTTCGCTGGCGGGCAGGCTCTGGGCAGTCGTACTCATGGCGGCAACCGGCTAATTGCGGGGGATCGCAATTCTACCGCGTCGCCCGCAAAACACGCAGGTTTGCACGCTGCGGCCCAAAATGGCCGCAACCTGAGCAGAGGTGGGATCTGCGCGGGACGCCGGGGATCAGCTGATCGAGTCGATCAATTCCGGCTGGGAAAACAGGAAACCCTGTCCGATCGTGCAGCCCAGATCAATCAGCATGTCGCGTTGCTCTTCGGTTTCTACGCCTTCGCCAATTACTTCGACATCCAGCGATGCCGCGAGGGCAATGATCGCGCGGACAACTGCCCGGCTGCTGCTGTCGGCGGAAAGATCGGTCACGAAGGAACGATCGATCTTGAGCGAGTGGATGGGAAACTTGTGCAGGTAGCTCAGCGATGAATAGCCGGTGCCGAAGTCATCGAGCTGGACCAGGACGCCTGCCTGGCGCAATCGCAGCAGGATGCTGCGCATCTGTTCCGGTTGATCGAGCAGCGCGCCTTCGGTCACTTCAAGCCGCACCCGAGCGGGCTGGAGTCCGCTGCCGGTAATGGTGCGCAGGGCTATTTCATCGAAATCAGGTACACGCAGCCGGCGCGCGGAAACGTTGATGGACACATACGTGGATTCCGGCAGGCGATGGGCTCGCTCGCAGGCCATGGCAAACATCTGCCAGTCGATCTGCTCGATGCAGCCGTTCTCTTCCGCTGCGGCCAGGAAATCTGCGGGAAGCAGGATTCCGCGCGTCGGATGATTCCAGCGCAGCAGCGCTTCGTAGCCCAGCACTTTGCCATCGTGCAGGCTCACGATCGACTGGAAATGTGGCTCGAACTCGTGACGCACCAAGGCATGGCGCAGGTCTCCTTCGAGATCCAGTGCCTGCATGGCTTCGGCACGCAGGCGCTCATCGAAGATTTCATGGCGCTGGCGGCCCTGGGCCTTGGCCCTGTACATCGCGGTATCCGCATCACGCAGCAATTCTTCGGCGCGCGTGTAGTGGGTATCGGAATAGGCAATGCCGATGCTTGCCGAAGTGAACATTTCCTTGTTCGCGACGCGAATGGGTTCGTCGAGTCCACGCAGCAATTTCTCGGCCACCGAAACGGCGACGGACGGATCAGGCAGGTCATCGACCAGCACGGCGAATTCATCACCGCCCAGTCGCGCCACCATGAACGGTGCGCAGGCGGCAGCCAGGCGCAGTGCCGCCTGCTTGAGCATTTCATCGCCCACCAGATGCCCGACGCTGTCGTTGACCACCTTGAAGCGATCCAGATCGAGAAACAATACGGCGTAGTTGCGGGTGGGATCTTCGATATAGCGCGAGAGCGCGGTACCAAGCCGCTGAAGCAACAAGGCCCGGTTCGGCAACCCGGTCAGCGCATCATGAAAGGCTTCGTGGGTAAGTCGCGCCTCGATGCGCTCGCGTTCCTTGATCTGGGCGACCAGATCCGTATTGGCATGAGCGAGTGCACGCGTGCGCTCTTCGACCCGCGCTTCAAGAACCACATTGTCGTGGACCAGGGATTCCTGGGCCCGCTTGCGCTCGAGGCCGTTGGCAATATGGTAGGCAACGAAGGTGAGCAATTCCTGATCGCGATCGTTGAATGGCGCGTCCGCAGAGTAGCTCTGCACGGCGAGCACACCGACGGTCTTGTCACTGCAGTCCAGCGGTACGCCCAACCAGTAGCAGGCCCGGGTACCGAAGCGCTCCACCTTGCCCGAACCCACCAGTGCATCGATGGCGGCACGGTTGGCCAGCAAGGCGCGGCCGGTGCCGAGCACATATTCCGTCATGCCGTTCAGCATGGGCCGGCGTGGCCGGACCGGATTGATTTCATCGACCGAGTACGGAAATTCCAGTTCCTGGCCGTCCTCGGTGACCAGCGCGATGTAGAAGTTCCGCGCGTTCAGCAGTTCGCCGAGAATGCCGTGCACGCTGGCATAGAAATCGCCCATCGATTCGGCTTCGGCAGCACATTCGGCAATGCCGAACAGGGCGCGCTGGAGCCGTTCGCCACGCTTGCGCTCCGAGACTTCCTGCTGCAATTCGTCAATGGCCTTGGCCAGTGCCTGGGTACGCTCGGCTACGCGTGTCTCGAGATCGGTCTTGGCCTGTTTGCGTTCCAGCGCGGTCAGAACGTGCTGGGCAACGTAGGTCAGCAGTGCGCGATCTTCTTCGGAGTAGCGTGTATCCCTGATGTAGCTCTGCACGACGATGGCGCCCCGGATTCCGGCCGCACCGTTCATCGGAACGCCAAGCCAGTCCTCGGATTCGGGGCCAAGGGTGTCATCACGCATGATGCCCATTGCCTCGCGCACCTGCTCGGAGGGGCCCATCTGGGATTCGCCGCTGCGAATCATCGCCAGAGTCAGGCTGTTGGGCAGGTCGCTGGCAGTGAACTCCCAGTCCGGGCTGAAGGTATCCTGATCGACGCTGTCAACGAAATGCAGGAAACGCAGGCTGTCGCGTTCAGGCTCGTACAGCGCGATGAAGAAATTTTCCGCATACATCAACTCGCCGATGATCTTGTGGATGCCCCGAAGCATTTCGGGCATTTCAAGATCCGAGCTGGCCATGTTTGCGATCGCAAACAAGGCACGCTGAACATGCTCGGCGCGCTCCAGCCGGCGAATCGAATGGGCCAGGGATTCCCGTTCAAGAAGATTGCATGCCTTCTGGCCGATATCGGCCAGGAACTGATCCCAGTCAGCCCCCGAGGCTGCAGAGCGGCGCGTATCCGCCACCCAGGTCAATTCCGCCAGCATGCCGTTCGGCGCATTCAGCAGAACGTGCCGGGTATTTTCCGATTCGTCGGGTTGGCGCTGGGGTGAACTTCCACTCGATTCGCTGCGACCATCCACATGCGTTCGCTCGGTATTCCACGAGAGACTCATCGACTGGATGCCAAACCGCTCGCGGGCCTCGTGGCGCACCAGCACGCCCAGCGAATTCAGATCGTTCACGCGCAGCAGGCGACCGCTAAACGACCGGCTGGTCGTCAGGGAAATCTCGCTATCGCGACTATTCGGCGTGCTCGACATTGAAACTGACCCGCCTCCCGGGTTTGTGAGGTCCAACTTGATTACTGCGCCTCACGAAAACCACGACGAGACGATTCAGACTCACTACTTTAGGACAAACCGCTGCGAACTGCATGGCACAGCGTCACCTTGAGTGAAACTGATCAACACTTTCACGCGTAGCGCCCATCTCCGGCCTGTCAGACAATATTCAGTTGAATCAGTAACTTGCACAGAGCCACTCACCTGCCGCGGGCAAGGCGGAAACGAGCCGGCAGAGTTTCCTAGTAAACATTGTCACCTGCGACCGATTGAATCAGCCGGATCGCCCGGTGGTTGCCCACCGGTCGACATGCCCCTGACAGGCGATTGGCTGAATGGATCTCAGACCGTTACGGAATCGGCCGCGTCAGTGAACTCTTGAATCTGGTCGAAGTTCATGTAGCGATAGATCTTCCCGCTATCCGCATCGAGGACACCCATGTCGGACATGTACTCGGCCTTGGTCGGAATGCGACCGAGACGGGAGCAGATCGCCGCGAGCTCGGCCGATCCCAGGTAGACATTGGCATTCTTGCCCAGCCTGTTCGGGAAGTTGCGGGTGCTCGTGGAGAACACCGTGGCGCCTTCGCGAACCTGGGCCTGGTTGCCCATGCAAAGCGAACAACCCGGCATTTCCATGCGCGCACCAGCGGTGCCGAACGTGCCGTAGTGACCTTCCTTGGTGAGCTCGGCGGCGTCCATCTTGGTGGGTGGCGCAACCCAGAGCTTGGTGGGGATATCGCGCTTGCCTTCCAGCAGGCGCGACGCTGCCCTGAAGTGGCCGATGTTGGTCATGCAGGAGCCGATGAACACTTCGTCGATCACCTCGCCGGAAACGTCGGACAGCGTTTTCACGTCGTCCGGGTCATTCGGGCAAGCCACGATCGGCTCATGCACGTCGGCGAGATCGATTTCGATCACCGCGGCGTACTCCGCATCGGCATCCGCCGACATCAGCTTGGGATCGGCCAGCCAGGCCTGCATGGCCTGGATGCGTCGGCTGATGCTGCGAACATCCTTGTAGCCCTGCGCAATCATCCACTTCAGCATGACGATATTGCTGGTGATGTATTCGATGATGGGTGCCTTGTCGAGATGCACCGTGCAACCGGCTGCCGATCGCTCTGCGGATGCGTCGGACAGCTCGAACGCCTGCTCGACCTTGAGATCCGGCAAGCCTTCGATTTCGAGGATGCGACCGGAGAAGATGTTCTTCTTGCCCTTCTTTTCGACCGTCAGCAGGCCGGCCTTGATCGCGTACAGCGGGATGGCGTTGACCAGATCGCGCAGGGTGACACCAGGCTGCAAGCTGCCCTTGAAGCGCACGAGCACCGATTCCGGCATGTCCAGTGGCATGACGCCAGTGGCGGCTGCAAACGCGACCAGGCCGGAGCCGGCCGGGAACGAGATTCCGATCGGGAAGCGTGTGTGCGAATCGCCGCCAGTACCCACGGTATCGGGCAGGAGCATGCGATTGAGCCAGGAATGAATGATGCCGTCACCAGGACGCAGCGGAATGCCGCCGCGCGTGCTGATGAATTCCGGCAGGTCGTGGTGCATGGCCACATCAACCGGCTTCGGGTAGGCCGCGGTATGGCAGAACGACTGCATGACCAGATCTGCGCTGAAACCCAGGCAGGCCAGATCCTTGAGCTCGTCACGCGTCATCGGGCCGGTCGTGTCCTGTGAACCGACGGATGTCATGCGCGGCTCGCAGTAGGTGCCGGGGCGGATGCCCTGCCCTTCGCCAAGACCGCAGGCGCGACCGACCATCTTCTGCGCGAGGGTAAAGCCCCTGCTGCTGCCGGGCGGATTTTCGGGCAGGCGGAACAAGTCCGATGCAGCAAGACCCAGCGCTTCGCGCGCCCTTGTGGTCAAGCCGCGTCCGATAATGAGGGGAATGCGTCCGCCAGCTCGTACTTCGTCGAACAGCACGTCGGACTTGACCTTGAATTCGGCGACCACTTCGCCGTCCTTGAGAGCTTTTCCTTCATACGGGCGGAGCTCGATCACATCGCCCATGTTCATCTGGCTGACGTCGAGTTCGATCGGCAGCGCGCCGGCATCTTCCATCGTGTTGTAGAAGATCGGTGCAATCTTGTTGCCCAGGCATACGCCGCCGAAACGCTTGTTCGGAATGAAGGGGATGTCTTCGCCGGTGAACCAGAGCACGGAGTTGGTCGCCGACTTGCGGCTGCTGCCGGTACCGACGACATCACCGACATAGGCCACCAGGTGGCCCTTCGCCTTGAGGGATTCGATGAATGCGACCGGCCCACGCTTGCCGTCTTCTTCGGGCGTAATGCCTTCGCGCTTGTTCTTGAGCATGGCAAGCGCGTGCAGCGGGATGTCCGGGCGCGTCGTTGCATCCGGCGCCGGTGACAGATCATCGGTGTTGGTCTCGCCACTAACCTTGAACACGGTGATGGTCAGCGACTCCGGCAATTCGGGGCGGCTCGTGAACCATTCGGCATCCGCCCAGCTCTGCACGACTTCGCGAGCGTGCACGTTGCCCTTGTCCGCTTTTTCCTTGACGTCGTGGAATGCGTCAAACATCAACAGGGTTTTCTTGAGCGCTTCTGCCGCAATCGGGGCCAGGCTGGCGTGATCGAGCAATTCGACCAGCGGATGGATGTTGAACCCGCCCAGCATGGTGCCGAGCAGCTCGGTGGCGCGCTCGGCGGATATCAGGGCGCATGACTCGGTGCCGAAAGCCAGCGCAGCCAACCAGGATGCCTTGACCTTGGCCGCATCATCGACACCAGCCGGGACCCGGTTGGTGATCAGGTCGAGCAGGAATTCAGAATCCCCCGGTGCGGGCGCCTTGAGCAATTCAATGACTTCGGCAGTCTGCTGCGCCGACAGCGGAAGCGGAGGAATACCCAGCGCGGCGCGCTCAGAGACATGTTGGCGATAGGTCGAGAGCATGAACGTTCTTTCCTGTTACGTTGACGTGGCGTGCGGCGTGGTGCGACCCATCACTGCACAGGGTGTCCGGTTGTTCGGAGCGAAGCCTTGCGGGCAGCGGCTGGATGTCGACCAAGTGCGCAAGGTAGCCGTTCATAATAGCGTTTTTCGCCGTTTGCCCGCAATGAAACCGCCGGCAACACGGTCGCGCGATACGCTTGCAAGCGCTACGGATCGGGCCAATATTCATCTGGCCGCAATCATCCGGCGTGCGCTTCGCGCTAGGATAGAAAATGCCGGGAGCCTTCCGGCCTTGCATGCCCCGTTCCTGCCAGGAGAATCGCCATGAGTGACAGCTTTTCGACCCACGACACGCTAGAGATCAATGGCAGGACGTACCGGTACGCGAGCCTGACCAAGCTCGGCAAGCAGTTCAATCTGACCCGGCTGCCGTACTCGATGAAGATCCTGCTTGAGAACCTCTTGCGCCACGAGGATGGCGTGGATGTGACTGACAAGCAGATCTCCGCAGTGGCCAACTGGCAGGCGAAGGATGAATCGTCGACGGAAATTTCGTTCATGCCGGCCCGAGTGCTGTTGCAGGACTTCACCGGCGTGCCCTGCGTGGTCGATCTCGCCGCCATGCGAGACGCCATGGTCGCCCTGGGCGGCGATCCAACCCTGATCAATCCGCTGGCGCCGGCTGAACTGGTCATCGATCACTCCGTTCAGGTGGATTCATTCGGCTCGGTGAACTCGCTGGATGAGAACGTCGAGATCGAGTTCGAGCGCAATCAGGAACGCTACGCCTTCCTGCGCTGGGGCCAGAAGGCATTCAACAACTTCAAGGTGGTTCCGCCGCGCACCGGCATCGTTCATCAGGTCAACCTCGAGCATCTGGCCCGGGTAGTGATGACAGCGAAAAAGGACGGCGCCGACTGGGCGTTTCCCGATACCGTGTTCGGCACCGACTCGCATACGACAATGATCAACGGGCTCGGCGTGTTGGGTTGGGGCGTCGGCGGCATCGAGGCCGAGGCAGCCATGCTGGGGCAGCCATCGTCGATGCTGATTCCGCAAGTCGTCGGTTTCAAACTCGTTGGCAAGCTCAGCGAGGGCGTGACTGCAACCGACCTGGTGCTGACGGTGACCCAGATGTTGCGCAAGCACGGCGTCGTTGGAAAATTCGTCGAGTTCTTCGGAAGCGGACTCAAGCATCTGCCGCTCGCCGATCGCGCCACCATCGCCAACATGTCGCCCGAATACGGCGCGACCTGCGGCATCTTTCCGGTTGACGCCGAATCGATCAACTACCTGCGCCTGTCAGGCCGCAGCGAGGAACAAATTGCCCTGGTCGAGGCCTACGCCAAGGCTCAGCAGCTCTGGCACGACGACGACACTCCACAAGCCGAATTCAGCTCAACCATGGAACTTGACCTGGCGGAGGTCCGGCCCTCGCTGGCAGGACCCAAGCGCCCCCAGGACCGGGTCCTGCTTGGCGACATGCAGCAAAGTTTCGAGGCGGCACTGGCCGGGCTTACCGTCGGACGCAAGCCGCGGGAAATTTCGGTCAGTCGATTCGAAGGTGAAGGCGGATCGACTGCAGTGGGACATGACGCAAGCGCCTGCGGAACAGGGCCGCACGTACCCAAGGCACCACTGCGGGATGGTGCAGTCGTCATCGCAGCGATTACTTCGTGCACCAACACATCCAATCCTGCCGTAATGCTGGCAGCCGGCCTGCTGGCCAAGAAGGCGGCGGCACTCGGATTGAATTCCCAACCCTGGGTCAAGCCATCCATCGGACCGGGGTCGCTGGTCGTTACTGACTACCTGAAGAAGACCGGGCTGTTGCGCGAACTCGAAAAGGTCGGCTTCTACATCGTCGGCTACGGCTGCACGAGCTGCATCGGAAACTCGGGTCCCCTGCCTGCGGAAATCAGCAAGGAAATTGCGGAAGGCGACCTCGCCGTAGCCTCGGTGCTATCCGGAAATCGAAACTTCGAGGGCCGCGTGCATCCGGAGGTGAAAATGAACTACCTGGCATCGCCACCATTGGTGGTTGCCTACGCGCTCGCCGGCACCATCGACA
>NZ_JBAWHJ010000065.1:0-3792 GCF_049593775.1 Dokdonella sp. | reverse complement strand
CTCCAAGTGCGTTTACGAAAAGAAGTTCGCGGGTTGTCCTGCCGGCACAGCGCCTGGCGTGCAGCCGCGCAGTTGTGTACTCAGCGGCGCCATCACCAGCGACCGTACGCTGACCAATGATACGACCTGGGTGCTTGATGGCCTGGTTCGCGTCGGCGGGGACAATACCAACAAGGCCGTATTGACGATCGAACCGGGTACGTTGCTGACTGGCAATGGTGCGACTTCCGACTATCTGTACGTGCAGCCTGGTTCGCGCATCGTTGCAGACGGCAAGGCCTATGCGCCGATCATCTTCACCAGCTCCGACGATGGTGTTTCCAGTGGTCGCGAACCGGCCCCGAAGGATTGGGGCGGCGTTGTGCTCTCCGGCAATGCTCCGAACAACAAGTGTCCGGCAGCTCCGTTTGATTGCCGCAGCGAGTTCGATCCAAGCCTGCGCTATGGCGGCAACGATCCGCATGACAGCTCGGGCATCATGCGTTATGTCCAGGTGCGCTATAGCGGCTACGTCTTCACGGAAGGACGCGAGGTCAACGCCTTTACGTTCCAGTCGGTTGGCGATGGCACGGTGCTCGAATACCTGCAGGCCTATCGCGGCGGTGATGACGGCATGGAGTGGTTCGGTGGAACCGCCAACGCCCGCTATCTGGTCGTAGTCGACGGTGGTGATGATTCATTCGACTGGGATGAAGGCTGGGCCGGCAACGTGCAGTTCGCCTATTCGAAGACCGGCAATGGATTTGGCGAGGACAACGGCTTCGAGTCATCCAACCAGGCCGATAACCAGGATGCGACGCCGCGCGCGCAACCGACGTTTGCAAACTTCACCTTCCTTGGCGGCCCGACAGCGGGTAATGGCATCCTGCTCAAGGAAGGCACGGGCGGCAATCTCGTCAATGGCCTGGTCCGCGGCTATGACAAGGCTGGCAAGGCTTGCCTGAACATCACCAACACGCCGACCTTCGCCGCAGCAGGCTCACCCGCAGCTTTGACCGGCACCCTGACCATCGACCACACCTACCTCAATTGTGCGACAGCGTTCGCCCAGTCGGCAGACGCGCCGTGGACGGCCGAAGCCTTTTTCACTGCGCAGGCAGGAAACTCGACAGCCGATGCGATGATCAGCGGCTACCTGCCGATGGCGAATTCACCGCTGCGCACCGGTGGCCGCCTGATTCCGGAATCGTTCTTTGCTCCGGCGCCCTATGTCGGTGCTTTCAGCGGTCCGAATGACGATTGGATGCAGGCCTGGACGTACCGGGCGCAATAAGAAACGGGTCCGGCGCACGGTTCTTCGCGCCGGACCGAATCTCGCTGGGCCAGAAGGCCTGCGCCAACTATCGTGGCGTGGGCCTTCTTTTTTTTGACGTTGCGGCAACGTCTTGGGAGCGCGCTCGCACGGGCCGGGGTTCGCCTATCCCTGCGGCGGGTGCTTTTTCTGCGCTTCTGCAAGATCAGCCAATTGCGCTGCAGTGGCATCACCCTGGTAGCGAGTCTTCCATTCCGTGAACGGTTGTCCGTAGATGAGCTCCCTGGCCGCATCGCGATCCATTGACAGTCCACGTTCAACTGCAGCATCACGGTACCAGTCGGCCAGGCAGTTCCGGCAGAAGCCGCCCTTGATCATCAGATCAATGTTCTGGACGTCGGTGCGGGCCTGCAGATGCTTGAGCAGGCGTCGGAAGGCAGCCGCTTCGAGTTCGGTAGTAACGTCAGGCATCAATTGTGCTCCGGATTGACCTGGATCGATCCTAGCATTCCGCACGGGAGTGCCGACTTCTCCTGGTAGTTCGAGAGATGGGCCGGATGCTCACACTCTGGACATGGGCAAGTGCCGACTGGTGCCGAGCCAGCCGGATGTTGCAAGCGAGAGTTCGCCGGCTGCGATCTCACCGGCAAGGCCTGAAACCTCGGTCAAGCCGGCGGATTTTCTCCGGTCTCATGAAATATTCGGGCGAGACATGGATAATGTGCGGGACTTCCATGGAGTATCGATGAGCGCACGCCTGCTGGACGGCAAACGCATTGCCGCTGAATTGCTCGAGGGCCTGGCGGCACGCGTGCAATCCCGTATCGAGTCCGGAAAGCCACGCCCCGGGCTTGCCGTGATCCTGGTAGGCGACGAACCTGCCTCTTCCGTCTATGTCCGCAACAAGCGTCGTGCCTGCGAGCGTGTCGGTTTTTCGTCGTTGGCATTCGACTTGCCGGCGGATACTCCGGAATCCGATCTGGTCGACCTGGTCGATCGACTGAATGCCGATCCGCAGGTGCACGGCATTCTTGTCCAGTTGCCGTTGCCTGCGCATGTCGATGCAAGTGCGTTGATCAACCGCATTGATCCACGCAAGGACGTGGATGGGTTCCAGGCAGAGAACGTTGGCCGTCTGGTCCTGCGTCAGAGAGGTTTGCGGCCATGTACGTCCAAAGGCGTGATGACCCTGCTCGCGAATACCGATCTGCCGGTACGTGGCAAGCACGCCGTCGTGGTCGGTGTATCCAACCATGTCGGACGTCCGCTGATGCTTGAACTGCTGCTCGCCGGCTGCACCACGACCGTGTGCCATCGATTCACGCGTGATTTGCCTGCATTCGTAGCCGCAGCCGACATTCTGGTTGTTGCTGTTGGTCGCCCGGATCTGGTCCGGGGTGAGTGGGTGAAACCCGGTGCGATCGTCATCGACGTCGGCATCAATCGCCGTGATGACGGCAGTCTGACTGGCGATGTCGAGTTCGAGACAGCAGCCCAGCGGGCGGCCTGGATTACCCCGGTACCCGGCGGAGTCGGGCCGATGACGGTAGCTACCTTGATGGAAAACACGCTGGAAGCGGCAGAAACGTTCTTCGATTGATCGGGTTCGGCCCGCATTCGAGAGATTCGCGACTGCCCCGATCAGTGTCGGCCTGCCAACGACGCGATGCCTGGCGCCGATTTCCTCAAGCGCTCAGCGAAGGCTGTCCTGTTTCTCGCCCTGCTGCCTTCCGCGACGAGACGCTTCATCGCGCTGAACGTTGATCCAGGCCGCTACGCGTTCGCCATCTGCAGGGGGTGGCCCCAGCCATCGACTGTCGTCTCCGTCCAGGAGAAATGCCGATACCTTGTCGTTGTCATGGTAGACATCGACCCGGTTTCTATCATCGCCACGCGCGTGGAAGACCACTTGCGGGGGGTGCGGGTTCTCCCTGAGAAAACTGCCCATGTACGGCGAGCGGCACCATTCAACTCCGAGCTGCCAGGCCAGCGAAGGCAGCAAGTCGATCTGCTGGAAGCTGCCCTCGACCACCGCAGGCATGTCGATGTCACCGATCACGATCATTGGCACACGCGCAAACGCGCGATCGCCAAAATCGAGGAACTCCGATTCATTCAGCGGCGTCATGGTTCGATGGTCGCCCATCACGATCAGAATGCCGGTGCGAAAATACCCTCGCAGTCTGAGTTCGTCATACAGGTTTCCCAGCTGCTCATCGACGTATCGAAACGAACCTTCCGGATCAATCGTGTGCGTGCGCGGATTGATGAACGGCGGATGGCTCGTGACATTGAGCAGGACCGAGACAAATGGTTTCGAGTCGGCACGAGCGTCGAGCCAGTCGAGGAAACGCGGGTAGAAATCCTCATCGGAGACTGCGTTGAATTGCCAGCGCTCCAGTCCCGAATACCAGTCTTCCTCGCTGCCATGGACCTCGCTGAAACCAATGCTGTGCAGCCACTTGCCGACGCTCAGGAAGCCGGTGTCGCCGGGTGTGAAGAATTGCGTGTCATAGCCCGCCTCGGTAGCCATGCCGGGC
>NZ_JBAWHJ010000064.1:0-2965 GCF_049593775.1 Dokdonella sp. | reverse complement strand
CTCGGGTTCGATGTGGGGCCAGATCAATGGCAAGACCAAGGTCGAGATCGCCCGGGAAACCGTGGCCGGCGTGCTCGACACCTGGAAGGCAGACAACACGCTCGGCCTGGTTGCCTACGGACATCGCGTCAAGGGTGACTGCAGCGATATCGAAACACTGATTGAGCCGGGCCCGCTCGACAAGACTGCGTTCCTTGCGACGGTCAACGGCCTGAATGCCAAGGGCATGACGCCGCTTTCGGCTGCGGTCAAGCATGCCGCCGGCGTACTCAAGTCGAGTGAACAGAAGGCCACCGTGATCCTCGTCTCCGATGGTGAGGAAACCTGCAATCTCGATCCCTGTGCCGTCGGGACAGAGCTTGAAAAAAGCGGCGTCGAATTCACCGCCCACGTGATCGGCTTTGACGTCAGTGATCCCAAGCATCAGGCCCAGTTGCGCTGCCTGGCCGAGAACACCGGCGGTCGCTACTTCAACGCGCGCAGCGCCGATGAGCTTGGCGCGGCAATCGAAGGTGCGGTCAGCGCCAGCACCGAGCCTCCACCCCCACCGGCTACCGCGACCGTGGCTGCCAAGGGAGCGCTGGCGATCACCAGCGAGGCCGAGGTTTCCTGGAGCGGTCCGGCCGATCGTGGCGACTATGTGACCTTCACGCCGGTCGGCTCAAAGGACAGTGCCTATCTCGACTACGTGGTGGTCGGCACGAAGGAAAAAGCCGGCGACAAGGGCGTCGTCACCCTGAGGGCACCAGCCGAAGCCGGCCCGGTCGAATTGCGCTACGTAAGCCCGATCCGCAAGGACAGCGTACTCGCTCGCGTCGTGCTGGAAGTCGGCGATGCCGAAGCCAGCATCGAAGCCCCGGACAGTGTGCCGACCGGGGCCAAGGTCAAGATCATTGCGAGGGGGCCAGTGGGCAAGGGCCACTGGGTCGGTTTCGCACCGAAGGGCAGTCCGATAACTGCTTACCTTCAGTACGGTCGCCCGACCGCCGCCGTCAGTGAAATCGAATTGATGCCGCCGTCGGAGCCCGGTGACTACGAACTGCGCTATGTACTCAATGAACGCGAACGGATCATCGCAACCCGAACGATTACCGTGGTCGCGAGCATGGCCAGTGTCAGCGGTCCAAGCAGCGCAATGGCCGGCGATACGATCAAGGTCACCGCCAGCGGCCCGGAAGGATCAATGCACTGGATCGGTTTCGCTCCGGCCGGCAGCGAGCCCGGCAGCTATCGTGACTACATGCGCCCACAAGGGGGCCAGACTGAAGGCACCCTGATGGCGCCCACGGAACCCGGCGAATACGAACTGCGGTATGTGCTCAACGAGCGCGAAAAGGTAGTCGCATCGCAGCCTGTGACGGTGACCGCGGCGGTGGCCAAACTCGATGCACCGGCCAGCGTGACGACCGGCGAAGAAATCACGGTTCGCCTGGATGGCCCGCGCCATGCGAGTCACTGGATTGGGTTCGTCAAGAAGGACACGCTTGACTACCTGAACTACGCCGACGTCCCGCTGCAAGGCGACTCGGTCAACCTGCGCGCGCCCGACGAAGCCGGCGACTACGACATCGTCTTCGTCATCGACAAGACGGCCGTCGCACGCCACCCCGTTTCCGTGCGCTGAAACAGAACGGCCGGAGCAGTGCTCCGGCCGTTCGTGGCGTGCGGGAGAACACGCCGATCAGGCTGCGCGACGTTCGTGCTTTCCTTCGCAGATTTCCTCGATCAGTTTGGCATTGAACGCCTCAAGATCCTTCGGCGTGCGACTGGTGACGATGCCTCTCTCAACGACGACTTCCTCGTCCACCCAGGTAGCGCCTGCGTTCTCGATATCCTTGCGAATGTTCGGCACTGAAGTCACCTTTCGTCCCTTCAGCACACCGGCGTCGGCCAAGATCCACGGGCCGTGACAGATCGCAGCCACCGGCTTGCCCGCCTTGACGAACGCCTGCACGAACGTCAGGGCTTGCTCGTTGACACGAAGCTGATCCGGATTGAACAGTCCGCCTGGCAGCACGATGGCATCGTAGTCTTCAGCCTGTACCTCGCTCAGGGTCTTGTCGACGGAAACCTTGCTACCCTTCTCCAGATGCCTGAAAGCCTGCAACTCGCCCGATTCCGGCGAAACCACGTGGACCATTGCACCCGCAGCCTTGAGCGCATCGCGAGGACTGACCAATTCGCTCTCCTCGAATCCGTGCGTGGCGAGGATGGCGACGTTCTTGCCTTGAATGGTGTTGTTCATGGAAGTATCTCCTTGGTGTCTGCGGCGCAACCTGCACCGCGTTGCCACAACACTAACGAGGCACGCTTTAATGCACGGCAACGAACGTCCCAACGAGTAACTTCGGGTTCAGAGAGGCGATGATCGAGAGTGACGAACAACCATCCGGGAACCTGCTTGTCGTCTGGCACAGCCGCACCGGGGCGACCCGGCAGATGGCGGAAGCTGCGTGTGATGGTGCATCGGCGCAAAACGGCGTCAGTGTGATTTCGCTACCCGCTTCTTCAGCAAGCAGTGCCGATTTTCTGGCCGCAGATGCAGTCTTGTTCGCGGCGCCGGAGAACCTCGCCAGCCTGTCCGGAGCCATGAAGGAATTCCTCGATCGCAGCTACTACGACCTTCTCGACCACTGCAACGGCAAGGCTTACGCCTCGATCATCTGCGCCGGGTCCGATGGAGAAGGCGCGCAGCGGCAACTCGATCGCATTGCCAAGGGCTTGCGCCTGCGTCGTGTTGCCCCGCCGTTGATCGTGAACACTTCGGCGCAGACACGCGAGGCGATACTCGCACCGAAACACCTGGGCTCCGACGATCTCGACCGCGCCCGGGAGCTCGGCGCCCTGCTGGGAGCGGGGCTTGCGATGGGGATTTTCTGAGCACTGCGGCAACGAGCCATGGTGCTGGGCCAGCCTGTTGTGAGGCGATGACCAGCCGTGCGGCTGTTGAAGGGCGATGACCAGC
>NZ_JBAWHJ010000063.1:0-3829 GCF_049593775.1 Dokdonella sp. | reverse complement strand
GTTATCGATACGCGCGTACCGGCCGAAGCTGCACTAGGCGGGCCCAGCGAAGTATCCCGCGTGGTTCTTCGAGGCGTATCGGGTTCGCATTTCGGCAAGACCGTCAGCATCGGGACCCGACTTCTGGTTGGGAATGGCTGCAGCGGCCTGGATCTGGATGAGCCCGGAATGGCCGAAAACCATGGCGCGATCAGTGTCTCCGACGATGCCATCGTTCTTCGCGACCTGGGATCGAAACAGGGCACCGAAGTGAATGGGGTCTCTGTCAGGAATGCCTTCCTGCATCCGGGTGACCAGCTTTCATTCGGGCGCAACCGGTTCGTGCTTGAGGCCCCCGGCTATCCGGCGCGCGGGCAGAGCATGCCTACGCCGGCAAATATGGCTCCAGCGATTACCCAGACACTGGACGCCATCCAGATCGATGATCCGGTGACGCCTGCCGAAACAGACGATAGTTCCGGAGTCTGGTGGCTTATCGCTGCAGCCGCGCTTATCGGCCTGGGGATCGCCGGGTTGCTCTGGTTCGGCAACTACTGAGTCCTTGCGCACTGCGACTATCCGCAGTTTGGCGGTAAAATTCCTCAGCGCTGTTACTGCATCGTGGCCAATGGTTCCGGTGGATGGGTCTGCACGCGCGAACTGACGCTTGCGGTAATGCTGCAATGCGCCATATTGTTGCGTCATTCGCACGCCTTTCGTGTCATCCCCGGAAAAGGAAAATGTCGTGACTCGCGCATGCAACTTCAGCGCCGGACCTGCCGCGCTGCCAGAAGAGGTTTTGAAGCAGGCCCAGGCCGAATTGCTTGAATGGGGAAGTGCGCGCGCTTCGGTCATGGAGATAAGCCACCGCAGCCGCGAGTTCATGGATCTCGCCGAAGAGTCCGAACAGGATCTGCGCGACTTGATGTCCATCCCGGCCAACTACCGGGTGTTGTTCCTGCAGGGCGGCGCGACCCAGCACTTCGCCCAGATCCCGATGAACTTCGCCAATCCGCAACAGTCGGCGGACTACATTGTTACCGGGGCCTGGGGCGAAAAGGCGGTTCGGGAGGGCTCGCCTTATGCGCAGGTACGTGTCGCGGCCAGTTCACTGGACTCCGCCTACACACGAATCCCGGCACGGGAGTCCTGGGATCTCGACCCGAATGCGCGCTTTGTCCACTACACGCCGAATGAAACCATCCACGGCGTGGAATTTCAGGACATACCGGATATCGGCGGAGCGCCGCTGATCGCTGACATGTCATCGGACATCCTCTCCCGGCCGATCGACGTTTCAAGATTCGGAATGATTTATGCGGGCGCGCAGAAGAACATTGGCGCATCGGGTCTGGTCATCCTGATCATTCGCGATGACTTGCTCGAACGCTGTCCGGATTCGATCGCGCGCATCTTCAACTATGCCCAGCACGCGGCAGGCCATTCGCTGTTCAACACACCCAACACATTCGGCTGGTACCTGTCATCACTGGTATTCAAGTGGCTCAAGGCACAGGGCGGTGTTGCCGCCATCGGTGAGCGCAATCGGGCCAAGGCGAAGCTGCTGTACTCGACCATCGACAAGTCCGACTTCTATTCGAATCCGGTCGAACCTTCTGCACGTTCATGGATGAATATTCCATTCTTCCTTGCACGCCCAGTACTCGATGCCATCTTTCTTGCCGAGGCCGCCGAGGCGGGCATGCTTGGACTCAAGGGGCATCGTGAACTGGGGGGTATGCGCGCATCCATCTACAACGCTATCACCTTGTCCCAAGTAAGCAGGTTGACGGAATTCATGGAAGATTTTTCCAGACGACATGAATGAGGTTGGCGCGCAGGAGACATACGCCGTGCGCGCAGCAAGACGCGGGCGATGGCATGTCGCCTGCGATGCAGGGTTTTTGACAGATTGGATAAACCAGGAGCTCAAGCCATGAGTAACGAGCCGCTACCCGACAAGACCTCACCCGACCTGGCTCAGGTGCGAGAGCGCATCGACGGGATCGATCGTTCCATCCAGGATCTTATTGCCGAGCGCGCGCGATGGGCGCATCAGGTAGGTCTGGCCAAGGGACCGCTCGCCGCTGCCGTGGATTACTATCGGCCGGAGCGCGAGGCACAAGTCTTGCGCATGGTTGTTGATCGCAATGAAGGCCCGCTCAGCGATGAAGTGCTGGTGCATGTATTTCGCGAAATCATGTCGGCTTGCCTGGCCCAGCAAGAGCCGCTGAAGATTGGATTTCTCGGGCCGGAAGGAACCTTCAGCCAGCAGGCGGTACTCAAGCATTTCGGCCGATCGGCGCATGGCCTGCCGTTGGCCAGTATCGAAGAGGTGTTCCAGGAAGTGGCAAATGGCGGGGCGGAT
The DNA here is from genome assembly GCF_049593775.1 of Dokdonella sp. Taxonomy (GTDB): domain Bacteria; phylum Pseudomonadota; class Gammaproteobacteria; order Xanthomonadales; family Rhodanobacteraceae; genus Dokdonella. The sequence continues at coordinate 1,482 of NZ_JBAWHJ010000063.1, read as the reverse complement.
TTCGGCGTCGTGCCTGTCGAGAACTCGGGGCAGGGAACGATCCAGATCACCCTCGACATGTTCCTGACTTCTGACGTCAAGATCTGCGGCGAAGCCGAATTGCGCGTGCATCAGTACCTGCTCTCGCGCAGCGGTCGAATCGAGGATATCGAACGCATCTATTCCCATCCGCAGTCGTTCGCGCAAACCCAGGGCTGGTTGCGCAGCAACTTGCCGGATGTCGAAAAGCTTCCGGTGAGCAGCAATGCCGAGGGTGCCCGGCGTGCACGCAATGCTGATGATGCGGCAGCCATTGCCGGAGAATCGGCGGGGCTGGTATATGGCCTGAAGAAAGTCATCATGCGGCCGATCGAGGATCACGCGGACAACACCACGCGGTTCCTCGTACTGGGCCGGCAGATCTTCCCGCCGTCCGGCCACGACCGCACTTCCGTGCTGGTATTCATCAAGGACCAGCCCGGCGCCTTGTTCAATGTGCTGAGCCCGTTCGCCAGGCACGGCATTTCGATGAATCGCATCGAGTCGCGTCCATCTCACCAGGCCAAATGGGAATATGCGTTCTTTATCGACCTGGCCGGACACGTGGAAGATGTGCAAATGCAGAAGGCACTGGCGGAACTCGCCGAGTTCGCTGCGCAGATCAGGATCCTGGGTTCGTACCCGGTTGCCGTGCCGTGAGGGCTGAGACGTCCACACTCGCCAATGCGGTGGTCCGCCGCCTGCGTGCCTACGATCCCGGCCACGACTTGCCCGCCCTGCGACTCAAGTTCGGCGATCGTCTGGCCGAACTGGGTTCCAACGAGAACGTTCTGGGTCCAAGTCCGAACGCACTGGCGGCGATCGAAGCAGGTCTCGCCCAGGTGTTTCGTTATCCAGATCCGAAGGGTGGCGCTCTCAAGAGGGCGTTGTCGGAACATCTGGGGGTAGATGCCAATCGCATCGCGCTAGGCAATGGTTCGCACGAGTTGCTGATGCTGCTCGCCCAGTGTTTTGCGGATGCCACGACATCCGTGGTCTTCTCCGAATACGGATTCGCGGTATTTCCCATTGCGACGGCAGCGGCAGGCGCAGTGCCCATTCGCGTGAAGGCACTGCCAGGCGATCACGCGGCAGCGCCGCTGGGTCACGATCTCGATGCGATGGTTGCGGCGGTGCGCGGGGATACGCGGCTGGTCTATCTGGCCAATCCCAACAATCCGACCGGCACCTGGTTCACAGACAGTCAACTGCAAGCCTTGCTTGAGCACATTCCCGAAACGACGCTGGTCGTGGTCGACGAGGCCTATCACGAATATGTTGATGCCCCGGACCTGAACACGGCGCTCAAGCTTGCCGAAAAACATCCGAACCTGATTGTTACCCGAACCTTCTCCAAAGCCTACGCACTGGCCGGCTTGCGCATTGGCTACATGGTTGCGGACTCAAGTGTGATTGGCATCATCGAGCGTCTGCGCGAATCGTTCAACGTCAACGGATTGGCCC
>NZ_JBAWHJ010000062.1:0-9366 GCF_049593775.1 Dokdonella sp. | reverse complement strand
GTCCGAACCCAACGCGATCGATCTGTTCGACGTCAAGCGACTCTATCCGCACTGGATTCCGTGGCTTGATACCGACTACGGCAGCGCGGCCTATCTTCCACTGGTCGATGGTGGCGAGTATCGGGTCAGCCTCGCGCCGGCTGGCGGACTTGTCGCGCGCGCGGCAAACGAACAGACAGAGCAGAAGCTGCGCGAAGCGAGCTGGTAGTTATTTCGCGCGCAGCTACGGAAATGCTCCCCAGAACCAGGGCCTTGCGTCCAGCACGGGGCCATGTTGATAATCCAGTACTATCCAACTGCAGATTGACGGCCGCACCTGTCGTCAACCAGGGATGCAATCTGGGGAACGGATTCCATGGCAACAAGGACACAGAAGGCGGACAAGCCCGCCACCTCGGTCTGGCGCATCCTCGCCGGCGTGATCTCCCTGTCGGTGCTGATCATCTACTGTTTCATCCACGCCAACTTCGTTACCGGGCGTTCCCTGCTGCTGGCCTTCCCGGGCTGGGAGGTCACCTATCGCAACTGCTGGCCGAATCCGTTTGGCGGCGCCTGGGTCAGTGACGTCACCCTGATGCCCTTCGAGGGCGACGAAGAAGATGCGTTCCATTTCGATCATCTCACGGTTGATGTTCCGCTCATTCAGTACTACCGGGGTGGCTTCAGAAAGAAATTGACTGACCGACTCGACGCGATCAAGGAAATCCGGCTCGAGTTCAGTGGTGGCAAGAGCTCGATGAGCTGGCCGATGAGTGATGAACTCTTCCTTCTGGGAAACGCCAGCGCTTCGCCATTCGAAGCCGAGGGATGTCTCAGGGACGGTGTCTGGCACAGCGATGAGTTCGAAGACATGGGACTGGTGACCGAGCCAACGCGCCTGTCCATGAGATGGGAACGCAGTGACGATCGCCTGATAAAGGAGCAATCGATCCATACACCGGGCGCCGGTCGCGTCGACTATCGCGAAGAGCAGGTCGTCCACGATGAATTTCCACTGTTCTATCTTGTTGAAACCGGCGAAAACGGTCTTGCTTTGACCGAATGGCATGTGCGCGACGAAGGCTTCGTCGCAGCCCGCAACAATCACTGTGCGAAAAAGGATGGCATCTCTCCGGCGGAGTTCGTCGAGCGACATCTGGCGACCGTACAGCGCATCCTTGCCGCGTCCGGACTCGAGGCACGAGAGACGACGATGCTCGCCTATCGGCGCTTCGCCGAAAGCGGTGGAGCGCTCGATCTTGTCGTCAACTACACGCCACCGATCGACTGGGAGTTCATCGAGAATGCGAATTGGGAAAGTCTGCAGGCGCGCGCCACTTCCGAGTTCACCATCGATGGACAGAGTGAGCGCATCAGCATGCGCGCCATCCGCGAACGACCGTTTGCCGAAACTGACGAGGACCTGACCACGTTCGCGTTGTTGCAGCGCGAACAGGCGCGTCAGACGCCATTGGCCGACGAGCCGGAGATGCCCGCAGCGGCGGCGCAGCCTGCAGCTGCATCCACGCTCGATACGCTCACCGCTGCGGAGGTCGAAGCACTGATGGCCAGCGATGTCGAAACTGTCGAACGTCCGGGCACCATCGTCGACTACCGAAAGCTGGCCAGCGAAACCGGTCGCCAGTTCATGCTCTACGTCAAGGGCAAGAAGCCGCTACGGGTTGAAGTGGTAGGCAGCGAGAACGGCGTGATCAAGGTCCGTCGCCATCTGCGCAGTGGCTGGCTTGAGTACAGCGTGGCGCGGGCGGGTTTTGAGCGCGCAGTGCCGGTTCGCTGAGCACCTTCCACGCCCTCCGGTCAATGTTGCATGGCGATTGCACCCCGGGCTCAACGCGCCCCTGACTGGACTGGCAGGTCTTGCGAAGGCTTCCCCGATAACAATTTTTCGAAGCGCAGCGCATCCACGCCGTCCTCGTAGTAGGCGAGACGCTCGCCGATCAAGCGGTAGCCGCGTTGCAGGTAAAGGCGTTGCGCTGCGGCGTTGTCGCTGCGGACTTCAAGCCTCAGCGCGCGACATTGCCGGCGTCTGGACAACTGCTCGACTGCCGCGACCAGGCGATCACCAATGCCGCGGCCTCGCGCCTCGGGGAGGGTTGCCAGGGAATACAGACGCGCAACGCTGGAATTGCGCCGAAAAAACACCACACTGGCACCGAGCAGGGTGCTCTGGCTGCGGGCAACGAAGATGCGTGCAGTGTCGCTGGCCAGATGCTGGCTCCACTGCCGCGCACTGAGGCGGTCGCCGCTGAACACGCGGTTCTCCAACGCTATCAATTCGGGCAGGTCGACGCTGACGGCCCGGCGAATACGAAGCGTGCTCTCGTCGGGGCGTGCCGTTGGGGTGTCTGTCATGTGTGGTTTCTGGGTACCGGGCTTGGAACGAACGGGATGCCGAGATTGCGCTATCCCGGCGCTTGGCGTCCAGCAATGTTCCTGACATGCCATCCGCTGCGCAGGTACGTGGTGCCAGCCCTGGCCTCGTCACGCGCATCGGCATGAACGGCGGCTGTCACTTCGATGGCAACCCGGCTGCACGACCGGCGAAGCCTATGTCAGACTTGCACGAGTTCGCCTGTTCCTGCCCGCATCCGCGCAGGACAAGACGTTCGCTCCCCCTGAACGGTCAGCCCTGAATGAGTCGCCTAGTCATCGTCGTGGAGAAAACATCGGATTGGGGTTCCTACTACCCGTCCGACAACGTCGTGTCTGCGCAGGATTATCTGAAGCAGTCACTGAATGATGATGACGAGCGCACCCAGGTCATCAATCTGTGCCGCAGCTACAAGTACCTGGGCACCGGATACTACGTTTCGTTGCTGGCCGAAGCGCGCGGGCACAAGGTGATTCCCTCCGTGCGCACGATCAATGATCTGCGCCGACGCTCACTCTACGGGCTTGATATCGAAGACCTCAGCAGTCGCCTCGGCAAATTCCTTCCTGCCGGTGGCCGCGACACCACGGATTTCGGTGTTCTTGTGTACTTTGGTGAAACCTCGCATCCGGCGCTTGAAGATCTCGCCCGTCAGGTGTTCGAGGCATTTCCGAGCCCGATCCTGCGTATCGAGTTCGAGCGTGACCGGGTCTGGCAGATCAGTTCCGTGAAGCCTACCGGGCTGCATTCCCTGTCGGATGAGCAGGAAGACGCATTTGCCCAGGTCCTGGATCGGTTCTCGAAAAAACTCTGGCGCAAGCCGCGCGCGAGGCGGAAATATCGTTTTGACCTGGCCATGCTGGTCAATGCCGACGAAGCCATGCCGCCATCGAACAAGAAGGCGCTCAAGCAATTCATCGAGGCTGGCAGCGAGCTCGGCATCGAAGTGGATCCCATCGGGAAAAACGAGTTCCAGCGCCTGGCCGAATATGACGGCTTGTTCATCCGCGAAACGACTGCCATCGACAACCATACCTATCGCTTCGCGAACCGCGCGGAAAAGGAGGACATGGTTGTCATCGACAGCCCCGATTCCATCCTCAAATGCACCAACAAGATCTACCTGCATGACTTGATGCTTTCGAGAAAGCTGCCGATCCCTCGAACCGAGATTCTTTATCGGGATGATCCGAAAAAGCTTGAGGAAAGTGGCAACCGGCTTGGATTTCCGCTGGTATTGAAAATCCCCGACGGCTCGTTTTCGCGCGGCATCGTCAAGGTCGAAAGTGCTGCGCACCTGAAGGAAGCCGCCGATACGCTGTTTCAGCACAGCGCCCTGATCCTGGCCCAGGAATTCATGTTCACCGAATTCGACTGGCGCATCGGCGTGCTCAACCGCGAGCCGATATACGCGTGCAAATACTTCATGTCGCGCGGCCATTGGCAGATTTACAACCACGGCGCCAAGGGCACGGCAAAATCCGGTGGCTTTGAAACCCTGCCCATCGAAGAGGCGCCGGCTGATGTCATCAAGCTTGCGTTGAAGGCCACTGCAGCCATCGGCGATGGGCTTTATGGCGTAGACATCAAGAAAGACGGTGAGCGCCTGGCCATGATCGAGGTCAACGACAATCCCTCGATTGATGCCGGTGTCGAGGATGCCCACCTGGGACCAGACTTGTACTTGCGAATCATGGGTGAATTTCTCAGGCGCATGGAACGCAAGCGTCTGGGAACGCATGGGTGAGCGTTTCTGAAATCTTGAAAGAGGCCTTGCTTCAAGCCCCTCTCCCCTCGGGAGAGGGGTTGGGGTGACGACTCCATGGATGGAGGAGGTAGAACTGCGTCGGAAACAGCAGTCGAGGGTTCGGCACAGCCGGAAATTTCATCGTTGAATCGATTGCCCACGTCTTGCTCCTTGAGTTTCTAGATCGGATCGGACGCTACACAACACGCGCTCCCGGCTCTGACAAGGGCTTTCCATTCTCGGACAACCGGAACATGCACGCAGGCGCGAATGCGTACCCTGACCCTCTCTCGAGGGGAGAGGGAGAAAATCGCGTAGACAACGAAACGTTCGCGCCAGAACCGCAATTGAAATCCGCGCCGGCAATGAGATTGGCGTAGCCATCTGGCCCGATGCGTTTACCAGCCGTTCGGCTGTCGAAAGTCCACCCGGCTCGGCACGCTTCTACCGCGAATGAACCCGGGCCGAGCGCCGCCGAACCGCAGCCAACAAGCGCCTGCGCGTCAGCCACAGGATATTCAGCAATGGAGCAGCAACCAGCCAGAACGGCAGGGTCAGCCCGGTGGTCGGGCCTCCGCGCAGGGCGGGTACGCAGAGAACCGCGATGCCACCGATGACGGCCCAGGCGACCAGCCACGGTGGAACGGTGGCGATCCGGGGCGGGTTCGTGGCGACACGTCGGGTGGTTGTTTCGGTCAGGGCAAACGGGGCAAGCAGCATGGGACACCTCCTGTTGACTCCAGACTGGTCGGAACCGGTCTCAGCGCTTGAGATGTCGCAATTTGCGCCCACCATCCCGGCAACCTGAAGAACCGATCCGAATCGGACTGACCAGCGCCGCATGTAATAATCGCGGCCTTAGCCGGAGTGCCGAGTGGAAACCAGCAGCTTCATGCAATACGCCCTGGTCCTGTTGCTTGCGGCAGTCATCGCCGTGCCGTTGGCCAAGCGCTCACGCCTTGGCGCCGTACTGGGCTATCTGGTCGCTGGCGCCCTGATCGGCCCCTCGGCTTTCAATCTGGTTGGCAATGCCGACGAAATCGCCCATATATCCGAGCTCGGCATCGTCATGATGCTGTTCGTGATCGGCCTGGAGCTGTCACCCCAGCGACTCTGGGTGATGCGCAGGCATGTATTCGGCTACGGCAGCGTGCAGCTGATTGCGAGCGCCGCCGCCATTGGCGCCGTCGGCCTGGCCTTCGGACTCGGCTGGAAGACAGCACTGGTGATTGGCCTCGGCCTCGCGCTCTCCTCGACGGCGATCGGTCTGCAGATCATGTCCGAGCGCAAGGAGCTGCAATCCCCGCATGGCCGTCTCGGCTTCGCCATCCTTCTGCTGCAGGACGTCGCGGCGATACCGATCATTGCGCTGGTGCCGCTGCTGGTCGTTGCACAAACGGCAGAAAGCGTCGAGCCAGACCTGTTTGCAGTGTTGCGCGTCGTCCTGACCATCGGCGCGGTCGTGGTGGGTGGTCGCCTGTTGTTGCGCCCGCTGTTCCGCATCGCGGCGCGTACGCAAATGCCCGAAGTCTTCACTGCCAGTACCCTGCTGGTCGTCCTCGGCACCGCGTGGATCGTTGATCGTTCCGGCATCTCCATGTCGCTGGGTGCCTTTCTGGCGGGCGTGCTGTTGGCCGATTCGGAATATCGACACGAGATCGAAGCCCGCATAGATCCGTTCAAGGGTCTCCTGCTCGGATTGTTCTTCATCAGCGTCGGCATGACGGCAAACACCCGGCTGGTCGCCGAACAACCGGTCCTGATCGTGTCGCTGCTGGTGGGCCTGGTGGCGCTCAAGGGCTTGATCCTGTTCGCAGTCGGTCGGCTAGCGCGTGAATCGAATGCCGATTCGCTCAAGCTCGCCGCCGTGCTATCCCAGGGTGGCGAGTTCGCATTCGTGGTCTTTACCCTTGCGGTGCAGAACCAGCTGCTTGATCCGGGTCTTCGCGATACCCTGATCGTGGTGATCAGCCTGTCGATGGCGCTGACTCCGCTGCTCGTCGTCCTGGCGGCAAGAAGCATCCCGAAAGTCGCTGCAGCCACTCCGGCATACGACCACATCGAAGAGCTTGATCCACCGCGCGTCATCATTGCGGGGTTCGGCCGCTTCGGCCAGATCATGGCTCGCGTCCTGCGCGCCAATCACATTCGCTTCACGGCCATCGAGAGCTCCATTGAGCAGGTTGAGGCATCGCGAAAATTCGGCAGCGAAATCTACTTCGGTGATCCTTCGCGCGGCGATCTGCTGCGTTCCGCCCATGCAGACAAAGCGGAGATCTTCGTCGTCGCCACGGATGATCCGGACACCAATATCCGCACGGCGCGGCTGGTCAGGCGCCTTTATCCACACTTGAAGGTGTTCGCGCGCGCACGCAATCGCCAGCATGCGTTCCGCCTGATGGATCTTGGTGCCAACATCGTTCGCGAAACCTTCTATTCCAGCCTGGTGCTTTCAAAGGATGTACTGGTCGAGCTTGGAATGGACGCCGATCTGGCGGATAGCCGGGTCGAGAAATTCAGGGAGTACGACGAGAAACTGCTGGCCGAACAGCATCTCTTCTACGATGACGATGCCGCCATCATGCAGAACGCCCGCGAAGCACAGCGCGATCTTGATCGCCTGTTTGAAGCCGACATTGCCGCTGACAAGGATGCCGAAGCGTGAGCTCGCCGCGTGGCTTTGCCCTCGCGGAAATCGAGCTGCGCAGTTTTGATCGCAGCTTCTCCGCGCGCTGTCATGTGCAGAAACCGGATCGCTTCCGTCTTGTCGAAGCACTGCCGGCTGACGTGCAGCGCATTTCCCGCGGTTCCGGCGTGTCCTATGGCGGTGCCAGTTTCGCCGCGGAAAGCGTTGTGCAGGATCTGGGCGCTTTCAACCGTTTGCTCGAATTCGATGCCGAACAGGGCCTGCTGACTGTGGAAGCCGGTGCGCGCATTGGGGACATCCAGCGATTTGCCCTTGCTCGTGGATGGATGTTGCCGGTAGCACCGGGTCATCCCAGGGCTAGTATTGGAGGCTGTATTGCAGCCGACGTACACGGCAAGAATCCGGCACGCGACGGCACCTTCCGCAAGCACGTCGCATCCATCGAGTTGTTCGATTCCAGCGCTGGCTGGATGATCGCCAGTGCCGAAGAAAATGCCGAACGCTTCTCGGCCTGCTTTGCCGGCTTCGGCATCCCTGGCTTGATGGGTAGCGCGACCTTGCGCATGGTCCCCGCTCCCTCGGCCTACTCCCTGCGCAACATCGCAGTCGCGAACCTGGTTGACGCTGCGGAGGTGTTGCGCGCTCACGCAGGCGCCCCACTGCTCTACGGTTGGCACGATGGTCGCCCGGCACAGTTTGGCCGAGGCGTGATTCGCTTCGGTCTGGAAGCGCAGGAGTCTGCGCGATCGGGGCAACGGCTCACCGCTGACCTTCCGGCCGTGATCGAGCCGTGGTCGCACTGCGCCTGGAATCGTGCGGGCATCAGCGTGATGAATCAGTGGATCGGGCGAGGCTACCGACGCACCGGAAACGAACGCCTGTCCGTTGAGGCCGCCATGTTCCCGCTCAACGAGGCACGTCGCTATTTCGCAGGCTTCGGCAAGGAAGGCTTTGTCGAAGCGCAGTGGCTGCTGCCTCACAAGCGCTACGCGGATTTTGTAGCCGCGCTGGGTGCTGAAGTGGCGCGTGCCAAGCCGCGCATCAGCCTGATCGCAAGCAAGCTATTTGATGGCGAACCGCAGGGGTTGGCCTTTGATGGAAAGGGCATCGCTCTGGCGATCCAGATTCCACAACCGCGGAGCACTTCGCAGGCCACCTTCATCGAAGCCTTGACCGAACTGGCGCTTGCTCATGGCGGTCGTCCAAACTTGATAAAGGAGTCCAGCTTGCAGGCGGATTCGGCGCGGCGCGGCATCCGCGATTTTGACGAGGCACGCGAACGCCTGCGCAGTTTTGATCCGAACGGCCTGCAGGTATCGGAGTTGAGTCGGAGACTGTCGCTATGACCGCGATTGTCGTCGGTGCATCCAGCGGCGTCGGGCGCGCACTCAGCGTCACCCTGGCCCAGGCAGGCCAGCCTCTGCTCCTTGTCGCGTCGGATCTTCGCGACCTTGCGCCACTCGCCAGCGATCTGCAGCTTCGGTTCGATGTCCAGGTCAGGACGTTGTCGATGGATCTTGCCGCGACGGCCGATCCCGGCACGCGCGTGATCGGCGCGCTCAAGGAAATGCCTGCGGCTAGCGCCCTACTGCTTCCTGCTGGCATGTCACGCCAGGATGATGAAGGCCAGCTTGGCGCCACGGCGATTGGTCAACTGCTTGCGATCAACCTGCACGCACCAATGGCCATCGCCCATGCGCTGTTGCCAGTGTTGCTCGAATCACGCGGAGTGATCGTCGGCTTCGGCAGCATTGCCGGTGCGCGTGGCCGGAGCAGAAACGTGGTGTACGCGGCAGCCAAACGCGGGCTGGAGACCTATTTCGAAAGTCTCCGCCATCGCTACCCGCCGAACGAGCTGCGCGTACAGTTCCATCGCCTCGGCTTTGTCAGTAGCAACCTGACTTTCGGCAAAAAGCTTCCATTGCCGGTCGCGACGCCGGAGGAAGTTGCCCAGGCCGTGGTGCGCCTGTTGCCGCGAGCCTCTTTCGACCGCCACACCCCACGCTGGTGGAGTCTGGTCAGCCTGCTCGTTCGCTGGATGCCCTGGTTCGTGTTTCGCCGCATGAAGGAATAGGGCTTGCAACAGGCACGATCACGATGGGCACAGAAGCTCCCTGGAAGAATCCATGCCCTGGCGCAATGCACTTGTGCCAGCGCGACGGAAATGCACGGCGCCTGACGGGGCTGTTCCGAGAGGTCGATTCATTCTCAGGCTGCGGAACGGTCCCAAGCCGAAAAGCCGGCGTCGTGGCCTCCGATTTACAGCCTGAAAAATGCGCAAAGTCGCCGAGACTGGAATTTGTGCACTCCGCGGCGCAGAATCGGCTGTCCTGTCATCAGCATCACCGGGAAGACCGTGAGCGCAGTGATTTCTGATCAGTACGGTGCACATCCTCCTGCGAGCTCAATGCTGCGCACACTGGCGCTGTGTGATCTGGTCAACTCGACCGCCCTGGTCGAGCGCCTTGGCGACCGCGAGGCGGCGGAGCTGATCCGCAAGCACGATCGCCTGGCCCGCACGCTGGCGGATCGCCACGGCGGCAAGGAGATCGACAAGACCGACGGCTTCATGATGATGTTCGACCGCCCGATCCAGGCGGT
>NZ_JBAWHJ010000061.1:0-2738 GCF_049593775.1 Dokdonella sp. | reverse complement strand
CATTGACGGCCAGGTCCGGGATGTCGTCCAGGGCGGTCGCAACGGGAAGAAGGCCTTCCGAGGCGGCGCTCCTATGCACCAGTTCCTCCAGAAAATCCAGCCCTATGGCGTTTTCCAGCGAGAAGGGGCCAACGCGCTCGCGCCGCAGGGCCGAAACGTGCGCCTCTGCTCCCAGCATGGCCGCCAGATCCCGCGCCAGGGACCGGATGTAGACACCCTTGCCGGTCAGAACGGTGATCTCGACGTGGTCGGCGTCAGGCGAGGCCGTCACCGCTGCCTCGTGGATCGAGACACGCCGCGCGGCCAGCACCACCTCCTGTCCGTCTCGCGCCAGATCATAGGCACGGGCACCATCGACTTTGATTGCCGAATAGGTCGGGGGAATCTGGTCGATCTCGCCGACGAAGGCGGGCAGGGCGTCAGCTACCGCGCTGACGGACGGGCGCACGTCGGAGCGCCCGGTGATCTCGCCTTCGCGGTCGAGGGTGGCGGTCGAGGTCCCCCACGCGAGCGTGAACCGATAGACCTTGCGCGCCTCCATCATGAAGGGAACGGTCTTTGTTGCCTCGCCCAGCGCGATCGGCAGAATGCCGGAGGCGAGGGGATCGAGCGTTCCGGCATGGCCGGCCTTGCCGGCGTCGAACAGGCGACGCACACGGCCTACAGCCTGGGTGGAGCCCAGGCCCAGGGGCTTGTCGAGACAGACCCAGCCGTCGACCGGTTGCCCGCGCTTGCGACGCGCCATGGCTCAGGCGTCGTCCTGGGGGTCGAGGTCGCGCCGCACGTGCGGGTTCGCCAGCAGCTTGTCCATGTGACTGGCGGCTTCGAAGCTCTCGTCGTGACGGAAACGCAGGTCCGGCGTAAACTTCATGTCGACATGCCGACTGAGCGCGCCACGTAGAAACTTAGCGTGTGTATTCAATGCTTTGACCACCGCGTCGACATCGCCGGCGTCGGTAAGGCCGGCCCCGAGCGGCTCCACGAAACAGTTGGCATGTTTGAGATCGGCGCTGAGTCGAACCTCTGTCACGGTGATTGAGACGCCGGCCAGGGCGGGATCGTGAATCTCTTCCTCGCGCATCACCTCGACGAGGGCGTGACGGATCAGCTCTCCGGCGCGCAGCTGGCGCTGGCTGGGTCCGAGCGGGGCACGGGACTTACGGTTCTGGCGGCTCATGGCCGACTCCATGTCTGGCGACGCCGGGATTCGGACCCGGTCGGCACGAAGGGGGCGCTCGCTCTAGAGAGCGGGGCCGCGCCTGTAAAGCCTCAGCACCAGGGCAGGCTCGGCTCGCTCATCGCCCGGTAGAACCCCATGTCGGTCAACACATAGTCGACCTCGGCCTCGCTGGCACCCGTGTAGGTCAGCGTAAAATCCCGCCCCACGGTGCCACGTGAAAGCTGGGCTTCGGCTGACCCGTCGGCCCCGCCCTGACTGTCCTCGACCTTGAGCCGCATATCGAGCGCCCGCAGCACCGGATGGCTCGGTGTCAACTCCACCAGTGTGCCGGTGGCGCAGGTTCGGCCCTCGCCGGTCGAACGGGCTTCGACGACCAGGGCGGGCTGGGGCGTCAGATCGGTCCGCAGGGTCCACTGTGGCTCTCCGCCCGTCCCCGCCGAGACAAACAGAGGGTCGACGTCGCTGTCGCGAAAGCCGTCTTCCGTCCTCACCAGATAATGGATGGCCACGGCACCTGCGCCGTCGTCGCCCACGCCACTCGAGACCAGCGCGAACAGTCCGGCCCCCAGATCTCTCACGGTGCCCTGACGAAATGCGAACGAACCCTCGAGGTCGCTGTCGGGGTCGGGGTCCGACGCGGTGACCGGGGGGGCCTCGTCCCAGGCCGTGCGGAACGCGAGCGCATTCGCCTCCTCCGGCGCAAGGGGCTCCACGACGGGCTCGGTCGTCTCTGCGGTTTCCCCGGCGGCGATGGCCTCGCTGCTCGCCTGCTGCTGACAGGCGGTCGTGGCGAGAAGCGCGCCCATCATCAGGACGAGCGGAAAGCGACGCATGGAACCCTCATTCGTTCTTCCCCGCCATTATGCGCCAATCATCGACACCAGCCACGGCAAAATACGCGCGCGAAACGAAACCGACGCCATGCCGCACCCTCACAGCCGGGTGAAGGTGATGATCGCGAGCCCGCCGAGGATGCGGGAGAACCAGACGCCCCGGTGCCAGAGGCTGCTCAGCCCAGAGGCGACGGGGAAGCCCCGCCCTCACGCAAGCTGTGGTCCTCGGGGCGGGACCATTCGCCACGGTAGCGATATTGCAGGGTCTGGCAGTGGCGAAGCTGCCCGTCCTGACCCTGGCCGACGGCCTGCACCGTGATGTCGCGCAGGGGCCGGACCCGGCCGAAGACGAGCCAAACCTGGCCGGCACCGGGACACATGACCCGCGCCAGGGCACCACCCGTCCCTTCGGCCTCGACACGATAGGCGTTGGATTCTTCGGCCCCGGCCGGCAAGGCCGCGCGCAGGCGGGTGTCCGGCAGGCTTTCGCGCTCCAATCCCGCCGACCCGGCTCCGGCCGTGGCGTACAGCCGCATCACCCGCGTCCTGCCGAACAGGCCGCGCTCGACCTGAAGGGTAATCCCGCGCGTAAGCAGGCGCGCGGAACTCGACACGGGGTCGTAGGCGTAGAAGTGCTCGTCAGCGGCGGCGGGCGTCGCCGACGCGAGCAGGCCAAGCAGGATCAGGATGAAACGCATCATGTCGTCCCTTAACCCGTGCTCGAC
>NZ_JBAWHJ010000060.1:0-8639 GCF_049593775.1 Dokdonella sp. | reverse complement strand
ACCTTGCGCCTGCATCGGGCGATGTGGCCGCAGCTCGAGGCCGATTCGAAACTCTGCTCGATTTACCGGGATATCGAAATTCCGCTGGTACCGGTGCTTGCGCGCATGGAGCAAGCCGGGGTGCTCGTCGATGTGGATGCCCTGCGCAAGCAGGGCCGGCAACTGGCGGCGCGGATGCACACCTTGACCACCGAGGCACATGCACTCGCCGGGCGGGTTTTCAGTCTTGACTCACCCAAGCAGCTGCAAGCGTTGTTGTTCGACGAACTGAAGCTGCCAGCCGTGTTGAAGACGCCGAAGGGGCAACCTTCCACCAATGAAGAGGCACTTGAGGCCATCAGCGATGCGCACGAACTGCCTCGGCTGATACTCGAATATCGCGGCCTTGCCAAATTGCGTTCGACATACACGGAAAAGCTGGCCGAGATCGTCAATCCGGATACAGGGCGGGTGCATACAAGCTACCACCAGGCCACGGCTGCGACCGGGCGCCTGTCTTCTTCAGACCCGAACCTGCAGAACATCCCGATACGCACGGAAGAGGGGCGGCGGATTCGACAGGCGTTCATTGCGCCGCCGGGGTGGAAGATCCTTGCCGCTGACTATTCCCAGATCGAATTGCGCATCATGGCGCATCTATCCGGTGATCCCGGTCTGCTCTCGGCCTTTCACGGTGACCAGGACATCCATCGAAGCACGGCCGCTGAAGTGTTTGGTGTGCCGCTGGAGGATGTCGACAGCAACCAGCGGCGAGCTGCCAAGGCAATCAACTTCGGACTGATGTACGGCATGGGCGCTTTCGGTCTGGCGCGCCAGCTCGGCATCGGGCGAGGCGAGGCGCAGGATTACATCGCACGCTACTTCCAGCGCTATCCAGGCGTACGCGACTTCATGGATCGTGTGCGCGAGCAAGCGCATCAGGACGGCTATGTCGAAACCGTTTTTGGTCGGCGCCTGTACCTGAACAACATCGCGTCACGCAATCAGGCGCAGCGTGCGGGGGCCGAACGTGCCGCAATCAATGCGCCCATGCAGGGAACTGCCGCAGACATCATCAAGCGCGCCATGCTTGAGGTCGACGGTTGGCTGCAGGGCCGTGGCGACCAGGCTCGCATGCTCATGCAGGTCCACGATGAGCTGGTATTCGAGGTGCGCGAAGACAGCACCCGCGAAATCACCGAGGGCGTGCGTCAACGCATGGCCGCGGCAGCAGAATTGGCCGTGCCGCTCATCATTGATATCGGTGTGGGCGACAACTGGGACGAGGCGCACTGACCGTGCCTGTTGGTCACGGCGCCGGAAAAGTGAATAGCGGATAAACGAATTCGCGAAACCTGAAAAACCAACGAAACTATTTACTGCCAATCGCCGTCTCTATTATCGGGTGCACGCAACGGCACCCCCGGATCCTTCCACCTCCCTGGAGGGATCCCCGGAGATCGGTCCCTCCCCAGACCGATTTTCGAACCGGCCCCGAAGGCTTCCCCTGGCCTTCGGGGCTTTTTATTGGGCGAGTCTCCAGGATGAGCGGTGATTCTGAACGCGGCTAGGGAGCTGCTTGTTCAGCCAGGGCCAGCACCAGTGCCTGGAGCGGCAGCTTGCCGGTCTCATTGCGCGGCAGCGCCTTGACCACGCGTAGCGGTCGCGGCAGGAAGACTGGATCCATCTGTGTCCGCAACTCGGCCAGAAGCTCCTTCTCGGAGCGCCCGGGCGCAACAGCCAGGGCTGCAATGCGGCGCACCGGCGCTCCGGCTCCGGCTTCAACCTGAAACACTACGGCGTCTAGCACGCCTTCAAGCGCATGGAGGCGACGGGTCAGGTCGGCCAGCGAGGCGCGCTTACCGGCGATTTCAAGCATGTCGGCATTGCGACCATGCAACCTGAATTTCCTGCCAGGCAGCACTTCGACAATATCCTGCAGGTTGGTCGGTTGCGACAAATGCCTGGCCTCAACCAGGGTGCCATCCGGCTGTGGCTTCAAATCCACGTCGTCGTACAGGTTCCAGTCGGACTGGATCGCGGTGCGCCGGTGCGCAATCACGCAGGTTTCGGTGGAGCCAAACATTTCGACGACCGGAGCAGAGAATCGTTGCTCTGCTTCACGGGCAAGTTCCGCCGGCAGCGGAGCTGTCGCTGAAACCAGGGCTGCAATGGTCGGCAGCTCGATATCCGCTCGCAGCAGCGCACGCAAATGCACGGGGGTGGTCACCAGCAGCCGCGGTTCGGGAATCTGGCCAAGCGAGCGGGCCACGTCGGCCGGAAAGAAGGTCTTGCCCGAGTGGACAGCGAACCGACCGAACAAGGGCAGCAGAACGGAGAGCTCCATGCCGTACATGTGCTGGGCGGGCACGGTCGCGAGTACGTGCGCGGTTTGCCCGACAGCCAGTCCGATGGCGGATTCCAGAACACCGATGTTCTGGGCACTGCCAATACGGAAATTGTCCCATGTCTTGGTGTTTGGTTTGGGCTGGCTCGTGCTTCCGGAGGTGAATCCGATCGCTACGACCTGGCGCGGATCAAGCATGGGTATGCCGGCAGCCGACTCGATATTCGTGCCATCCAGTTCGGGCAGGCGAATCATGTCGATATCCTGCAGGCAGCTCATCGCGTCTCCCAGCAGATAGGAGTCAAGGCGACTGCTGCGCACATCAGCGATCGCCTGCGGCGCTCGTGACGCGGGAAGCAGGGTCGCCTGTCCCCTGCTGGCTGCGGCACAGAAACTGACCAGAAATGCGTAGCGATTCTCGCAAAGGTTGATTGCGCAGCCGCTGTCCGGAAGCAAAGCGGCAACCTTGCTGATGTCGGCCAGGAATTCCGTGGCTCGAACAGCCCGACGGTCGCGCCAGGCGACGATACGATTGTCAGCAGCATTCGCCAAAAGCGGTTGCTTGCCAGCAGCAGCCTCCAATTCGGCATTGACCAAAGCCGTCATCCTGCCTCCCTCAACCACGTAGCCATTCCCCGGTGATAGCGTCGCGTATCGGCGTCGCTTGCTCAAGTCCCCCGAGTTCGCCGTCGACGATGGCATCGAGCATCAGCCCAAATGATGCTTCGACCTCGGCTCTGTTCCTGGCCACTGCATGGCCGTGAACGTTGGCGCTCGTTGAAACCATTGGAGCGCCAAATCCCGTGCACACGGCGCGTGGCACAGGGTGATCGGAAACACGCAACCCAATGCCGGGGTGCCTGCCCGAAATCCAGGGGGGAACCAGCGTACTGCTTGGAAACACCCAGGTATGCGGGCCGGGCCAACTGGCTCGTGCGCGCTCGATGGCGGCATCCGGGCAGGCACCAATGAACGGTTGCACCTGTTCGAAACTCGCGCCGATCAGGAGCACGCCCAGATCGGTCGGGCGCTGCTTGAGCTCGAATAGCCTGGCCACCGCGTCCTGATTGAGCGGATCACAACCCAGCCCCCATACCGCTTCTGTTGGATAGGCGATCACGCCACCAGCTCGCAATGCGGCAACGGCGCGATCAACAGACTTGGCCATCAGCTGTCGCCGGCAGTTGCCGTGTCAGTCGAAGCCTTCTTTCGCGGTGCCGTCTTCCTGGCAGCAGCCTTCTTTGCCGGTGTCTTCTTGCTGGCAGACTTGCGCGCTGCGGTCTTCTTGCTTGCAGCCTTTTTGGTTGCCTTCTTTGCGACCTTCTTCGCAGCAGGCTTCTTCTTGGCCGCAGCGTCAGTGGTTTTCTTCGTAGCCGCCTTGCCTTTCGCGCCCTTGCCGTAACCACGCTTGGGGCGAAACGGAGCTGCGGCCAGCAGTTCGACGCATTCGGCCTCGCTCAGGCTTGGCGGTTCGCGATCTTTGGGAATGCGCGCATTCTTGTCGCCATCGGTGATATAGGGCCCATAGCGACCGTTGAGAATCTGGATGCCGTTGCCAAAGTCCTTGATGATCCGGTTGGCCAGCAACTCGGCCCTTGCCTTGATCAATTCCTGTGCGCGTGGCAATTCGATGGTGTAGGGATCGTCTTCCTTTGTCAGCGAAGCATAGGTCGAGCCGACCTTGACGAAGGGGCCGAAGCGCCCGATGCCGATCGTGATGTCTTCGCCTTCCTCGGAAGTGCCGAGGGTGCGCGGCAGCTTGAACAGCTCCAGCGCCTCCTCCATCGTGATCGTATGCATGCTCTGGCCAGGACGAAGACTGGCGAACTTGGGCTTGTCCTCGTCATCCTTTGTGCCGATCTGCGCGAACGGTCCGTAGCGGCCCAATCGTACCGAAAGCGGCTTGCCGGATTTTGGATCTTCCCCAAGCACGCGGCTGCCACTGGCCTCGGACTTGTCGACGGTTTCCATTTTTTCGTCGACCTGGGCCTTGAAGGGCTTCCAGAAGCGACTCAGCAACGGAACCCAGTCCTCTTCGCCGCGACTGACAGCATCGAGCTCGTCTTCAAGATTGGCGGTAAAGTCGTAATCCACGTAGCGTGCGAAATGGCCCGCCAGAAAGCGGCCAACGGCGCGCCCGACATCGGTAGGCTTGAAGCGCCGGCTATCGAGAATCACGTATTCGCGATTGAGCAGGACCTGGATGATGCTGGCATAGGTCGACGGACGGCCGATGCCGTGCTCCTCAAGGGCCTTGACCAGGCTGGCTTCGGAAAAGCGCGGTGGTGGTTCGGTGAAGTGCTGGTCGGTAACGATATCGCGAAGCGGCACCGCTTCGCCCACCTTCATCGCCGGCAGCTTGCGTGCGTCATCTTCATCGTCGGCGCCTTTCTGGTCGCGACCCTCCTCATATACGGCGAGGAAGCCCGGATCGACCACGGTCGTGCCGGTGGCACGGAATGCCGCGTCGGCACCGCAGGGAAAATCGACGGAGACCGTATTCATGGTGGCGAACTGCATCTGGGAGGCAACCGTTCGCTTCCAGATCAGCTCGTAGAGTTTTGCGTGGTCCGGTGACAGGTAGGCGGCGACTCGTTTCGGCGTAAGTGCCGCCGACGTGGGTCGCACGGCCTCATGCGCTTCCTGCGCGTTCTTCGATTTCGATTTGTAGACGTTCGGCTGCTCGGGCAGTGCCTGGCGGCCGAATTCGCGCACGATGACTTCGCGCAACTCGCCAGTGGCTTCTTCGGAAATCGATACCGAGTCGGTACGCATATAGGTGATCAGGCCGACTACGCCTTCGTCGCCAATCGCGATGCCTTCATACAGTTGTTGTGCAAGGCGCATCGTCCGACTCGTCGCATAGCCCAGCTTGCGTGCCGCTTCCTGCTGCAGGGTCGATGTCGTGAACGGTGCCGAAGGGCGCCTCTTGCGCTCCTTCGATTGCACCTCGCCGACCACGAGCCGGCCTTGCGCAGCCTTGTGCAAGGCATTGCGCGCGGCATGCGCGTCATCGGTATTGGTCAGGTCGAACTGTTCGAATTTCTTGTTGTTGAGCTTGAGCAGGCGCGCCTTGAACGGCTGGTCCGGATGCGCCAGGTCGGCTTCGACCGACCAGTATTCGCGTGGAATGAATGCTTCGATCTCTTCCTCGCGCTCCACGATCATGCGCAACGCGGGTGATTGCACGCGCCCGGCCGACAGGCCGCGCTGGACCTTGCGCCAAAGTACCGGAGAGAGGTTGAAGCCCACCAGGTAATCCAGCGCACGACGGGCTTGCTGGGCGTTGACCAGTTCCATCGACAGTTCGCGCGGGTTGGCTACGGCTTCCTTGATCGCCCGTGGCGTGATCTCGGAGAAGACGACGCGATGCACGACCTTGTCCTTGAGCAGCTTCTTCTCTCTGAGGATCTCGGCGATATGCCAGGAAATCGCTTCACCTTCGCGGTCCAAGTCGGTCGCGAGATAGAGCGCCTCGGCGCCCTTGATTGCCTTGACGATGGCGGCGACGTGTTTCTCGTTCTTTTCGATGAGGTCGTAGTTCATCGCAAAGTTGTTGTCCGGATCGACCGCACCTTCCTTCGGCACGAGATCGCGCACATGTCCATAGGAAGCCAGGACCTGGAAGTCCTTGCCGAGATACTTGTTGATCGTCTTGGCTTTGGCGGGCGATTCGACGATGAGTAGGTTCTTGGCCATGGTGCGGTCCTTGCCGCCGGGTTCTGGCAGAGCCCTGTCAGGCGCTGCAAATCTTTGTGGAACGGTAATATCCGGGTTTGCCTATTCAGAAGGACACACGAGTTTGCGGACTGTCAAGTCTGCTAGCTCCATGCGTCTTCGCCAAACGGACCTGGCAGGCCTGCCTGAATAAGGCTGGTTGCCGCTTCCGACCCTGGCAGCCCATCCATTCTGCGTCGCCTCCCGCCAAGCCGGCCGAGGAGCCGCACTATACCCAAGTGAACCCCAATACACCCATGAACACGGTTTGATAGAAGATTCGTGAGCGAGGCGGGTATTGAGGCCCCCGAGCCTGACGCGATGATGGCCGTAAATGAGCCGGGATCAGGATTCCGAGTGCAGCCGCGTGTACTTGCCACCACGGGCAGCCGAGACATCGCCGTCAAGCTCGAGTACCAGCAGCATTGAAGACAACGAGGCGATGCTGATGCCGGTGCGCTCGGCGAGGGTATCGAGCGCCACCTCCTCGTGCCCGAGGGCGTCCAGCAAGCGGGTGTACTCGGGGTCCCGCTTGCCTGCCACTGGGCCATGCGCCGATTCGGGGCTGTCGCCATTTGCCGGTTCGGCTTCCAGGCGTGCGCGCAGGCGATCTCCGAGGCTCGCAGCCAGGCTGGAGAGGTCGCCGACCACATCCTCGACCGACTCGGTCAGCCTGGCGCCTTCGCGAATCAGTTGGTGGCAGCCGCGGGCCAGTGGATTGTTGATCGAGCCCGGAATGGCGAATACCTCGCGGCCCTGTTCATTCGCATAGCGGGCGGTAATCAGCGACCCGGACTTCAGCCCCGCCTCCACCACCAGGGTGCCCAAGGACAACCCGGAGATGATCCGGTTCCTGCGCGGGAAATGCTCGGGCCTGCCCACGGTGCCGGGTGGGAATTCGCTGACCAGCGCGCCCTTTTCGGTGATTTCCGCAGCCAGGCCGATATGTTTGCGCGGATAAACGAGGTCTGGTCCCGTGCCGAGTACGGCCAGGGTCTTCCCGTTGGCGTCGAGTGCCGCCCGATGCGCGGCACCATCGATGCCATCCGCCATGCCACTGGTAATCGTGAAGCCCGCCGCGGACAGGGCTCGCGCGAATCGGCGGGTCGTCGCGATTCCGGCGTCGCTGGCGCTGCGGCTGCCGACGATGGCGATCTGGGGCATCCACAACAGGCTCGGTTCGCCGCTGATGAATAGGGCGGCCGGCGCGCCAGGCACCTCGCGCAACAGGGAGGGATAGTCGGGGTCATCCCAGCCAAGAAAGTGATGGCCGGGCGCGGCAAGCCAATCCAGGTCCGAGGCGATCACGGAGGGGTCCGGGGCATCGAGCCAGGCGCGCGCTTCTGCGGCCAGTTCGCGCCCGCCCTTTCCGGAGCGAAGGAGTTCGAGCGCCGCTCCAGGCCCTTGATGCTGGCTGATGAGCGGCCGCAACGTGGAGGCGCCCAGTCCGGGCGTCCGCAGCAGGACCATCCAGGATTCCGTATCCGAGTCGCGCATCCCTGTATTCATCCTTGAAGTCTAGCAGTCAGTCCGGGCTTTCCGGTCGGGACAAATTCGCTGATCCACACAAAAAAGAACGGCGCGGAGGAAGCCTCCGCGCCGTCTGGTCATCCAATATCTGTTTCGTTCAGGGCGTGCTGTCGGGATCGTGCAGGAAGTCCCCGATTTGCACCGGCCGCACACCATCCATGATCAAGCCGTAACTGACGCGCTGGAAGGTGCGGAAAATCATCACGTGGCCGACGAATTCGGGCGGCAGTTTCACGTTCTTGTCGCGCGGATTGAAGAATGCGCGTGTGGAACCCGTCGGGTAGTCGGTGATGTCCTGTACGGTCTCGCCTTCGGTATAGATCGAATAGGTGGTGCCATTGTCGACGCCATCCTCACTGCCGCGAGACAGTGCGACCACCTGATAGGTGCCGACCGAGGACAGGGCGCCGGTGAAGGCGACGACGCGCATGTTGTCCGGGATCTCACTCGGAGGATGCGGGAGATATTCATCATCGTAGGGATCACGATCCATTGGCAGGATGTAGTCGCCCGTGTTGACTTCAAAGTCGGCGTTCATCACCAGTGCCGAGGCCACATCGCCGGTGCGCGTGACTTGCACCGTGCCGTAGTCGAGCACTTCGTAGCCCAGGAAACGCACCCGGCCGCTGAGCGTGATTTCATGCGGGCCGTGCTGCCAAAGCAGATTCTTGCGACCTTCCCAGCCGTCGCGAGCCTGGCGATACACCTCACGCTTGTCGCCTTCATCTTCTGGCGGCATGTCGTAGTAGCGTCCACCGGCACGCACCAGGGCGAACTGATCGCCAACTTGCGCATCCAGGCCGCGAATGTAGATCAGCTGGCCGGTTGTTCCGCGCAGGCGGTTTTCCTCGATGCCGACGACAGCAGGCGCTTTCTCCATCGTCGCTTCATCAACGATGCGCGCATTCTTGAGGAACTGTTTGATCAGCGAGAGCGGAATCGGCTTGACCGTATTTTCCAGCGAGGTCACCCGAGCATGCGGGCCAACCGACCCGGGGCCGTGGCTGACGCCATCTCCGGACAGGACCAGTTCGTCACCCGGATAGATAAGGTGCGGGTTCCTGAC
>NZ_JBAWHJ010000059.1:0-23424 GCF_049593775.1 Dokdonella sp. | reverse complement strand
CCGCACGCCGCCTGGTGTAAGCGCTTCAAACTCATCATCCACGTGCTTCTTGAGTGCTGCCCGGGCGAACGGCGAGTCCACACTGATCCAGCCCTTTGCCGAATCGATCTCGTCTGCGCCGACTATTCGATATTCGTGATGCGAGCCATCCTCATCCTCGACCGTGAAGAATGCGCCAAACCAGATCGCTGACAGGTCGCTGGGCAGGCAATCGGCTGCGTGCAACTCGGGGATGCGTTTGCTCAGATAGCGTACGCGACGGTCGATTTCCGCCAACTGCTTCTTTCGATAGATGTACTCGGCATTTTCCGAGCGATCGCCTTCGGCGGCGGCTGCGGTAATCGCGGCAACAACCTCGGGGCGTCGAATGCGCCAAAGCTCATCCAGTTCGGCCTGGATATTCTGCAGGCCCGACCGGGTGATCAGTTTGGAGGAGGCTGCAACGGGTGCGCGCCAGCGGCTCATCTACCGCGCTCCGGTCAACGTCCCTTGAATATGCCGCCAAGTACGCCGCGCATGATCGAGCGACTCATCTGGCTTCCAGCGTTCCGGGCCGCAGATTTGGCCAGTGCTTCAAGCATGCCCTGGCGCCGGCGGGTGCCCAGCAGAATGTCGCGGATCTTGCTCATGAATCCGCCTCCTTCTGCTGCTGCCTTCCCCGCTTTTCCTCCCCGTTCACTGACAACGGGTTCGCTTTCTGCGGCCGTCGCTTCCTGTCTTGCCGCAAGCTTTTCAAATGCCGACTCGCGGTCGGAGAGGGTGTCGTATTTGCTGCCGAATGGAGAGCGCAGGCGGACCGTGGCCCGTTCCTCGTCACTGACCGTTCCGATACGGCAACCGGGCGATGCGACAAAGGTCTGTTGAACGGGCAAGGGCACACCGCCATCCTGCAAGGTAGTAACGAGAGCTTCGCCTACACCGAGCTGGGTGATCGCTGCGGCTACATCCACTTTGGGATTGGGCGGCAAAGTCTCTGCTGCGGCTCGCACGGCTTTCTGGTCACGCGGGGTAAACGCGCGCAGGGCGTGCTGGACCCGGTTTGCCATTTGCCCCAATACCGCAGGCGGAACATCGTCGGGGTTCTGGGAGCAGAAGAAGACACCCACGCCCTTGGAGCGGATCAGGCGCACGACCTGCTCGATGCGCTGCACCAGTGCGGGCGGGGCATCGTCGAAGAGAAGATGTGCTTCATCAAAGAAGAAGACGAGCTTGGGTTTGTCGAGATCGCCGGCCTCGGGCAGGTTCTCGAAAAGCTCTGACAGCATCCAGAGCAGGAACGTCGAGTACAGCTTGGGCTTGAGGATCAGCTGGTCCGCCGCAAGGATGCTGATGATGCCTCGGCCTGACATGTCCTGACGCATGAAATCGACCAGATCGAGAGCAGGTTCGCCGAAAAAGTGATTCGCGCCCGATTCCTCGAGTGAAAGCAGTGCGCGCTGGATGGCCGCCAGCGAAGCTCCGCTGACCAGACCGTAGTGCTTGGAGATTGCCTTGGCATTATCCGAGGCAAACGAGAGCATTGCGCGCAGGTCCTTGAGGTCGAGCAGGAGCAGGCCTTCGTCGTCGGCAGTCCTGAACACGACTTCGAGCACGCCTTGCTGGGTGTCGTTGAGCTCCATTAGCCGCCCCAGAAGGGTGGGACCCATTTCCGAAATCGTGGCCCGTATCGGATGTCCCAACTTTCCGAAAATATCCCAGAAGACGACAGGATTCGCGTTCGGGCTCCATTCCACGCCCAGCTTGTCGAGTCGCGATTGAAGCCTTTCGCTCATCACCCCGGCTTGCGATAGCCCTGCGAGATCGCCCTTCACGTCGGCCAGGAACACCGGTACTCCAAGCTTGGAAAAGCCTTCAGCCAGCAACATGAGGCTGACGGATTTGCCGGTGCCGGTTGCACCGGCGATCAAGCCATGACGGTTTGCATATTTTGCGTGCAGCCAGACTTCCTGGTCACTTTTCCCAACAAGGATATCGTTCACCCGTGGTTTCCTCGGTTGCAGCGTGCTGAAGTGCGAACCCGATTGTAGTCGACGCCCCCACGGCGTGCCGACCATGATGAAACAACGGGCTACGATCCGCTGACTCGTGTCAGCTCGGCAAGTACGGGTTTCGCCTGCCCGAATCCGCCTGCAGTCACTATTGGCCACCATGGTTAGCAATGGCCTGCCACTGTCGACCTGTTCTCTTAATGGGCCGCTTCGCCGTTGCCGTGGATCCACTCGCTCGGTTACCGTGGCGCATTCGCCACAAGGATTTCAAAGGATGCGCATTTCCCCCCGGATGTTGATCATGCTCGCGGTTGCAGCGTTGACGGCGTGTGCAGGTGCAGGTACTGCGACAACACGGCCCGTCGCCGCCGGGAAGGTTGACGAAGCTGCCATCAACGCGCTCTACGCGAAACTTGATGAAGACAGTCGGCGTTTCGAGTCCGGGCTTGCCTTGGCCGGTTCAGGGGACATGAGCGCTGCCCAAGCTGAGACCAGTGCGGCGATGGATGATATGCAGGCCAGCGCTGTCACCTGCGAAACCACGCCCGGCTGCGATGGCAGTCGATTCGTGTCGGCCTATGATCGGTTGCTGCGGCGCAGCCTCCAAGCGTCGCCTGTCGAATCCGGCGCTTCGCTGGAGGCGCTGGCCGATGAGCCAAGCAGGGAGTCGGGGGAGGATTCGCCGGTCATTGCCAGCCTGCCTGCGATGCAACGCACCATCACCTTGCTCAATGGCAGGGAGCTGGCCGACATCCTGGTCACCAACGAGGCCGTGAAGGCGGGTCTGGAAAAATGGCTGACCCAGTACCGGCCAAACCTGATGACGGCCTACGTCAACTACCAGTTCATGCGCTATCGGATGTGGCCCGAATATCACAAGGCGGGTCTGCCGGAAGCGTTGCTGTTTGGCATGATGGCGAAGGAGTCCGGTGGTCGCGTGCACGCGGTGTCTCGATCCGGCGCCTCCGGGCCTTTGCAATTCATGCCTGCAACAGGGCTTCGCTTCGGCCTGGGCAGCAAGGATGGGTTCGATCAGCGCTTTGATCCTGGCATGTCCACGCGTGCCAATGCTGCATATATCAACGAACAGCTGAATCGCCTGAACGGCAACCTGGAGCTGGTGATAGCGGCCTACAACGGTGGTGAGGGCCGTATTGGCAGGCTGGCCGCTCGCAGCGGGGCGAGCAGTTTCTGGGATCCGAAGATCTATTCCGAATTGCCCTCCGAAACCCGTGACTACGTGCCGATGGTATTGGCTGCGGCCTGGCTGTTCCTGCATCCGGAGCGTTACAACCTGGATTTTCCGAAGATCAACGCCTACCCCGGCAGCATCAAGCTGGCCGAGCCGGCGTCGCTTGCCGAGCTGACGGTGTGCCTGGGCAATACCGGCAACATGTATGACGGCTGGTTTCGCACGCTTCGCAATCTGAATCCGGCACTGGATCCGCAAAAGAAGCTCGAGACGGGCACCCGGCTTGAAGTTCCGGTTCAATTGGAGGCCGCCTACTCAAGTCAGTGCGTCAGTGGCCGTTGGGTACAGTTGGCCAGTGAGCTGAATGCCGCGACCGCGTCAATGACACCTTCGCGCAGCTCCGCGCGCAGCTCGGGTTCGACAAACACCTACACCGTGCGCAAGGGCGACAATCTGGCAGCCATCGCGCGCCGCACTGGCTGCACCAGCACTCGGGAAATCGCGGAACTCAACAGGATCCGGGCTCCTCAGTACCGGATAAAGGCGGGGCAGAAACTGCGGCTGCCGTCGTGCAGCGGGCGCTGATCCCCCGGGCGTGAAAGCAGAAAAGCGCAGCCTATGCTGCGCTTTTCCTTTTCGGCGATTGCCGCGGCCGGGCTACGTCGATCGACGTGGCGGCTGGATGATGCTGAAAGGTCAGGCAGCCTGCGGGTGATTGGCCAGCAGTTGCGACATCTCTTTGGCCGGAACCGTTTCCTTCAGCGTGCGCAAGGTGCGCATGACCAGGCGGTGCAATTCGCGCTGGTCGGCGTACGGCGAATCCTTGGTCTCGTGAAAGGTGACCGTCAGCCACAAGGCCAGGCCGCGCAGGCGAACCTGCAGGCTGTCGGACTTCATGCGCTCGTAACCGATCGAGGTGCCGCTGCCCCAGGGCGAATATTTCTCGTCCGGCGGTGTGGCATAGAGATGCGGGTACTCGCTTTTGGCAGCGTTGGAGAATTCGCGCATGGCCAAGGCGGCCAATTGGCGGCGCGAATTGGGTGCCAGTTGTTCGAGGGCCTTCTCGATCTCCTTGAACTGGCGGCGGAGTTGCATGCCGCGGGTCAGGGCAATCAAGCGTGTAATAAGGTGCATCGGTGTTCCCCTCGGGTTCGCAGGCCGTTTACGTGACACTGGGTGTAACGTTGTGACAATTCTAGTCGCAAATCCGGGGGTAAAGCTATGCCTGGTTCACACTTTTCCCCAATCGGGCGGTCGACTGATTGTTGATCAGCCAGAGTGGCCCGGGTGCAGCTTGCCGATACCGCAGCCGACCCGCACCGCTTGCTCGGTCGTCAAGGTGGAATCCAGGCTCGAGCCTTGCGCAGGCAGCAGCAGGATGACGGTAGAGCCCATGTTGAAACGCCCCATTTCGGCTCCCCGTTCCAGGCGAATATCACTTGCCCGATAGTCACGCTTGCGAATTTTCGACGCGTAGGGGGGAATCTCGAGATCGCCCCATACGGTAGAAACGCTGGAAACGAGCAAAGCCCCCACCAGGACAACGGCGAACGGACCGTGCTCACCCTCGAAATGGCATACCAGCCGCTCATTGCGGGCGAACAGCCGGGGAATGCACTGCACGGCCAGCGGCGCGACGCTGAAGATCCGTCCCGGCACGTGCAGGGTTTCCAGGAGCTTTCCGGCCATCGGCATGTGCACGCGATGGTAGTCGCGAGGTGAAAGGTAGACGGTAACGAACTGGCCATCCTTGTAGGGGGCGGCGGACGCTTCGTCACCAAGCAATTCGGCGGCACTGAAATCCTGCCCCTTGGCCTGGAAAATGCGACCGGCGGAAATCGGCCCGGCCTGACTGATGCGGCCATCCGCTGGGCACAACAAGGCCAGCGGATCGGCATCGACAGGGCGTGCGCCCGGCTTCAGGAGGCGGGTGAAGAACGCGTTGAAATGCTCGTAGCTCGACAGATCGGCCTGCGCAGCTTCGCTCATGTCGACATTGAATCGTCGCGTGATCTGACTGATCAGGAAGTCTTTCCATGGCCGCCACGTCCAGCGTGTGGCATGAAATACGACGCGCGAAAGCAGCCGATGAGGTAGCAGGTACTGAAGGAGGATGGACGGTGGCATCAGCGGGATTCAACCAGGGTCTGGATATCGGAAACAATCACGTCAGCCTTGAAGGGCGGGCGGAACAGGCCTGCGCGCCTTCCAGCCGGATCGATGATGACGGCGGAGGCACTGTGATCAACGTTGTATCCGCCGGCCGGGTCGGAATCCCGTGCGTAGATCAGTCCCAGCGCTCGAGTCAGTCGGTTCAGCTGGTCGTCCGGCCCGGTAGCCGCCACGAATTCCTTGCTGAAGAATTCGACATAGTTGGCAAGTTTTTCCGGCGTATCGCGCTCAGGATCCACCGAGACAAACAGGAACTGGACGCGATCCGTGAAACCCTGCTTGCCCAGCTCCGCCCAGACTTGCTTGAAAGTCGCCAGCGTGGAAGGGCAGATATCCGGGCAATGAGTGAATCCGAAAAAAGCGATCGTCCAGTGGCCGCGCAGGGAGGTCTGGTCCAGTGGCGTTCCATCGGTACGCTGCAAGCTGAAATCACCCACTTGCAGGGGGGAGGGATACATCACCGCAGTCTGCAACGAAATCGGGGCGGGGTCAGCCATCCAGCGGGATCCGGTCCACAGGCCAAGCGCTGCAGCCAGCGCGGCGATGACAAGGATCTGAGTCAGGCCTATGCGGCCACGTGAAATTGGTGTTTTCATCGATCCAGTATAGCGATCTGACGGATTCATCCACGCGTGGCATGCTGTCCCGGTCCGGGGCTGCATGCAGGATCAATTGCCCTGGATGCTCGGATCAGCTGGCTTCGGCGACTATACTTCGCGGCCTTGCCTGGAACAGATGCCCATGACAACCGAACTCGCCACCATCATCGATTTCATCCGCTATGGCGCCAGCCGGTTTTCCGCCGCAGGGCTGACCTTCGGTCACAGCTACGACAACGCGCTGGATGAAGCCACGCATCTGCTTCTGCAGACCCTGCATCTGCCGCACGACCTTTCTCCGGCCTACGGTCAGGCAAGGCTTACGACGGCGGAGAAGTCGGCCGTGCTTGCGCTCATCGAAAAGCGCGTGAAAGACCGTTTGCCGGTAGCCTATCTGACCGGAAAAGCCTGGTTTGCCGGACTGGAGTTCATTTCCGACCAGCGAGCCCTGGTTCCACGATCGCCGATCGCGGAAATGATTCTCGGCGGCTTTTCGCCCTGGCTTGACGATCGCGAAGTCATACGTGCGCTGGACCTGTGCACTGGATCCGGATGCATCGGCGTGGCTATGGCATCACACAATCCGGACTGGATGGTCGACCTCGCCGATATCAGCGACGATGCACTTGGCCTGGCTCGCGATAACATCGCGTATCAGAACGTCGAAGATCGTGTTCGCGCTGTCGCATCGGACCTCTTCGCCGGACTGGCGGGCCAACGCTACGAGCTGATCGTCAGCAATCCGCCCTATGTCACCGAAGACGAATTCGATGCGTTGCCGGCCGAGTATGCACATGAGCCCAAGCTCGGCTTGACCGCAGGAAGTGACGGCCTCGATATCGCGCTGCGTATCCTGCTCCAGGCGCCAGAATTCCTGAGCGACGACGGAGTCCTGATTGTCGAGGTAGGCGAAAGTGAACGCGCGCTCGTTGAATTGCTGCCTGCGCTGCCATTCAACTGGGTCGAGTTCGCTGTCGGCCAGATGGGTGTTTTCGTGATTGATCGCAGCGATCTGGTAGAGCATCGGGATGCCATCCTGGCAGCC
Organism: Dokdonella sp.; assembly: GCF_049593775.1. Classification (GTDB taxonomy): domain Bacteria; phylum Pseudomonadota; class Gammaproteobacteria; order Xanthomonadales; family Rhodanobacteraceae; genus Dokdonella. The sequence continues at coordinate 16,428 of NZ_JBAWHJ010000059.1, read as the reverse complement.
CAGCGCGCCTGAGCACGGTTCGAGGGCCGATCACCATCATGTCCAGCAACAGCATGGGGAAACTGTTCTCGGTGTCGACGTTTGGCGAGAGCCATGGGCCGGCCATTGGCTGTGTCATCGACGGGTGCCCGCCAGGCCTGCCGATTGACGCAGGCGACTTCCGTGCCGATCTTGATCGTCGTGCAACCGGACGATCGCGGCATACCTCACAACGCCATGAAGCCGACGAGGTGGAGATCCTGTCGGGCACGTTCGAGGGCCTGACCACCGGCACGCCGATTGCCCTGCTGATCCGCAATACGGATCAGCGCTCAAAGGACTACTCGGAAATACTCGATACATTCCGGCCGGGTCATGCCGACTACACCTACTGGCAGAAATACGGCATACGGGATCCGCGCGGCGGTGGACGTTCGTCGGCGCGTGAAACCACCATGCGGGTTGCGGCAGCGGTAATCGCGCGCAAGTGGCTTGCAGCTCGCTTCGGTATTCGAATCCGCGGCTACCTGGCGGCCATGGGCAGTCTTGAGCCACGTTCATTTGATTGGTCGGTGGTCGAGGAAAATCCTTTCTTCTGGCCGGATGCTTCAATGGTTCCCGAGCTTGAGGAGTTCATGGCGGCGTTGCGCAAGTCCGGTGATTCGGTTGGGGCGCGGGTCAACGTTGTCGCCGAGGGAGTGCCTCCAGGTTGGGGAGAGCCGGTCTACGGCAAGCTCGATGCAGAGTTGGCTTCGGCGCTGATGTCGATCAATGCTGTCAAGGGCGTCGAGATCGGCGACGGATTCGCCGTGGTCAACCAGCATGGTTCCGGCCATCGTGACGAGATTATGCCGAAGGGGTTCCTCAGCAACCATGCGGGCGGCATCCTTGGTGGCATCAGCAGCGGTCAGTCAGTGACGGCCAGCGCTGCCTTCAAGCCAACATCGAGCATCCTGATCCCGGGGCGCAGCGTGAATGCCTCGGGAGAGGCGATCGAGGTGCGCACCAAGGGTCGGCATGACCCTTGTGTCGGCATTCGTGCGACTCCGATCGTCGAGGCGATGGTGGCGCTCGTGCTGATGGATCATGCCTTGCGTCATCGCGCGCAATGCGGAGATGTGGGGGAAGTCACGCCGCGAATACCCGGCTCGGTCGGTATTGACGTCGAGTAGCGGCCCAGGGGCTTTGCTGCGCTGCAAAAATGATCGACACTGCGTCCGTCGTCGCGTGAACGCTGACGATGTATCGGTTGGAGTGTTTCCTCAAGGGCTGGCATGAGCAACAAGAAAAGCTTCAAGGTTGCATTGGCAGGCGCGACCGGCGCCGTGGGTGAGGCGCTTATCGACATACTCGCCGAGCGCAAATTCCCGGTTTCGGAGTTTGTCGCCCTGGCAAGCTCCCGCAGTGTCGGAGAAAAGCTCGAATTCAACGGACGCCAGGTCGTTGTCAGGGACCTGGCCGAATTCGATTTCACGGGGACGGACATCGCGTTCTTCTCTGCCGGAGGCGGCGTCAGTCGCGAGCACGCACCCCGAGCCGCCGCGGCAGGGGCTGTCGTTATCGACAACACCTCGGAATTCCGCAATGACCCCGATGTCCCGCTGGTGATCAGCGAGGTCAATCCGCAAGCCATGGCTGGATACACGAAGCGCGGCATCATTGCGAATCCCAACTGCTCGACGATGCAGTTGCTGGTTGCGCTTGCGCCAATCCATCGTGCCGCCGGCATCGTGCGCATCAATGTGGCGACCTATCAGTCAGTTTCGGGCGCTGGCCGTTCAGGCATCGAGGAATTGGGCCGACAAACTGCCGCGTTGCTCAATTTCCAGCCAGTCAAGCCGGAAAAATTCAGTGCGCAGATCGCCTTCAACGTGATCCCGCACATCGATGATTTTCAGGACAACGGCTACACCCGCGAAGAGATGAAAGTGGTCTGGGAGACGCGCAAGATCCTCGATGACGAGAATATCCAGGTGAACCCCACCTGCGTGCGCGTACCGGTCTTTCTTGGCCATGCAGAGGCCGTGCATGTCGAAACACGCGACAAGATCACGGCAGAACAGGTTCGAAATTTGCTAAAAAGCGCCCCTGGGGTTGAACTCGTGGACGAGCGCGAGCCTGGCGGCTACCCGACCCCGGTCGGCAATGCCGCGGGCAAGGATGCCGTTTTCGTGGGCCGAATTCGCGAGGACATTTCGCATCCGCGCGGAATCAATCTCTGGGTTGTCTCTGACAACATTCGCAAGGGCGCAGCCCTGAATGCTGTTCAGGTCGCCGAACTATTGGTGAAAACGTATCTGTGATCTATAGTTACGATTGTGTTATAAGGCATTTTCGAGGTTTGGTTGGCCATCTGTAGCTGCCGTCCAAACTTCATAGGCATCGTATCCGGGGAGCCCTGTTCATGAAACGACCGTTGCAATTGTCGCTGGCCATCGCGCTCGCGTTGGGGGTGACCGATGCGTTCGCACTCGGTTTGGGTGCGATCCAGGTCAAGTCGGGCCTGAATCAGCCGCTCGCAGCCGAAATTCCAATCATCCAGACGTCGCCGGGAGAGTCCGAGGGGCTGATCGTCGGTCTGGCTTCAGTCGAGGACTTCGAGCGCGTCGGCATGAATCGGGCCAGCATCGGCGTCCCGGTGACGTTCACCATCGGCAAGAATGCCCGCGGTGAGCCAGTCATCAAGGTCAGCAGCACCGAAGCCGTCCGCGAGCCCTTCCTGGGCATTCTTCTCGAGGCCAACTGGCCGAAGGGCCGCCTGCTGCGTGAATACACGGTATTACTGGATCCCCCGGTCATGGCGCCGGCGGTAAAGGGAGCCAGCGCGGTAGCCGTCGCAACCAAGGCCACCGAACCGACTTCGACCCAGCCCCTGCCGGAATCGAAACCGGCAGCGAGGAAGGCGCCCGTCGCATCGGCACCGCCTGCTGCGCCCAAGGCGAGCCCGGCACCAGCAACACCAGCCCCCGCTGCACGAGTCGCCGGAGGCAATGAATACGGGCCGGTAGCATCCGGCGAAACTCTGGGTGAAATTGCGCGAGCGACCTTGCCCGGGTCCGATGTCAACGTGAACCAGATGATGCTGGCACTGCTGAAGAACAATCCACAGGCGTTCTTCAAGGACAACATCAATGCGCTGAAGCGCGGCGCCGTACTGCGTATCCCGAATGCTGAGGAAATTGCTGCCAGTGGCAACGCACGTGAGGCCGCTGCCGCTGTGCGCACGCAGATCGATGAGTGGAGAGGCGCGGCATCAAGCGCACCGACCCTGGTGGCCGATACGACACCCTCAAAGTCGCCTGTGACTGCGCGTAGTGCATCGACCTCCGGTGCCAATGAGCGCCTGGCTCTCGTTCCTCCACGTGAAGGAAAGGCGGGGCAGGGTGCTGATGATCGTCCCAGTGGCGGACGCGCTGGAGGCACCGGTGACGTAGCCAGCAAGGCGGAGCTGTCCAGGGTCAAGGAAGCATTGACCAGCAAGGAGCAGGAGTCGGGCGAGCTCAAGTCCAGAGTCAAGGATCTCGAGGAGATCAAGGGCAAGAATGAAAAGCTGATCAGTTTGCAGAGTACGGAACTGGCCGAGCTGCGTGAAAAGCTCAAGCAGATGCAGGAAGCGGCGGACAAAGAAGCCAAGGCGGCCTCTGCTGCGGTCAAGTCCGGCAAGGACGCAGTCACCGCACCAGCATCAGTAGCTGCATCGCCTGAACCGGAGACGATCAAGGCTGAACTGCCATCAGCCACCGATGCGACGATCTCCAAGGACGATATCTGGGGCGACGCGGCTGGTGATGGTTCGGACAAACCGGGCGACGCTGACAAGGCGACGGAAAGCGGCATGCCAGCAGCAGCACTCGCTGGAGCCGACGCGGATGCAAACGCACCCATGCCGGCACCTGCAGGTGAACCTGGCACATCCGTGACGGCAGCCGAGGCAAGTCCGCCTGCGGTTGTCGAAAAGACAGCTTCAGCGGCTCCGGCCAAGGTCGACCCAAAACCCGAAGCCAACAAGCCGGTAGCACCGATCAAGCCGGCTCCGACTTCAACGCCGTGGTATCTGGAGCCGATGGTTCTTGGTGCGGCGGCCATAGGCGGTCTGCTGCTGGTCATCCTCGGAATCTTCGGGCTGCGCAAGCGCAAACCCGCTACGCCGAGCCCGGCGCGCGCATCGATCGCTGGTGCATTCGGCGATTCGCCAATCGGAGAGGCGGCATCGTCCGACGCCGATGTGGAAGAACAGGAACTTCTCGCGCAGGTCCAGGAAGATCCGACCAATGCAGGTGCGCATCTGGAGTTGCTGAGCCTTTACTACGCTCAGGGTGCCACCGGGAAGTTCGAAGCGGCGGCCGAAGAGATGTACGCCTACGTGGCAGACCCGAACGAGGTGAGCTGGCGCGAAGTTCGCACCATGGGCGAGGAACTGTGTCCGCACAATCCGCTCTTCAGCAATCAGGATTCGATCGTCGACAGCTTTGCAGAACAGCCTGTTGATGAGGAGTACGATTTCGACGAGCCGCTGGATATCGAATCCGACGATTTGCCCGACTTCGAAGACGAGTTCGCGAAGGTGGATGTCCCGCAGAGCAGTTTTGAAACGGCGACCATGCCTGCACTGGATGTTTCCGATTTCGATCTCGGCGAGACGAAGCCACCGGCACCGGATTCAAGTTCGGATACGTCGTTCAGCTTCGATCTCCCGCCCATCGAGGAGGCGCCGGCAATGACTGAGCCTGAAGTCGAAGACGAGGAGGACAATGCGGACATGGACGAGCCAGCTGATGATGTTTCCGACGATGAGTTCTTCGCCGGCGAGGATGCCATTGGTACCAAGCTCGACCTGGCCAAGGCCTATCTCGACATGGGCGATCCTGAAGGCGCACGGTCGATGCTCGAGGAAGTTCTCGCCGAAGGCAGCGACTCCCAGCAGGACGAAGCCCGCAAGCTGATCAGCGAAATCGGCTGATTCCAGCGCGCAATGGAAACAACGAGGCCGGGGACTTCCCCGGCCTCGTTGTTTTCGGCGTACCTGACATCGTTTCTCGTGTGCTGTAGGGTCACGTCGCCAAAGACACGCGCGTACGTCATTCTGGAATGGTCCGGGCTAAAATCGCTCCCCATATCGAAACACGGAGATTGCATTGCGCATCGCGCTTGGCATTGAGTACGACGGCACGGACTTTTTTGGCTGGCAACGACTCTCGCATGGTCCAACGGTGCAGGGCGCCGTCGAGGCGGCCTTGTCGCGCGTTGCCGATCACGCAGTCGCCGTCACTTGCGCCGGTCGTACCGATTCAGGTGTTCATGCGCGTTGTCAGGTAGTGCATTTCGACAGTGAGGCCGGCCGCAGTCCGCGAAGCTTGCTGCTGGGTGCGAACTCATGCTTGCCGGTTACTGTCGGAGTACGTTGGGTAGTCCCGGTAGCCGAAGATTTCCACGCCCGATACGGCGCGACTGGACGGCGCTACCGCTACACGATCCTGAATCGTACGGCACGTCCTGCGCTGGACGCACGTTACATGGCCTGGGAACGCAGGCCGCTGGATGCAGATGCCATGCAGCGCGCCAGCCGTCCGCTTCTTGGCGAGAACGATTTCACGGCGTTTCGAACCCTGGCCTGCAACGCACGCACGCCGTTCCGAAATGTGCGTTCATTGCAGATACGCAGGATCGAAGACCGGATCGAAATCGAGATCGAGGCGAATGCATTCCTCCATCACATGGTGCGAAACATCGTCGGTTCGCTGTTGCCGATAGGCCGCGGTGAAAAGTCCGAGGATTGGATTGCCGAGCTGCTGGCCGGACGTGATCGCAGCCTTGCGGGACCTACTGCCTCGGCTTCCGGGTTGTGCTTCATCGCGCCAATCTACCCGGCCCGATTTGGTTTGCCGGAAGAGGTATCCGCAGCATGAATCGCGTTCGCATAAAGTTCTGCGGACTTACCCGACTCGAGGACGCCCGCATCGCGGTGGATCTCGGTGTGGATGCTCTGGGTTTTGTATTCACGCGTGGCAGTCGTCGATTCGTCGAACCCGAAGTCGCCCGCGATATCGTCCGGACCCTGCCGGCATTCGTGACTGCCGTGGCTCTGTTCATGGACGACGAGCCGGCCTGGGTCAGGCAGGTCATCTCGATTGCCAATCCCTCCCTGCTGCAATTCCATGGCGGAGAATCTGTCGCCGATTGTTCCGTGCATGGAAAACCGTTCATCAAGTCCGTGCCGATGGCGTCGGTCGCGGATGTGGCAAGCTATGCGGCCGGGTATCCCGGGGCCAGCGGATTTCTTCTTGATGCGAATCGGGCTGGCGAACCTGGCGGGCAGGGAGTGCGTTTCGATTGGTCGAGACGGACTTCGCTACAGCAAGCATTGATTCTCGCGGGTGGGCTGGATGCTGGAAACGTAGCCGAGGCCATGGGCGCGATGCACCCCTACGCGGTGGATGTATCCAGCGGAATCGAATCTGCGCCAGGCATCAAGGTCGCCGACAAGATGCGCGCATTCGTGTTGGCGGTACGTGCCGCCGAAATTGACTGAGCAGACCAAAGAAATGAACAAACCGATACAAGTCGATGACTACCACGCGTATCCGGACGTACACGGGCGCTTCGCCGACTATGGCGGAATCTACATGCCGGAAACGCTGATGCCACCACTGGAGGAATTGACTGCGTCCTACCTGGCGCTCCGTGAGGATCCGGAGTTCATCGCCGAGTTCGAGCGCGACCTCAAGCACTATGTCGGCCGCCCTTCGCCGATCTATCACGCAGAGCGCCTGTCAAGAAAGATCGGTGGCGCACAGATCCTGCTCAAGCGTGAAGACCTGAACCATACCGGTGCGCACAAGATCAACAACACCATCGGCCAGGCCCTGGTTGCACGGCGCATGGGTAAGCGACGCATCATTGCAGAAACAGGCGCCGGCCAGCATGGCGTGGCCACGGCGACTGTATGCGCGCGCTTCGGCCTCGACTGCATCGTCTATATGGGCGCGGTCGATATCGAGCGACAGAAGATCAACGTCTATCGCATGAAGTTGCTGGGCGCTGAAGTCGTGCCTGTCGTATCCGGTTCCAAGACACTGAAGGATGCGCTCAACGAGGCGATGCGCGACTGGGTCACGAACGTTGCAGATACATTTTACATTATTGGCACGGTAGCCGGTCCGCATCCCTATCCGATGATGGTGCGCGATTTCAACGCCGTGGTCGGACGCGAAGCGCGCGCGCAGATGCTTGAACAATACGGACGTTTGCCAGATGTACTCACGGCCTGTGTCGGAGGGGGATCCAATGCGATCGGACTTTTCCACGCATTCCTGAATGATCGCGAGGTTGCCATGGTTGGCGCCGAAGCAGCCGGCGAAGGCATTGAAACGGGTCGCCATGCCGCTTCACTGGCAGCAGGACGCCGCGGTGTCCTGCATGGAAATCGCACTTATGTCATTTGCGATGACAATGGCCAGGTCACCGAAACCCATTCGATTTCGGCCGGGCTGGACTATCCGGGTGTCGGCCCCGAGCATGCGTTCCTGAAGGATTCCGGTCGGGCCAGCTATGTGGGTATCACCGACGACGAAGCCCTGGCAGCGTTCCATGAACTGGCGCGCACGGAAGGCATCCTTGCTGCGCTGGAATCGAGTCATGCCGTCGCACAAGCCATGAAGCTGGCCAGGGACCTGCCCAGTGACCAGCTGGTTCTTTGCAACCTTTCCGGGCGTGGCGACAAGGACGTGCACACCATCGCAGCGCGCGAGGGCATCGAACTATGACTGGGCGCATCGAAAATCGATTTGCCGAGCTTGCAGGTTCGCGGCGCAAGGGCCTGATTCCGTTCATCACTGCTGGTGATCCGGAAATGCAGGCGACCGTGCCGATCATGCACGCCCTGGTCGCAGCAGGTGCCGACCTGATCGAACTCGGTGTTCCATACTCAGATCCCGTTGCGGATGGACCGACCATCCAGCATTCCAGCGAGCGCGCCATTGCACGGGGTACGGGCATGGCCCAGGTTCTCGAATGGGTAACCGAATTTCGAGACAGTGATGCCACGACTCCAGTCGTGCTCATGGGCTACCTGAATCCGATCGAGATCTTTGGCTACCCGGAATTCACCAAGGCGGCCCTGGCTGCAGGTGTGGATGGCGTGCTCATTGTTGACCTGCCGGTCGAGGAATCCGACACGATTGCCCTGGTCCGCGAGGCAGGCATCCATCAGATTTTCCTGATTGCGCCAACGACGACAGAGCGTCGACTGGCCGCCATTCGTGAGCAGGCAAACGGGTTCGTCTACTACGTTTCCTTTGCGGGCATTACCGGGGCGGACAAGCTGGACACGGATGCTGTCGGTCAGCGGGTTGCCCAGATCAAGCAGGGTGGGGGCATTCCAGTAGCGGTCGGATTCGGTGTGCGCGACGCTGCCGATGCGGTACGTATTGCGGAAAACGCAGATGCCGTGGTCATCGGCAGCGCCTTGGTGGCCAAACTGGCCGAAGCAGCCGATACTGACGCTGCGGTTGCCATTGCCTCGGAGTTCCTGCGTCCCATTCGATCGGCGCTAGACCAACGTCTTGGCTGACAGATATCCAGGTGCAGGAATCAGGAAACCGGTTCCGGGTCGCCGAATGATTCCGGAGAGAGAAACTCGATGAACTGGCTGCAGAAACTCATGGCACCACGCATCCGAACCAAGGGCACAGGCAAGGGAAAGGTGCCAGAAGGCCTGTGGGAGAAGTGTGACGGGTGCGGCGCGGTGCTCTATGGCCCGGAGCTCGAAAACAACCTGATGGTCTGCCCCCAGTGCACGCATCATCACAAGATCCGGGCGCGCAAGCGGCTGGAAGCCCTGCTCGATGCGGGCAGCGCCACCGAGGTATTCCGCAACCTTGAGCCACTCGATCCGCTCAAGTTCCGGGACTCGAAGAAATACAAGGATCGACTCACGGCGTCGCAAAAAGCCACCGGCGAGAAAGATGCCATGGTTGCCATGCAAGGGTTGCTCAAGGGGCGCCCGCTAGCAGCTTGCGCCTTCGATTTTGCCTTCATGGGCGGATCCATGGGTTCCGTGGTCGGTGAGAAATTCACGCGTACGGCCGAACTCGCCCTGGCCGAGCGCATGCCGATGGTCTGCTTCAGTGCAACCGGCGGCGCACGCATGCAGGAAGGCCTTTTTTCGCTGATGCAGATGTCAAAGACCTCTGCCGCACTGGGTCGCCTCCGCGCTGCCGGTCTACCGTTCGTTTCAGTGTTGACTGATCCGACCACGGGCGGTGTGTCGGCCAGTTTCGCGATGCTGGGCGACATCAACATCGCCGAACCCAAGGCCCAAATCGGTTTCGCCGGAGCACGGGTCATCGAGCAGACAGTTCGAGAAACCCTGCCTGAGGGATTTCAACGCTCGGAGTTCCTGCTCGAACACGGCGCCATCGACATGATCGTCGATAGACGCGCCATGCGTGACAAGCTGGCCGATCTCTTCGGCCTGATGATGCGTCAGTCACGCGTCGCTTGATCGGGAGCGCGAGTCGGTAGTTTTTTCCTTCTACCGAGAGGAGAAGGAAGCGCCCGGAGCATTCTGATGAACCAAACTACGCTCGCTCATCTCGCGTTGCAGATTTGTTGATCAGTCACGCCAGACTGAGAAAATCCGCGCTGCAGATAAAGCGCACTGCATCCAGTCGCGGTGCAGCTTGAGGAATGGCCGTGCGCAAAGCCTCAAGCTCCGCATCAATCGCCTCGACTTCCTCGGCACGCACGGCAGGATTGACGCGTGCCAATGCGACAAGTCTGGAATGTTCGTCGCCGAGTTCGCGCTCGACGCGGGTCAGTGCTGCGCCAATCTCAATTTGTGCGAGTTCGCGAGCCAGCGTTTCTGCGTGTGCCAGCATCGGCTTGACCAGTTTGGTGAGCAACTTGCGATAGCGCGAATACTCGATGGCCCGGTCTGCCGATCGGCGTACGCATTCGGCACTGGGCCTGTAGTCGTGGCGTGGCAGCAGCCGAGTATCGACAACAATGCGCAGGGGCAACGGTGGCAAGTATCGCTCGATGGCCAGCTCGCGATCCGCGACACAGGTGAGCACGAAGACGCATTCAAGCAATGCCGAGCGGCCGGGCAAGCCCTCGTCGACGAGAAACGAGGCGTTGCCATGTTCGCCTTCCAGTAGCAGGTCGATCGACCCGCTGACCATCGGGTGATCCATGCGCAGCAAGGGTAGATCTTCACGCGCAAGCGCCGTAGCCCGGTCAAAGGTGATCTGCTGGGGGCCATCCTTGAGGCCAGGGAACCCATCAGTGCTTAGGTATTCCGGATCGAGGACGACGGTGCGTGGAGCGTGTTCCTCGCTTTCGATGCCGAACTGTTCAAACAGGCGCAGGATGAACTCGTCATTGGCGAGGTTGGTGTCGGCGTCGGCCAGTGCCCGGTGAAGTCGATCGGCGTGCGACTGGCGCGCACTTGCCAGTTCCAGCAGGCGATCACGTCCGCTATTGACCAGTGCTGACAACTCCTCGTGGGTTGCTCGCGTCTCGCCGATCAGCGCATCCAGTTCCGAATCATTGTCCTCACCGCCATGGGCATGCTGCTCGGCCAGTTGAACGAGGCGTTCGCCATAGCGCTTGAGCAGTTCGCGACCATCTGACGGGCTGCCGCGGAAGGCGTCAAGGCCCAGGTCGTACCAGCGCACCAGGGCATGTTGCGCGGTTCCGGAGAAAGCGCAGGCGTGGATGAGGATATCGTGCTTCTGGCCGATGCGGTCGAGTCGACCAATGCGTTGCTCCAGCAGATCGGGATCCAGCGGCAAATCCCAGAGTACGAGGTGATGTGCGAACTGGAAGTTGCGCCCTTCCGACCCTATTTCGGAGCACAGCAGCAGGCGCGCCCCTTCCTTGTCAGCGAAATACGCGGCATTGCGGTCGCGCTGGAGCAGGCTCATGCCTTCGTGGAAGCGCGCGACCTTGACGCCGCTGCGCAGGCGCAGCACCTCCTCGAGCGCGAGTACCTTGGCCTGGCTGCGACAGATCAGCAGGAATTTCTCGTCGGCAAGCTGGTCGATCATTTCGAGCAGCCAGGTCAGGCGTGGATCGCTGGCGTAGGGAAGCTCGATCTCGGGCGCAATCGATTGCAGATCCGCGTGGAATTCCGCGAGCAGATGCTGGCGTTGCGCGTCGTCCAGCTCGCTGCCGTCCAGGGTGACCAGTTGCGGCACGCGGTGCGGGAAGCCTCCAACCTGCACGCGACGGTTGCGGAACATGACACGGCCGGTGCCATGTCGGTCAATCAGGGCATCGAGCAAGGTATTGGACGCTGCAGCATCCATCGGCTTTGCCAGCAAGCCGGTCAGTTGTTCATCTTCGCCAAGACGTTCTGACAGCTCCTTGCAGTCTTCCGTTGACAAGGCGATGCCGTCGTTGAGTTTGCCGCCGATTTCCGAAAGCGCGGCGTAACCATCGGCTTCGGCAACGTAGCTGTCCAGATCGTGGTAGCGCGCAGGATCAAGCAGGCGCAGCCGGGCGAAGTGACCGCTGCGTCCCAATTGCTCGGGTGTTGCGGTCAGCAGGACAAGGCCGGGGGTACGCGATGCCAGGGCCTCGACGAGGAGATACTCGGTGCTTGCAGCATCCGGAGTCCAGGCAAGATGATGCGCTTCATCGACAATGATCAGGTCCCAGCCGGCCTCAGTGACCTGTTTGGTGCGCTTGGCCGAGCCGCTGAGGAAGCCGATGCTTGCGATGACAAGTTGTTCATCCTGGAATGGATTGCGCCCGGGATCGCTGGTCTCGATGGACTCGCAGCGCTCTTCATCGAACAGCGAAAACTGCAGGTTGAAGCGCCTCAGGAGTTCGACGAACCACTGATAGACCAGGCTTTCGGGCAGAAGCACGAGTACACGACCCACTCGGCCACTGGCCAGCAGGCGAGCCAGGATCATGCCGGCTTCGATGGTCTTGCCCAGGCCCACCTCATCAGCAAGCAGGATACGCAGGGGCTGGCGGGCCGCAGCGATCTCCGCGACGCGCAACTGATGCGGAATCAGGTCGATTCGAGCCGACTCGAGACCCCAGGCCGGCGAGCGCAAGGCATCGGCACGACGCAGCAGTGCTTCCTGGCGAAAATCGAATCTGTCGGCTTTGTCGACGCGTCCGGAAACCAGACGTTCGTCGGCGCGTGAAATGGCCTGGCTGTCATCAAGCTCGGCTTCGTTGAGCGTCTTGCCGCCGCCGTGATAGACCAAGAGGCCCTCGTCTTCGCCAACCCGGTCTATGACCAGGCTGATGCCCTTGCCTGAGACCTTCTGCCCCACACGGAATTCGGCACGTGCAATCGGCGCGCTATGCACGGCGTACTGGCGCAGCACGCCAGCGGTCGCGTACAGCAACTGCACGCTGCGCCCTTCGATGCGGATCAATGTGCCCAGACCGAGCTCGGGTTCGGCATTCGAGATGTAGCGTTGACCAGGAACCAGAGCCATCGGCATTCAGAGTTCTTCGAGGGGGCCGGGGATTATCCCCTCTAAGGCAGCAGGCATAAACATGAATCGACAGATTCGCGTCAATTTGCCGGTCTTGCCGGTTGTCATGCTCTGGAAACGGGACCCCACTTTCGTGTTTCCTAGACCCATCATGGCTCCATGCTGCACGATGCAGCGGGTAGTGAACGACACAGATGGATATTCGGCCCGCTCGGTCGCTTCTGGACAGCCTGTCAGGAATTGGTCTGGACAATCCGTCGATTCAGCCACTCGACAATTTCACGCTGAAGCGATTCAGGGGCCAACTCGAGGCTTTGTACGCAGACAAACGCCGCGCTTTCGTCGCTGTCTGCCTTGCCTATCTTGATTCTGACTCTGGCTGGAAGCTGCTCGCTCGGCTTGAGCTGCACAACATGCAGGCTGTTGTCGACGATGGCGTTGTCGTGAAGGAACTCGAGGTGGGTGGCTACCGCTTCGGTCTTGAACTGTTCGTTCGAGCGCAGGCGAAAGCTGCAGTTCTTCTGGAGCAGGTCGGGATGCTCACTGAAGAATCTCTCCAGCGTCGATCGAAGCATCGGATACGGGTTGTGGTAGAGCCGGTAGTAGCGATCGCTGAAGCCGGCCACACGTGCGCTCATCTGCTGTGAGTCGAGGTTTCCGACCTTCTCTTCACGATGCCCGCGTAGACGCTTGAGCAGGCCCAGCAGGCGACTGGACCAGGTCTGCCCGGATTGCATTCGCCACAGGCCGCGCTGGACTACCTTGCCATCGCGGAAGAAATCGTCTGGTGAAACGTCGCGCAGCAGGAACATGTCGTCGTTGAAGTAGACGAACTGCTCGGCCAACCCCTTGATGCGCCAGAGCATGGAGATAATCGATCGGCTGTTGAACGTGGGAAGGTGCTGTTCGAAGCCTTCGAAGATCTCGCGATGATCGACGAGATGGATTCGGTCGGCATGCGGTGTGCCCTGCAGCTGCTCAAGAATGCCAGGGGATTGGGCATCGCAGACGATGTGGATCTTGCGGAACCAGGGCGCAAACTGGAGGATTGAGCGCAGGCAGTAGTCGATTTCACCTGCATCGTTGAAGCGCGTCCGGTGTGCAGCGGAAGGTCGAGATATCCCTGTGCTGGCCAGATAGCCGGCCAGTTTTCGTTCGTGGGCGGGGTCTGAACCATCGACCCAGGTAATGACCGCATCGATGGGCTTCATGATCGGATTGCGAGGCCACGAAGCAAGAGCAATCGATGGTGTCGGTCGTGCTTCACAAGATCAGCTCCGGCTGTTCGCCCCGGACAAGGGCACGATGGCGAGGCCGGACCGCGGTTCACTCGCTGCAAGCCGCCCTGCCGGAAAGGGCAAGGCGACTGCAGCAACTAGTTACCAGATTTTCACTTGCTTGTCGCCATCACGGACCATGGCATCGTCCGCCTTGCAGCCGAATGCTGCGGCAAATGTCGGCATGTTCGACGGTGCACCGATGGCTCGGAAATTGGCGGGAGAATGCGGATCGGTGTTGAGCAGCACTTCGAGACGCTTCTCGCGCGCGTGGCCACGCCAGATGCGTGCCCAGTTGAGGAAGAAGCGCTGGTCTTCGGTATAGCCGTCGATCATCTCGGAAGCCTCGGCAGGGTCCTTGTTCAGTGCCACCTGCAGGGCGTCGTAGGCAATAGCCAGGCCACCCAGGTCGGCAATGTTCTCACCCAGGGTGAGTTGGCCATTGATGAATTTGCCGGGCAGTGGTTCGTATGCATTGAATTGCTCGACCAGCTTGCCGGTGCGTTCCTTGAATGCCGTGTTGTCTTCGTCTGTCCACCAGTTGGTGTTGTTGCCCTGGGCGTCGAACTGGCTGCCCTGGTCATCGAAACCATGGCTGGCTTCATGGCCGATTACGCCGCCGATGCCACCGTAGTTGATCGCATCGTCAGCCTTGGCATCGAAGAATGGCGGTTGCAGTATCGCTGCCGGGAAGTTGATCGTATTGTCGGTCGGGTTGTAGTAGGCGTTGACAGTCTGCGGCGTCATGTACCAGTCCATCCGATCGGTCGGTTTGCCGATTTTCGCGATGTCGTAGTCGTAATTGAACTTGACCGCAGCCGCCACATCGGTGAAATAGCTCGTGCCGCTGATATCCAGACCAGACCAGTCACGCCATTTTTCCGGATAGCCGATCTTGGGCAGGAAGGTCGACCATTTTTCGAGGGCTTTTGTCCGCGTCGTATCGCTCATCCATTCGAGGTTCTCGATACGCGTCTTCAGGGCAGCCTGGAGATTGTCGACAAGCTCTTGCGCCCTTGCCTTGGCTTCGGGCGGGAAAGCCTGTGCAACATACAGTTCACCAAGCGCCATGCCGAGCTGGTCATTGACAGTGCCCAGCACGCGCTTCCAGCGTGGCTCGTTTTCTTTCTGGCCATTCAGCGTTTCCTTGTGGAAAGCGAAATGTTCCTGCTGGAACGGGGCTGAAAGGTAGGGCGAGGCGCTATCCGCGTACTGGTAGCGCAGATAGGCCTTCCAGTCCGCAACCGGGACCTCGGCCAGCATGCTGTCGACCTCGGCGAAAAACTTTGGCTGCGAAAGCGAGAAGCCGTCAGTGACGTCAGCGTTCTGGGCGGCAAAGAACGACTTCCAGTCGAAGTTCGGCGTGATCTTGCTGGCTTCCTCGACCGTAACGAAGTTGTACTGGTTCTCTGGTACGCGCAGCTCTACCGGTGCCAGCGAAGCCTTCGCCAGTCGAGTTTCGAAATCGAGCACTGATTTGGCTTGCTTCTTCGCGGACTCGGCATCGATGCCAGTCAGCTCGAACACGGTTGCAATGTGCGCGACATAAGCATCACGCAATTCTGCGTGCTCGGCATTTTCGTAGTAGTCACGCGTCGGCAGCCCGAGGCCACCCTGGAATGCGTAGGCAATCTTGCGTGTGGAATTCTTGAAATCGGTTTCTGCGCCGAACTGGAACAGCGTGCCCTGTCCCCGGGAGAAGCTGTCGCTCAGGTAGGCGATGACATCAGCGCTGGAAGCCAGTGCATCGATCCGTGCAAGCTCCGGCTTGATCGGCTCGATACCGGCAGCGTCAATCGCGGCCTCGTTCATGCCGGCGCTGTAGAGCGCGCCGATTTTCTGCTCGACGGTGCCGACCGCCGCATCGGATTTGGCCGTTGCTTCCACGATCTCGCGCTGGGTCTTGAGGCTGGACTCGCGCAGTTGATCGAATGCGCCCCAACGGGTGCGGTCATCAGGAATGGGATTGGCGGCTACCCATTTGGAATTGACGAAGCCATCAAAATCATTGCAGGCGTTGATCGAGGTGTCGAGTTCGCTGGTATCGAACGCGACATATGCGGGTGCTTCAACGGCTGTTTCTGGCGCTGTGGTCGCCGCCGCACCTTCCGGAGGGGCCGGATCCTTCTGGCCACAGCCTGCCAGGGCAACGGCGATGGCCATCGCGATGGTCATTGGTTTCAGTCGGTTGATTGTCATGGAAACTCCTGTTTGAAAGAGGGGAGGCACGCCGCGGAATGATCTCCGGGTGGCTGGATTAAGGGCGGCCGGCTCGTGAAAACCACCGGTTGGGGGCAAAATCCTTCCCGAAACCCTGAAATTCTAGACGCGAAAGGCAACAATGTGCAGTGTCGAAGGTCATTGGGGCGCCACCGATCAGGTGCAGGAAACAGGGTTGGTCTTGCCTACCGATGCGCGGAAGACGATACTTTTCGTGGATCTGCCCTGATGTTTCGTACCTATCGCCCGGACGGCGCACCGAGGCCCATCCCACACCCCAACAAAAGGAAACTTGCCATGTCACTTAGAATTTCGCTGGCCATGTTGGCCGCAATGGCGGCCTCGACCAGCGCCTTTGCCCAGAACACGACCGACCTGAAGGTTTTCGAACCCGTCTTCCCGCAGGCCTACAACGACATGCGTCGCGACGCTGCGGTCTCCTACGGTGCCAAGAAATACGACAAGGCGTTCGCGCAATTCCAGCGCCTGGC
>NZ_JBAWHJ010000058.1:0-9412 GCF_049593775.1 Dokdonella sp. | reverse complement strand
AAATCTGTGGGGGCGAGTCTCAGACCCGCCCGCTCCTTGTGAAATTGCCAGATTGCAAACCAGAGCGAGTGGGTCTGAGACGAATGGCACTGACTTAAGCGCTCGTCATCCCGGCTTGACCAGCCGTTCGGCTGTTGAAAGCCGCCGGGATGACGAAATGTGCGGATTGTCGCTAAGTCAGTGCCATTTCCCTCTGAGACCCACCCCTGCGACCCGCTCCTGCACGGGACCACCCCGCCGATGATTACGCAGGGGAGCGACACGCCTCGTCAGAAACTGGCGCAATCGATGACGAATCGATAGCGCACGTCGCCCTTGATCATGCGTTCGTAGGCTTCGTTGATCTTGTTGGCCGGAATCAGTTCGATATCCGAGGCAACATCGTGCTCCGCGCAGAAATCGAGCATTTCCTGGGTTTCGCGGATGCCGCCGATCAGGGATCCGACCAGTCGGCGACGCCCCATGATCAGGGGGCCGGCTGCCAGCGGTACGGGTTGGTCGGGCATGCCGACCAGGATCATGGTTCCGTCCCGGCGCAGAAGACCGAGATAGGCGTTGTAATCGTGTGGCGCGGAAACCGTATCGAGAATGAAGTCGAATTTTCCGGCCAGCTTCCTGAAGGTCAGCTTTTCGGACGTCGCCTCGAACGCATCGGCACCCAGTGCCAGCGCGTCTTCACGCTTGGAAGGCGACGTGCTCAGCACGGTCACCTTGGCGCCCATGGCGCGGGCAATCTTGACGCCCATGTGGCCGAGTCCGCCCAGGCCGACGACGGCGATGTTGTCGCCCGCCTTGAGTCCATAGTGGCGCAGCGGCGAATACACGGTAATGCCCGCGCACAGCAGCGGCGCGGCACGATCCAGCGGGATCGATGCAGGAACGCGCAGGACGTAGTTTTCGTCGACGACGATACGTGTCGAGTAGCCGCCGTATGTCGGCGTGCGCGTTCCGCGCTCGACGCTGTTATAGGTGGCAGTCATCCCGGCCGTGCAGTACTGCTCTTCACCGTCATGACAGGCGCCGCACTCACGGCAGGAATCGACGAAACAGCCGACACCGACGGTATCGCCCACCCTGTACCTGGTCACTGCGCTACCGATGGCGCCTACTTCACCAACGATTTCATGGCCCGGGACCATCGGGAAAATGCCGCGGCCCCATTCGTCACGCGCCTGGTGGATATCCGAATGACAGACGCCGCAATAGCGGATCTCGATCTGTACCTCGTTCGGGCCGGGAGCGCGACGTTCGATCGTCCACGGAGCGAGCGATGACTTCGGTGTCTCGGCGGCATAAGCGGGAGTCGACATGACTGAATTCCTGTGTGGGTGCTATTCGGGATTGATCGGTTTCGCTGCTGCGTCTGGTCACGCGATTCCTGGCAGTTTGTCGATCTGACAAGACGAGTCAGTGCCGCGCAAGCGGGAAGCGCTTCGCAACAGCCCTATGGCTTGCCATCGTTCTTCAATGGCCTTGAGGCTATTGAAGTGCAGTTCCCGCGTTCGCGAGGAACCTGCGCTACAAGTGCGGTGCAATCCATTCCTGCAGTGCCGATTCGCTGAAGTTGCCCATGCGAGTGGCCAGGATGCTGCCATCGCGGCCAATCAATGCGGTATACGGCAGAACGCTCTGGGTATTGCCAAGTCGCCATGAAAGATCAGTTGCGTCAGTGGGAGAGTTGATCAGGATCGGGTAGTTGACCGGATGGCTTTCGAGAAAAGACAGCGCAGCAGGCGCATCCTCCGCAGCCACGCCGATCACCTCAAGCCCCTGGCTGGCATAGCGTGCGTGCATGCTGTCCAGCATGGGCATCTCCTCGCGGCAGGGACCGCACCAGCTGGCCCAGAAATTGAGCACGACCAGCTTGCCGCGCCATTCCGAGAGTCGCCGCATGCGGCCGTCGCGGTCGGGCAGGTCCATGTCATCGACAGGGTCGCCAACCCCCAGCACGCCGGCCACGGAAACCTCTGCCTTCGGAATGACGGTGGGGCGCAGCATCTGACTCAATGCAAGTCCCAGCCCGGCGCTTGCCATGGCCAGCAGAACGATCAGCAGGTTGGTTCGGTTGAACATGGGCTCAGGACAATTGCAGCAGGTCAGGGAGTGTATCGGTCAGCGATCGCCGTGATATCGCCAGGGGTGGCGCTGTCCGCGAGATCAGCGAGAAGCGGCGGGCAATGCTTGCTCGACGATGCCGTCAGTAAGCAGGGTTGGCAGCACGTTCGCTGGCTCATCGTTTCCGCGAAACACGACGTAGAGCGGTACGCCGACTGCGCCGTGTTCCTGCAGGAACGCGGTGATCTCGGGATCTACATTGGTCCAGTCGCCCTTCATGTAAACCGCGTTGGCGTCCGTGAGCAGTTCCTGGAACCGCTCGCCACCGAGCACGTTCTTTTCATTGGCCTTGCAGGTGACGCACCAGTCGGCTGTCATGTTGACGAAGACAGTGCGGCCCTCGGCACGCAATGAGGCCAGCGTGTCGGGCGCGTAGGCTACGCTGGTTTCCGACGTGGACAGCTTCTTCGCCGGTGGATCCAGATGGCCGATCATCCAGATCGGGGCAAGTGAAGCCAGCAGCACGAGCGCCGCGAAGACGCGTCCGGCAATGCTTTCGCGCCAACGTGCGCGCTCAAGCCACCACAGTCCAAGGGCCAATACGACGCCGCCGATCAGGACGAGTCCGATGGCATCGACGCCGCGCTGCTTGCCCAGCACCCAGACCAGCCAGACTGCAGTCAGGTACATGGGGAATGCCAGCACCTGCTTGAAGGTTTCCATCCACGCTCCCGGTTTCGGCAGTCGTGTTGCCAGCGCCGGAACGAAACCGACAAGCAGGAATGGCAAAGCCAGGCCGAGTCCGAGCGCGAGGAAGATCAGCAGGGCAACGATTGATGATGACGCAAACGCGAACGCCAGTGCGGGGCCCATGAACGGTGCCGTGCATGGGCTGGCAACAACGCAGGCAAGCACGCCAGTGAAGAAGTCTCCGGCCGGTCCCGAACGCGAGGCCAGACCCTGTCCCGTGCCTGCAAGGCTGGCACCAATGGTGAACACGCCGGACAGGCTGAGTCCGACGGCGAGCAATACGTAGACGAGAATGGCGACAAAGCCGGGCTGCTGTAGCTGGAAGCCCCAGCCCAGAGCCTGGCCGGCCGCTCGCAATGCGATCACCAGCAAGCCGAGGGCTGCAAAAGAAACCAGCACGCCCGCCGTGTACCAGAGCGCGTGGCTGCGTGCCTTGGACTGGCTCTCGCCACTCTGCGCGAGGCCGATCACCTTGAGCGAGAGGACCGGAAGGACGCAGGGCATCAGGTTCAGCACGATGCCGCCGAGCACGGCGAAGAGCAGCGCAGCGAGTATGCCAAGGCCCGTTGCTTCGGGCGGCTTGGAGCGCAAGTCGTTGTCAGCCAGATCGCTGGTTGCCGCGACCGCCGGTGTAGCGGCGACGAAGGTTTTCGCGGCCGCGGCCAGCTCATCGGCAGTGGCGGCATCGAGGTCTATGGCGAGCGTGCGCTGCAGTACCGGATAGCAGATTCCGTCTTCCTTGCAGCCCTGGAATTCGCCAGTCACCTGGATGGTCCGGGCCTCGCCGTTCGGGCGCTTCAGCGCAACCGGCAACTCCACCTGATCGTAGTAGACGACGACGCTGCCGAAGTGTTCGTCAATATGGTCGACACCCGCAGGCCATTCTGCAGCGCCCACTTCGACGCCACTGTCGTCGGTCACCATGACCTTGCTCTTGTCACGGTAGAGGTAGTAGCCCTTCGGCATGGTCCAGCGTGCAAGGAGTTCGGTCGGCGACATCGCGATGGCTTCGAACACGAAGGCCTGCTCGGCTGGCAATGCTTCGTCGGGCTCGAGCGCGTTGACGGCACTGCCCAATGCGCTCCCGGAAGCCAGCTTTTGTGCCAATGCTGTCGGTGCAGCCACTGTTGAAACGGGTGGAGTCAGGACCAGCCTGGTCGGATGCGGCGGATAGCAGATCTTGGGGTCGATTTCATGGCAGCCCTGCACCGTGATGGTGACTTCAACACTGCTGGCCGCCGTATCGGTGAGCGTATAGGGCAGGGTGCCTTTAACGACATCGTGGTAGATCTCGACGTCGCCAAAGAACTCATCCTGTTTCTCGATGCCCTTGGGCAGATTCAGGTCGCCTAGGACAAGGCCGGGCTGCTTTGTCTTTGCGCTGATGCGTCCTTTGTAGAGGTAGTAATCCGGTGCGATCTGCCAATGCAGGTCGATCTTGCCTGGTTCGATGATTTCGGCCTGGAGGGCAAAAGCCTGCTCGACCGGCAACAGTTCATCCTGACCCTGCGCGTGGGCAGCGGGGGCAAGCGGGATCAGGGCCAGCAGGCCGGTCAGCAAATAGCGATGCAAGGGAAGACTCCAGTATTCGGACGATTGGACCGGACGGGGCGCGAAAAACTGTCAGGGTACCCCGACCTGTGATTCCACCCAATCGATGTAATCGGCGTGGGCAACGCTGACATCGACCGCAATAATCTCCGGCAGTTCATATGGATGCAGTTCGAGCAGGCGGGTCTTGAGTGCTTGAAAACCTATGACGGTCGTCTTGATCAGCAGCAGAACCTCGTCATCGACGCAGATCCCGTCGTTCCACTGGTAGGTGGAAACCGCGCCAGCCAGACGACTCACGCAGGCCGCCAGGCGCTCACTCACCAGTGCGTGAGCGATAGCAGTAGCCACGGCCGAATCCGGGCAGCTGCAATGAACGATCAGGATGCTCATGGCCCATTATCGTTCATTCGGCAGCGTTGATCCTGCGCACGCACGTTCGCCAGGAGCGAATATTCGAAGCACTAAACGGATCCCAAAGTCAAGGTACCAATTCACATCCTGATCAATGAGAATGCACTGATCGGGGAAGCACGTTTCCGCATGACTCTCATGCGTGGCGTTTCGGTCGTCATCCCCGTTGCAGCGGCAATCCATGGATCCCAGAAGGAACGGTGGGTCACTCGCGGAGATTCGGCCGCGATGGGGGCTGCTGTGTCCAACGCCAGGCACAAGGCGGGCAGGACTCGACAAACCGACATCCAGACTGGGGTAGTACATGCAAGCCATCGTTCCTGTTGTTTCCGCCGCACCAATCCGAACGGCGCTGCAATCGCTGTTTGCAGCCGCTCTGTTTTCGATCATCACAATGACATCGGCCCAGGCCGGCGTGCCGCTCACTACGACCTTGAAGATCTTCAAGGACGTAAGCGGCGGGGATCCCATGACCGGGGTATTGTTCAACGTGGCGGTCAACTGCACCGGTATCCCGTTCAGCGCGAACGTGGATGTTCCTTCGGGCACCTATGCCGAGGTCTTCAACGTGCCGGCGCCGAACAACTGCACCGCCACAGAAAACCCCGCCTTGCCCGCACCACCCCCGGGCTACATCTGGGAAGCATCGACGACACCACCCGGACCGATCAGCTTTGCTGTCGTTGTCGGTGTCGAGCCCAACGTCTTCATCTTCAATCGTCTCGTCCAGGGTGGCGGCGATCCGCCCGGCTCCATCCTTGTCACAAAGGCCGTCGTCGGCGGGCCGGCACCGGGCGGCAATTTCATGGTCGACATCAACTGCACGACAACGCCGTTCAGCACGAGCGTCAACGTCGTTGCCGGAGGCTCGGCAGCCGTGAACAACGTTCCCGCGCCAAATACCTGCACGGTCACCGAGAACGCCGCACTGCCAGCAGCACCTGCCGGTTTTGCATGGGATGCCGCTTCAACGCCACCCGCGCCGATCCAGGTGTCAGTGCAGCCACAGGGTACCGTGACGGCTGCGATCACCAATACGCTGATCGAGCCGCCGCCAGGTGGTGGTGGTTTCACTCCGCCGGCCGTACTGCCGACGCTGGGTCAGTACGGAATGATCCTGCTCGGTTTGCTGCTCGCGATGGCTGCTGCGTTTCCGCTGCTCCGCCGCGACTAGTTGCGCCTGGAATCGGGGGTGGTACGACCGCCCCTGATTCTCATAGTGCATGGCGCGTGATGCTTGCCTGGCGAGCCACGACCGACCGTGCCGTTGTTGCTGATTTGGGGCAATGATCAGCCGAAGGGCTGGTCATCGCTTTGGCTCTTCCGAAATCGGAAGGAGCGCGCCTTGCCGCTCGCACCTATGGCACTGCGCCATCAAACCCGTTTGCAAAGATCACATCGTTGCCAAGTTCGCAGGTCGCCGGATTCGTCGACAGGAACAACGCCGAGGTGCCCCATTCCGGATGATCGATGAACGGATTGCGATTACCCTGGAATACCTGGATCACGTCATTGCGTGCAATCTCTTCCGCGTCGGGCGGGTCAGCCGCATGCCAGGCCAGCAGGTCGGTAAGCAGGCCCATGTAGGCCGGCACGTTGTAGTTCGAGCTGCCGACGATCAGGCTGCGGCTATCGGTCAATTCCAGGTTGGGCTCGGTCTGGCCACTGGCCGGATCGGTGCCGCCTTCGTAGCGGATCGCCATGTACATCACGGCACGCGCGACATCACCCTTGCGCGCACCCCAGGTCTGGAACGTATTGTTGTTGAACCAGTTCGAGTTGCCCGGATACACGCCGCTGCCGCCGCCGATGCCCAGATTGAATTCCGTCACGCGCTCGGCGCAACTGGCCATGACGGTACAGTTGCCGTAAGGGCTGTTGCTGCGATCCGAGTTGTAGCCGGTGTCTGACAGATACAGCATGTGGGTGTCGGTATATGGCGCGTTCGGCAAGCCGAGGTTGCCGGTCTGGCTCGGAAAGCCGAGCGAATTCGGCCAGGTGTGCTCGCGGTTGTAGGTGATGCCGCCACCCGTGCCGGCACGGTCACTGATCGCCGTATAGAAACGGTTCCGGTACACATCGAGGATCTGGTTGGGATTGCCTGGATTGGCTTGTGCCAGTTCGAGGATGGTCCAGGTGCTGGTGCCCGAGCCACTGTACGGATAGGCCGTATGGCCCCTGATCGTCGCGTGCAGGGAGCAACGCAGCTGTCCCGCGCTGCTGGTATTGACCTGCGCGTAGTAGGCGCTGGAATTTCCGCTGGCGACGGTGAAGTGGACGAACAGCGATTGCGCCATCGGGATGTCGTTGCTGTTGCGAACGTCGTTTGCGTTGATCGTGAACGTGCAGCTCGCATCAGCCGGCAGCAGGGTTGCCGGGGTCAGCGTGCGCGTGGAGCCGCTACCGGTCTCCGTGATCACGATCGGGCTGGAATCGCATGAAAGTGCGAACGCGCCTGGTGTCGTGGTCACTGGTTCACTGAAGTTGACGCGCACGTCACTGGCCAGGGGCACGTTGCTGGCGCCTTCTGCCGGCAAGGTCGAAATCACGCTGGGTGGTGGCAGGTTGGTCGGATCGAAGGTGGTGAAAGTAACTGCACGGTTAGCCGCCATCGCATCGGGCGTGGCATCCAGGTCGACCACGCCACTGGCGAGGACGGTCCAGGTACAGACTTCATTGGCCGCGAAAGCCGGCGAGGGCGTCAGCGTGTAATTGGTCGGGCCGCCGGCAACGCTTGCGGTATGCGCGCCTGACGTCGCGCAGCTGAGCGTGGTCCAGGGATCGGTCAGGGTCACCGGCTCGCTGAACTGGACGGTCAGGGTCGAGGCCAGCGGCACGTCGACGGCATTGTCTACTGGACTGGAAGCGAGCACCGTCGGCGGCACATCGACCGGAGGATCTCCCGCGACCGCGAAGCTGATGGTGTCAATGGCCAGGCCATCGTCGGCACCGCTGGCATTGATGTCGACCCAGCGCACCCATATCACGGCATTGGCGGCGAGGTTGAGGCCCGTGATCGAAGCGCTGATCGCTACCCGATTCGCGGCGAAATTGCCGTCCAGCGGCCCGATGGCCCCTGCCGAGACCGGCGAGGAAAAGTCGAGTGTGGCGACGCCGACCCAGGTGGCAGCCCCATCGTTCAGCGCGGATGCGTTGACGCTGTACTGGAATTGCAGGCCGTCGTTGCGACCGATCGCGCCGAGTCGCCACTGTTCACCCGTGTACGCCACGGCAATCTCGCTGAGCGCCTGGCCGCTGTCGTTGCGAAGTTGGGCGCCAATCAGGGCAGTCAGGGAGCCGGACTGCAAGGTGCCCAGCGCGCGCTCACTGCTTGCGTTGGCCCCGAAGCTATAGGTGTCGCCCGAGTTCGCCGAGCCGTTGCTGGCTGTATAGCTGGTATTCGCGTTCGAGCCGGTCTCAACGAAATACCAGCCGTTGGGGAGCGCCGTGCCGGTCCCCGACCCTGCCAGCGAATCGAAGTCCTGAATAGAAGGCGGCCCGCCAATCAGCGGGATGACCTGGGCCAGAACCGAGCCACAGCAGGCGGCACAAAGAATCGCAACGGCGCAGCGTGCGCCTGTGAAGAATTTCATCTGGAGCTTCCCCGGCAATGGCGAGCCCGGGTCAGGGTGGGCGCGCGGTTGGCGAAGTATAGACAAACGGGATTTCAAACAGGTGGCCAAGGTTGTGAGAGTCAGGGGCGAATGATGCTGGCGTGGGGGTTCGTCATCCCTGCGAAAAATCGGGACAGGTGCCAAGGCCGCCGAACAAGTCTCTGCTCGTCATCCCCGCACAGGCGGGAAGCGCTTCACAACAGCCGAATGGATGGTCGTCCAGTTCTTGTTGTTGTCTTTGCAGATCTAGGGCAGAGCTGGATCCCCGCTTGCGCGGGGATGACGAAATGAAGGGATCGGCGTCAAGTCAGTGCCATTCCTGTTTTCGGGCCATTGAAAGCCCCTGTCCCAGCCCCATGTTCCCGTCACGCCGATGCCTGATGGACTTCCACAGGCTTTTCTACGCGAGTAGAATTGGCACTCGCTAGGGCAGAGTGCTAACAGCCCTACAACAAATCAATCTTAATCAACCAGTTAAAGGATATATCATCATGGCACTTCGTCCGCTACACGATCGCGTCATCCTCAAGCGTCTGGAAGAAGAGAAGATTTCGGCCGGCGGCATCGTCATCCCCGACTCCGCCGCTGAGAAGCCGATCCGCGGCGAAGTCATCGCTGCCGGCACCGGCAAGATCCTCGAAGACGGCAAGGTTCGTCCGATCGCCATCAAGGTTGGCGACAAGGTCCTGTTCGGCAAGTACTCGGGCACCGAGGTCAAGGTCGACGGCGAAGAACTGCTGGTCATGCGCGAAGAAGACATCATCGCGGTGATTGAGTAAGTAGCCGGCCTTCGGGAATTCGGATTTGGGATTTGCAAGTGCGCTCGTCGCGCCGCATCCCTGATCTCTCCCGAGTCCTCACGCTTTAGCTCTTACCGAATCCCCAATCCCGAATATCGAATCCCGGAGTCCCAACATGGCTGCCAAAGAAATCCGCTTCTCTGAAGATGCACGCGCCCGCATGCTGCGTGGCGTCAACACCCTGGCCAATGCGGTCAAGGCTACCCTCGGTCCGAAGGGCCGCAATGT
>NZ_JBAWHJ010000057.1:0-10255 GCF_049593775.1 Dokdonella sp. | reverse complement strand
CCCGAATCCCGAATCCCGAATCCCGAATCCCGAATCCCGAATCCCGAGTCCCGAATCGCAAATCGCAAATCTCGAATCCCTTGGCCCAAACCCAACACCCTGACGAGGAACCGACATGCTCAAGATGACCCACCTGCAAATGGTTTATCAGACCCACCTCATCGAAACCCATGCATTGCGGGACTTCTCGATTCACGTGCGCGAGGGCGAATTCGTTGCCGTGACCGGACCTTCGGGCTCCGGCAAGACAACGTTCCTCAACATCGCCGGATTGCTGGAAGAGTTTTCAGGCGGTGAGTACCTTCTCGATGGCGTCGACGTGAGCGGCCTCAATGACAATGCGCGCTCGAAGCTGCGCAACGAGAAGATCGGTTTCATCTTCCAGAGCTTCAACCTGATTCCAGATCTGAACCTGTTCGACAATGTCGATGTGCCCCTGCGCTATCGCGGTTTCGCAGCAGCCGATCGCAAGAAGCGCATTGAGGAATCACTGACTCGTGTCGGTTTGTCCTCGCGCATGAAGCACTACCCCTCGGAGCTGTCCGGCGGCCAGCAACAACGTGTTGCGATCGCACGCGCACTCGCAGGTTCGCCACGATTGCTGCTTGCCGATGAGCCAACCGGCAACCTGGATTCGCTGATGGCGCGCGGCGTGCTCGAGCTTCTGGAGGAAATCAATCGACAGGGCACCACCATTGTCATGGTGACGCACGATCCGGAACTGGCTGCACGCGCCCAGCGCAACGTGCATGTCATCGACGGCCAGGTCACTGATTTTGACGAGGCACCACGCTTGCGCGAGACGTCGACTGGCAGCGGAAATCACACATCGGAAGATCGCTTGGCGAGCACTGCAAGCAGTCAGTAAGCGTTGAGGCGGATCGTGCTTGCGAGCATCGAATCCAAAATCCCGAATCTCGAATCCCGGAACCAAGCCATGTTTACCTACTACCTCCAACTCGGCATGCGCAGCCTGCGTCGCAACCCGATCCTGACCGCGTTGATGGTCATCGGGATTGGTCTTGGTATTGCCGCCAGCATGACAACGCTGACGGTCATGCACCTGATGGGCAGCGATCCTATCCCGTGGAAGAGCGACAAGTTGCACTACGTGCAACTGGACAACTGGGGCCCGGACGAGCCGTTCTCCGATGATGGTCGGCCGCCAGACCAGGTCACTTATCGCGATGCTGTGGCCTTGATGGGCGCAGCCAAGGCCGACAAGCAGTCTGCGATGTTCAAGCTGGCCTTGCCGATTCAGCCCGAGAACAAGGAGTTGAAGCCATTTCGCTCGCTGGGTCGGGTTGCCTACGCGGACTTCTTCGGCATGTTCGAGCCACCGTTCCAGTATGGCGGTCCCTGGAGCCATGATCAGGACGTCAGTCACGAACGCGTTGTGGTGCTCGGCAAGGAGATGAACGAGAAGCTGTTCGGCGGACAGGACAGCGTAGGCAAAACCGTGCGCATGGACGACATCGACTACACCATCGTCGGCGTGCTCGACGACTGGAAACTGCGCTCGCGCTACTACGACCTGACCAACGGCGCATTTGCAAGTCCGGATGAATTCTTCATGCCGTTCACCTCGGCCATGGACCTGAAAAAGCGCGCCAGTGGCAACAACCAGTGCTGGAAAAATGCGGGCGATGGATGGGATGCCTATCTCGACTCCGATTGCGTCTGGATCCAGATGTGGGTGCAGCTCGATTCACCAGCACGCCTGGCCGAATACAAGTCCTTCCTCGACAGCTATGTCGGCGAACAGAAGAAGCTCGGCCGCTTCGCGAGGCCGCTCAACAACAGACTCCTCGACGTGAACGAGTGGATGGCCGATCAGGAAGTCGTTTCGCGTGACGTACAGGTGCAGACCGGCCTGGCCTTCGCCTTCCTCCTGGTCTGTCTGGTCAATACGGTGGGTTTGTTGCTGGCCAAGTTCACGCGCAAGTCTGGCGAGATCGGTCTGCGTCGCGCACTCGGCGCGAGTCGAAAAGATGTATTCAGTCAGTACCTCATCGAGTCCGGGGTTGTTGGACTCAGCGGCGGAATTCTCGGTCTCGGTCTGACCGGTCTCGGATTGCTCGCTGTACGTGCTCTGTATTCGGACTACAAGACTGTCGCCCACCTCGACTGGACCATGATCGCCCTGACCGTCGCGCTTGCCGTGGCTTCGGCCGTACTGGCTGGCGTCTACCCGACCTGGCGAGCGTGTCGCGTTCAGCCGGCAGCGCAATTGAAGATTTGATTGCCAGGAATCGGGAGTAGGGAACAGGGAATGGCAAGAGCTACGAGCTCGCACCGGTCCCATCCGCTCTTCCGATTCCCCATTCCCCATTCCCCATTCCCGGAATAAAGCCATGGAAATCCGACCCATTCTCTCAGCCCTGATGCGCAGCAAGGTCTCGATGATCCTGATCGGCGTGCAAGTGGCCATGACCCTGGCCATCGTTTGCAATGCGCTGTTCATCATTGGTCAGCGACTCGATCACATGAGCCGGCCCAGCGGCATGAACGAGACAGACACGTTCTTTCTGGGCAGTTCCGGATTCGGTCAGGGTTTCGATGCACAGGCGACGATCCGTGAAGACCTGGCGCTACTCCAGCAGATGCCCGGCGTCGCTTCGGCCAGCACAGCCAATTCGGTGCCGATGAGCGATGGCGGTTGGGGCGAGGGACTCAGCCTCGAGCCTCAGCAGAAAACCTCAACCACGTCGACCGCTGTCTACCTGGTGTCTGAAAAAGGACTCGATGCATTCGGTGTAAACCTCATTGCAGGTCGCGACTTCAAGCCCGAGGAAATTACCGACCTGAATGCAGGCGACACCCTGCGTCCGCCGGTAATCATCGTGACTCAGGCGGTCGCGGACAAGATGTTTCCTGACGGCGGTGCGCTGGGCAAGCAGATCTACTTCAGCGACGAGGGTCCGACCAGCACCATCATCGGCATCGTGGAACGCTTGCAACAACCCTGGATGAGCAGCGACAACGTCGAGAATTCGACCTTCGTGCCCGGCAACATGCCGTATGGGAATTCGTCGGGCTACCTCGTCCGCACCGAACCCGGCCGGCGCGACGAAGTGATCAGCCAGGTCGAGCAGAAGCTTTCCGAATCCAACTCCAGTCGAATCATCAGCAGGATCCGCACCATGGAGGAAACACGCAAGCAGGCCTATGCGGGAGATCGCGCAATGGCGATCATTCTCAGCGCGGTGATCGTGGCCCTGCTCGCGGTCACTGCCCTCGGAATCGTGGGCATGGCCAGCTTCTGGGTGGCGCAACGCACGCGTCAGATCGGCACACGGCGCGCACTCGGTGCTTCACGAACAGACATCCTTCGCTACTTCCAGACCGAGAACTTCATCATCACCACGCTTGGACTGGTCGTCGGTGCGGTGCTCGCCTATGCCTTCAGTTTGTGGATGATGCAGAACTATCAGTCGCCGCGATTGCCCTGGTACTACGTGCCGATCGGCTTTGTTTGCCTGTGGGTGTTGGGCCAACTGGCTGTGTTGGGCCCCGCCATTCGTGCGTCACGCGTGCCGCCCGCGGTTGCGACGCGGAGTGTCTGAAGGTGCAGGGAATCGGGATTTGAGATTCGCATAAGCAACCACCAGTCATCAATCGAGAATGCTGTTTCTTCGAATCCCGGCCTTCAGCAGCCGAATGGCTGGTCATCCCGAATCCCGAATCCCGTAGAATCCATGTAACCCTTTCCCGCCTGGCTGCATCCAAGCAGCCATGCGTCGATGCCCTGAAAGAACCCGAACCATGCGCACCGTACTGGTGATCGACGACAATCCGGCCGTAGGCACCGCGCTTGACGTGCTGTTCGGCTTGCGTGATATCCGCACCCTGGTGGCAATCTCGCCGGACGAAGGTCTGGCCATGCTCGCGAAGGAAGATATCGACCTCGTCGTTCAGGACATGAATTTCAGTTCGGATACAACTTCGGGCGAGGAAGGCATCGAGTTGTATCGGGCGATCCGGCGCGACTATTCCGATCTGCCGATCATCCTGCTTACAGCGTGGACACGATTGGAAACGGCCGTGGAACTGATCAAGGCCGGTGCCGGTGATTACATCAGCAAGCCCTGGGACGACAACAAGCTGCTGGCCACTGTCGAAAACCTTCTGGAACTCTCGGAAGCCACCCGCGAAGTGACCCGATTCCGCGATGAGCGTCGCCGACGACGCAAGCAGCTGGACGATAAATTCGACCTGCGTGGCATCGTCTTTTGTTCCAGTGCAATGGAGCGCGTCGTCGAACTGGCCTGCCAAGTCGCGCGTGCGGATGTCTCGGTACTGATAACGGGTCCGAATGGTGCAGGCAAGGAGCGCATCGCCGAGATCGTGCAGGCCAACTCGACCCGCGCAAACGGCCCGTTCCTGACCGTGAACTGCGGCGCGCTGCCTTCCGAACTGATCGAGGCCGAACTGTTCGGCGCAGACCCCGGCGCGTATACCGGTGCGCCCAACCGTGCCCGCGAGGGGCGGTTCGAGGCGGCCGATGGCGGCACCTTGTTCCTCGACGAAATTGGCAACCTGCCGCTGGCCGGGCAGATGAAGCTTCTTCGGGTGCTGGAAACCGGACAGTTCGAACGCCTGGGTTCGAGCAAGACCCGTCAAGTCGCAGTTCGCGTCATCAGCGCGACCAATTCGGATCTCGCTGCCAAGATCCGGGACGGTAGTTTCCGCGAGGATCTCTACTATCGCCTGAATGTCATCGAGCTTCGACTACCAGCACTTTCCGAACGCACGGACGATATCCTGCCGCTGGCCGAACATTTTCTGCAGGGCAGGGCGACTCTGGACAGCGGCGCTCGTTCGGCATTGTCGGCTCATGCCTGGCCAGGCAATGTGCGCGAACTGAAGAACGCGATCGACCGGGCAAGCCTGCTGTGCAGCGACGGCATCATCACCACACGCGATCTGGCCCTGGGCCCGGCCCGCTTTTCGGGCGGCCGCATGGCGCCGGAGTCCGAACCCGACAAGGGAATGATCGAGGCAGCCTTGCTGCGTGCACGCGGCGTGATCAGTCAGGCAGCTTCGGATCTTGGGCTGTCGCGTCAGGCACTGTATCGGCGCATGGAAAAAATGGGCATTGAAAGCTGAGCGAAGTGTGTCCGCACTGATGCTCGCGATTGCCAGGCCCACATTGAAATCCGTCGCATTCCCGATTTCGCGTGTCCCGCCTCGCCGGCCCTGTATGCAGGCCCCCTGTTTCGCCTATCCTCTTTGCCTGAAGGGCGGCGGGTGTGCCTTGCCAGCGTCTGCATGAAGCGTACACAAGATCGGACGATGCCGTTCTCTGCCAACTGAACTCCCGACGTCCATCAGTATTCTGGAATCCGGATCGCGATGCGAATTTTTTCACTGGAGGGAAAGCTTGCAGCTGCCTTGTTCGGCTGGTCCCTGCTGACCGTGACCGTGCTCTATGTAATCTTGTTCTGGGTGGAATCCATGTTGCTGGCGGCGATGGCCACCGTCGTCATCATGCTGCTTCCCACGCTCGTATTTGCTCGACGTCTGGCCAGACCGGTCGCCGGATTGATCCGCGCATTGTCGGGGAGTGTTTCGGCATTCGGCGACGGCGACTTCAGTTTCTCCATCCGCAATACGCGCCGCGACGAGGTCGGTGACCTGGTTGCCGCGCACAACGAACTGGGGCGCGTCTTGCGCGACCAGCGCCAGAACCTGTTCCAGCGGGAACTGCTGCTCGATACCGTTGTGCAGAACACGCCGAACGCGCTCGTTCTGGTTGAGCCCGGTGGACATGTGGTGCATGCCAATCTAGCCGCGCGCGCACTGCTCAACGAAGGCCGTGCCATGAACGGCGAACGCTTCGAAGACATCGTGGCTGAAGCCGCCCCTGAGCTCGCGCAAGCTCTTTCAGGCACGCAGGATGCCTTGTTCAGCGTGCAAATCGGCGAGGAAGAAGAAACCTTCCATCTCTCCCAGCGCGATTTCAAATTGCAGGGCCGCACCCACCGCATGATCAATCTGCGCCGGATGACGCGCGAGCTTTCGCGGCAGGAAGTGGCGACATGGAAGAAGGTGATCCGCGTCGTCAGTCACGAACTCAACAATTCGCTGGCACCGATTCGCTCGCTGGCGCACTCGGGGCGTGAACTGGCCAGGCTCGGTGAACTTGCAAAACTTGGCGTGGTGTTCGCGACAATCGAGGAGCGCGCCACCCATCTGGGTGGCTTCGTTCAAGGTTATGCCCATTTCGCGAAGCTGCCGACTCCCCAGCCATCATTCGTGGAGTGGAGCCCGTTCCTGGAAGCACTGGGTCAGCATTCGAAATTCCGGCTGGCGCAGCCGGCACCGGCCGGCACGGTCTGGTTTGACCGCGGTCAAATCGAGCAGTTGCTGATCAACCTGCTGAAGAACGCGTTCGAAGCCGGCGGCGACGCCGGCGAAATAGAACTCGCCGTGACCAGCCGTGGCACGGAAGCGCGCATCGAGGTGCGCGATCGCGGGCCTGGCATGAGCGAAGCAGTCCTGGCGCATGCACTACTGCCGTTCTATTCGACCAAGCGCAGCGGAACGGGTCTTGGCCTGGCACTGGCGCGTGAGATCGCCGAGGCCCACGGCGGGCGACTGCAACTGGCGAACAGGAATGACGGCGGTCTCACTGTTGCGCTAAGCCTGCCGCAGCCCGGATTTCCGCCCGCTTCCTGATCAGACTGGGCCGCCGAAGTGTCCAGGTTAACTCCTTGCGGCGAAGTCCTGATAGATTGCAGGGACAATCAGTGCCGGGAGAGCACCATGCCAGGATTTATCGGAATCATCGTTGTCGTACTGGTCTTCATCGTGTTGGCCAAGCTCGTGCGCATCGTGCCGCAGGGTTATGAGTGGACCGTACAACGCTGGGGCAAATACACACATACACTGTCGCCCGGATTCCACCTGCTTGTGCCGGTCGTGCAAAGCGTGGGCCACAAGATCAACATGATGGAGCAGGTGCTCGATGTCCCATCACAGGAAGTCATCACCAAGGACAATGCGGTTGTCCGAGTCGATGGTGTGGTTTTCTACCAGGTGCTGGATGCCGCCAAGGCGGCCTATGAAGTATCCAATCTTGAGCAGGCCTCGCTGGCGCTGGTCATGACCAACATCCGCACTGTGCTCGGCTCGATGGATCTCGACGAATCGTTGAGCAACCGCGACGTGATCAACGCCAAGTTGCTGGCCGTGGTGGACGAGGCAACGCACCCATGGGGTGTCAAGGTCACGCGTATCGAGATCAAGGATATCTCGCCGCCGCGCGACCTGATCGAATCAATGGCGCGTCAGATGAAGGCCGAACGCGAAAAGCGTGCAAACGTGCTTGAGGCGGAAGGTTTCCGTCAGGCGGCCGTCCTCAAGGCCGATGGCGAGAAGCAGGCCGCCATTCTTGAGGCTGAGGGTGAGAAGGAAGCGGCGTACCGTGAAGCCGAGGCACGCGAACGCCTGGCCGAGGCCGAAGCCAAGGCCACCACCATGGTTTCGGATGCCATAGCCGGCGGCAACATCAACGCGATCAACTATTTTGTCGCCACCAAGTATGTCGAGGCGCTCAAGGAGATGGCTCATTCGCCCAACCAGAAAATGCTGATACTGCCGTTCGAGGCGACCGGCATCCTTGGGTCGCTTGCAGGCATCACTGAAATCGCCAAGAGCGCATTCGACAAGTCGGATGCAAAAGCGCCGCCGCCGCCGCCGCGACCGGGTGCGCCGATCATCCGCTAAAACTGGAGATCCGATGGACGATTTCATTTCCAAGTTGCTCGAAAGTTACGGCTGGTGGGTTCTGTCCCTCGTGCTGATTGCTGCCGAGTTGATTGCGCCCGGCTATTTCCTTCTGTGGATCGGAATCGCTGCAGCGGTAATGGGACTGATCATGCTGGTCCTCCCGGGCCTGGGCTTTCTCGCCCAGACCATCATCTTCGCCGTTCTGTCGATCCTGATTTGCTTCGTCTACTGGAAGTACATCCGCCCGGCAACCGAGTTGCGGGACGATCAGCCCCTGCTCAACAGGAAGGGTGCGCGCATGATCGGGCGTCGGGTCGCCGTGTCCGAGGCCATCGTCAACGGCCGCGGCAAGGTCAAGGTCGGCGATTCGGTCTGGCTGGCCGAAGGCGACGACAAGGCGGTCGGTGCAATCGTTGAAGTCGTCAGTGTCAACGGCACCACGCTGACGGTTGTCTGATCAAGTCTGCGGTGACGCGCATTCGTGGAATGCCGCGCCGCGTCCTGTCGCCTTGTGCGGGGCACTCGGCTGACCTCCGGGACGCATCCTCTGCCCAATTCCAGCCGGCTGCGTGCCGTGCAGGGCTGCGGTCTCGGCAAGCCTGATCCGCATTCACTATAATTCGCGCCTCGGCAAAAGGCGCAGGACATGACCCGCAAAACAATTCTCAACGAATCACACCGTGCCCTGGGCGCAAAAATGGTCGATTTTGGTGGCTGGGACATGCCGCTGAACTACGGCTCGCAGATCGAGGAGCACCACGCAGTGCGCCGCGATGCAGGCATGTTCGACGTGTCCCACATGACCGTGGTGGATCTGCAGGGGCCGCACACTCGGGAGTTCCTGCGCCATCTCCTGGCCAACAGCATCGACAAGTTGAAGGTGCCGGGGAAGGCGCTCTATTCGTGCATGCTCAATGCGCAGGGTGGCGTGATCGATGACCTGATCGTCTATTACCTTGGCGAAGACTTCTTTCGTACGGTGGTGAACGCCTCGACACGAGACAAGGACCTGGCCTGGATCAACCAGCAGGCAAAGTCATTCGAGGTCAGTGTCTCCGAGCGCGCAGATCTGGCCATGATCGCCGTGCAAGGTCCGAACGCACGTTTCAGGGTTGCCTCGCTGTTCGGCGAGGAAATGGCGCAGAGCGTACTCAAGATCGGAAAGTTCGTCGCCATGCAGGCCGAAGGGCTGTTCATCGCACGCACCGGATACACAGGGGAAGATGGCTTTGAAATCATCATGCCCGAAGCGGCGGCAGCGGATCTCTGGCAGCGACTTCTTGCTGCCGGCGTTGTACCGGCAGGTCTGGGCGCGCGCGATACGCTGCGCCTGGAAGCGGGCATGAACCTTTACGGCCAGGACATGGACGAATCGATCACGCCCTGGGAGGCAGGTCTTGCCTGGACAGTCTCGCTGGATGAAGGGCGCGATTTCATCGGCCGTGAAGCGCTGCTTGCGCAGAAGGCCTCAGGAGTCGGCCATGGCATGGTCGGCATCGTGATGGACGAGAAGGGCGTGCTTCGACACGGCCAGGTGGTGCTGACGGAATCGGGTCCGGGCGAAGTTCTTTCGGGAACCTTTTCACCAACCCTGGGCAAGGCCATCGCCTTCGCCAGGATTCCGTCCGGCGCCAGCGGAAACGTTCGCGTAGATATCCGTGGCCGCGAAGTTCCGGTTCGCGTGGTCAAGTATCCGTTCGCGCGAGACGGCAAGTCCACGCTCATCGACTGAACGACCGTGCTTGACTGCTAGACTCCCAACCCCCGATCCTCTTCCACTCATCAATTCCAATCCAGGCCCGCAAACATGAAAGAAATTCCCGGCGATCTGAGTTTCCTGAAATCACATGAATGGGTACGCGTTGAGGATGACGGTACGGCCACGATTGGCATTTCCGATCATGCACAAGGGTTGCTGGGCGATCTCGTCTATGTCGAGCTACCCAACGTTGGCGACATGGCCAAGGCTGGCACCGCTGCGGCTGTGGTGGAGTCCGTCAAGGCTGCGTCCGATGTGTACTCGCCGGTAAGTGGTGAGATTGTCGCCGTCAATGACGATCTTGCCGACAAGCCTGAAACCATCAACGAGGACGCCTACGGAGAAGGCTGGATGTTCGTGGTCAAGCTCTCGGATCGCGATGAGCTCAAGGACCTGGTTGATCCGGATGCCTATGCCGAGATGATCGAGAACGAAGAAGACTAGGTCATTCCTTCCGGATATTGAAAAGACAAACCAGAAAAAAGGACCGCAATGCCGGTCCTTTTTTTTGTCCGGGCTTGATGTGTTGCGCTGCTTTGATGTCACCTCGTTGACGACCTGAATCCCGTGTCAGTGACAGCGCTTGCCCTTTCTCGCGATCCCGCGATTCTCGAGAACGCGTTGACTGCACGCGGTTCGCTATTCGGATGCCGGGTGGACTGCGATCCGGGTGATCCAAATCCATCCTGTGATTCGTATTCGATCAATCGATTGTCTGTCGCTCGCGCGATGTCATTTGTCCGTGTCGAGAGACTTTTTTCG
>NZ_JBAWHJ010000056.1:0-5564 GCF_049593775.1 Dokdonella sp. | reverse complement strand
GAAAATGGAGCAAGACTGCGGCACGACGACGCACTCGACGGTAGAGTATCGGCGCTCACCAACATTCGAGGACAACCGGTATGGAAATATTTGGCAGCACCAATGGCATCCTGATGACCATCATCATCGGCTTTCTGGTCGGTATCGTGGCGAAGTTCCTCAAGCCCGGCAAGGATCCAGGTGGGTTCATCATCACGATACTGCTGGGTATTGCCGGCTCCTTCATTGCCACGTTCATCGGCAAGACCCTGGGCTGGTACCAACCAGGCCAGACGGCCGGATTCATTGGCTCGGTGATCGGCGCGATCATCCTTTTGGTGATCTACGGAATCGCCACGCGCAAGAAATAAGCACCGCAGCATGAAAAAAAACGCCGGGAAACCGGCGTTTTTTTTGCCCGTTCAACAGGTGGGCACCGAATAACGATGCACCGCCCTGACGCCCCGCGATTGCGGGGGTGAACAGTCTACTTGTTTGCGTCGAGCACGGCGTTCCACGCTTCGAGCTGTGGCTTGGCCTTCTCGAATACGGCGCTGGTATCGCCATCAATGGTGATTGATTCGATGGTATCGCCACCTCGAATCGCATCGACCACCTTCTGGTCTTCCGGCCCATCAACCATGCCGAATACCGTGTGCTTGCCATCCAGCCACGGAGTCGCCACGTGGGTGATGAAGAACTGGCTGCCGTTGGTTCCCGGGCCGGCATTCGCCATCGAAAGCACGCCACCGGAATTATGCTTGAGGGTCGGAACGATTTCGTCCTCGAACCGGTAGCCCGGACCACCAGTACCGCTGCCACTCGGACAGCCGCCCTGGACCATGAAATCAGGAATGACGCGATGAAAAGTCAGTCCGTTGTAGTAGCCGCGCTGTACCAGGTTGACAAAGTTCGCCACCGTAATCGGGGTCTTGTCGGCGAACAGGTTGACCCGGATCGGACCGCGCGATGTAACAAAGTTTGCAGTCAGGTGGGACGGTGTATTCATTTCAGGGCTCCGCGTTTCGAACTACCTAGACTAAACGATTTCGATGCGATCGGCAGGATGCCGTCATCGGCCCCCTGAACTGAAGGGCAATGCGCCATACGCATCCCCCCTGTTCTGCGCAATCCAGGCTGTGACCACCGGTCCCCGGGCCGGTGGTCACAGCCCTCTGCGACGATCTCCCTCCGTCGCCAGTCGCTGTCGTCCAAGCTCGCGTCGTCGTGACAATCGAAATGCCGCCGGGATCACCAGCATCGACAGGATCGGCGCTGTGAGCATGCCGCCCACCATCGGTGCGGCAATGCGCTGCATGACTTCCGACCCGGCACCCGATCCGAGCAGAATGGGCATGAGCCCAGCGAGGATCACGGCCACCGTCATCACCTTCGGCCGCACGCGCAGCAGCGAGGCTTCCCTGATCGCGACATCCAGCGCCTGCTCGCCGGCAGCCGGATCCAGTTCGCACTGGTGCAGCCAGGCCTGGCGCAGGCTCAGCATCATGATCACGCCAAATTCGGCCGCCACCCCTGCCAGCGCAATGAACCCGATCATGCTTGCAACCGACATCGAATGTCCGAGCAGCCAGACCAGCCAGATCCCACCCACCAGCGCCAGAGGCAGGCTCAGCATGATGATCGCCGCATCGCCGACGCGACGGAAGATCAGGTGAATGAGCAGGAACACGATGACCAGGGTTGCGGGAATGACCAGACGAAGGCGTTCGACGGCATGTTGCAGATATTCGTACTGACCGGACCAGTCCAGTGTGTAGCCGTTGGGCAGATCCATCCCTGTCCGGATTGCCGACTGCAGGGATTCGACGACGCCAGGCAAATCACGGCTGCTCGTATCGACATAGATATAGGTCGCGAGTTGTCCGTTCTCGCTCTTCAGCATCGGTGGACCGGCAGCGAGCGTGACCACGGCAACCTGGCCAAGCGTCAACTGGCTGCCGTTGTCAGCCACGATCGGCAACGCGCGCAGCGCGGAGAGGGAATCCCTCTGCGTACGCGGATAGCGAAGCACGATCGGATAGCGCTCGAGACCATCGATGGTCTGGCCGATCGGAGCGCCACCCACGATGGTCGCAATCAGCGACTGCAGGCGTGCCTGGGTCAGGCCGTAGCGTGCGGCTTCCTCTCGGCGAATGGTGACGTCGACATAGCGTCCGCCGGCTGCACGTTCGGCCACCGCCGACGTCACGCCCTCCACTCCGCGCACGATCGATTCCACGCGTTCGGCGAGCTCCTCGAGTACCCGGGTATCGGGGCCCAGCACCTTGATGCCGATCGGACTCTTGATGCCGGTCGAGAGCATGTCGATTCGATTGCGAATCGGATAGACGAACAGATTGGTCAGGCCAGGAACCCTGACCGCGGCATCCAGCTCCGCCTTCAGCGTGTCCATTGTCATGCCTTCGCGCCACTGATCGCGCGGCTTGAACGTGATCGTGGTTTCGAACATGGTCAGCGGTGCGGGATCGGTCGCCGTATCCGCGCGCCCGACCTTTCCGAACACATGCTCGACCTCCGGAACAGTCTTCAGCATGCGATCGGTCTGCTGCAGCAACTGCGATGCCTTTCCGGCGGAAATTCCCGGCAAGGCACTGGGCATGTACAGCAATGAGCCTTCATCCATCATCGGCATGAATTCGCTGCCGAGCCGGTTCCACGGCAGGATTGCAGACAGCAGCACGATACCGGCAACCAGAATGACCGAGCGCGGTGCACGCAGCACCCACTGCAGCAATGGTCGATACAGCCAAGCGGTGAACCGATTCAGCGGATTCTCGTGCTCGGATCGAATTCGTCCGCGAACCAGGTAACCGATCAGTACCGGTATCAGGGTGACCGACAGCCCGGCAGAGGCTGCCATGGCCCAGGTCTTGGTGAATGCCAGCGGCTTGAACAACCGCCCTTCCTGCGCTCCCAGCGCAAACACAGGAAGAAATGACAAGGTGATGACGAGCAGGCACAGGAAGAGTGCCGGACCGACTTCGCCGACCGCCTTGGCTACCAGCGCCCAGCGTTCCTCGCCCTCGATCGACCGCCCTGGATTCGCCTCGTTCCAGCGCTCGAGGTGCTTGTGCATGTTCTCGATCATGACCACGGAAGCATCGACCATTGCGCCAATCGCGATGGCGATACCGCCCAGCGACATCAGGTTGGCGCTGATGCCCTGGTAACGCATCACGATGAAGGCAGCGAGGATGCCGAGCGGCAAAGTGATCACCGCCACCAGCGAGGATCGCAGATGCCAGAGGAACAGCACGCAAACCAGAGCGACAACGAGGAACTCCTCGATCAGCTTCCAGGTCAGGTTGTCGACCGCCTCGATGATCAGCTGCGAGCGATCATAGGTGGTCACGACTTCGACACCCTCGGGCAAGCTGGCCTTGAGCTCGTCAAGGCGTGACTTGACTGCCGCAATCGCGGTCAGCGCGTTCTTGCCCGAGCGCAACACGACGATGCCACCGGCCACCTCGCCTTCGCCGTCCAGTTCGGCGATGCCACGCCTGAGAGTCGGCCCACGATGGACCCGGGCAACATCACCCAGCAAGACCGGCACACCCACTCCACTCGTGGTCAAGGGGACACCTTCAAAGTCTTCGGCGCTGTTGAGGTAGCCCACGCTGCGCACCATCAACTCGGCTTCGCCCTGCTCGATCACCGAACCGCCACTCGCGCCGTTGGCTGCGCGAATCGCACTCTCGACTGCGGCCACCGTCAAGCCACGGGCCGCAAGCGCCTGGGGGTCAAGGACGACCTGCCATGCCGAGACCATGCCTCCGATACTGGCGACCTCGGCAACATCCGGGACTGTCTTCAACTGGTAGCGAAGGAACCAGTCCTGCAACGCGCGCAACTCGCCAAGATCATGCCTGCCACTGCGATCCACCAGCGCGTATTCATAGATCCAGCCAACCCCGGTGGCATCAGGTCCGAGGGCCGGAGAAACACCTTCCGGCAATCGATCACGCACCTGGCTCAGGTATTCGAGCACACGCGATCGCGCCCAGTAGGGATCGGTTCCGTCCTCGAAGAGCACGTATACGTAGGAATCACCGAAGTAGGAAAACCCGCGCACAGTCGTCGCATCAGGAACCGACATCATCGTCGTTGCCAGCGGATAGGTGACCTGATCCTCGACGATCTGCGGTGACTGCCCGGGCCAGCTCGTGCGCAGGATGACCTGGGTATCCGAGAGGTCGGGCAATGCGTCCAGCGGCGTGCGCTGAACTGCGATCGTCCCGGCCACGGCAAGCACTATCGCGCCTACGAGGACAAGGAAACGGTTTGCGATCGACCAGTGGATCAGACCCAGGATCATCGCTGCGAACCCGTGTCGGCAGGCTTGTGCATGTCGTGCCCAGACATGTCGTGACCCTGCATGTCATGCCCCTGCATGTCATGCCCCTGCATGTCGTGACCCTGCATGTCGTGACCCTGCATGTCATGCCCCTGCATGTCACTGTCGCTGGCCTCCGGCCTCTTGCCCGGACCCAGGTTCCCGGATGCCGCTGCGTCTTCAGCGGAAAGGCGATCCAGGGCTCCCGACAGGCTTGCCTCGGAATCGAGCAGGAACTGGCCCGAAACGACAACCCTCTCGCCCCCGATCAGGCCTTCAAGGATCTCCGTCCTGCCACCCGAAGAGTGACCGGCGACCACTCGTACCGGAACGAAGCGGCCATCACCCGGACTCAGGATTACCCGCGTATCGACGCCGGTTGCTATCAGTGCGGCGTCGGGCACCAGTGGATGTTCACCACGTGAAACAGTATCGAACTGCAAATCGACAAACAGTCCGGGCACGAGTTTGCGGGCAGGATTTTCGAGCACGATGCGCGCGCCCTGGGTACGTGTGGTCGCATCCACATCTGCAATCAGGGCTTCGACGGCTCCGGAAAAAACCTCGCCCGGAAACGCACTGGCGCGCGCGTTCACCGACATGCCGGGACGGATGTTGCCCACCTGTGCCTGGGGAATGGCAGCTTCGGCCCAGACCGTGTCGAGGCCATTGATCGTCATCAGGGATGTGCCGGCCTGGACACGCTGGCCTTCGCGGACCATCAGGGCCGACACCACGCCGTCAATCGGCGAACGCAGCACCACACCACTGGCCACGCTGCTCAAGTTGCGGATCTGCGCATCATCCATGCCCATTGCACGAAGGCGTTGGCGCGCCGCAGGGCGCAGTGCCTGCGCCTCTTCGGAATCCATTCCCTCCAGCGCGAGATACTCCTGTGCCGCCGTGCTCCAGGCCGGCGAAATGAATTCGGCCAGTGGCTGCCCGGCGCGCACCTCTTCGAAAGGAGAGCGAACGGCCAGCTTTTCCACGATCCCATCGACACGTGCGCTGACCTCCCTCGATTCGCGCAGGTTCCATCCAATGTTGCCTGGCACGCTCAACGTCGCGGCAAGCGTGCCGACTTCGACCACCGCGATTCGAACGCCAAGGTTCTGTGCCGTGGCTGCCGAAACCCTGATCGACGCGGAGGAGTCGGTATCCGCATATTTCGGCACCAGGTCCATGTCCATGAATGGCGACTTTCCGGGCTTGTCGAAATGCTGATCTGGAA
>NZ_JBAWHJ010000055.1:0-9786 GCF_049593775.1 Dokdonella sp. | reverse complement strand
ATCAAGTCTGTTCGCCCTGCCCGCCTTGCTGCTGGCGCCGCTACTTGGCGGCTGTGTTGCCGTCGTTGCGGCCGGCGCGGTGACCACGGCCTCGTCGGTCAATGATCGCCGCGGATTCAGCACCGTCATGAGTGACAAGAATATCCAGCTCAGCGCCTACGACCTGCTCAACGCCGACAAGGAACTGGTGCTGAAGAACCGCGTCATGATTTCGGTCTATGACGGCATGATGCTGCTGACCGGTGAAGTACGCACCGAAGAACTCAAGCAGCGCGCCGAAACCATCGTTACCGGCTTCAATGGCATCGATCGCCTGGTCAATGATATTGCGATCATGGAACCCCAGGGGTTCTGGGCCAATCGCAACGACAACAAGATCACCGGCCGCGTGAAGCTGGCCATGGCTGATGCGACCAGCATGCCCGGCTTCGATGTGACCAAGATCAAGATCAGCACGGCACATCGCGTGGTCTATCTGATGGGCATCCTCAGTCCCGAGGAAGAAGACGTGGTCGTCGAGATCGCGCGCAATGTTCCCGACGTCGAACGCGTGGTCAAGATTTTCAAGACGCAGGAAGAGCCTGAAAGCTGATCTGTCCCGCAAAGTTCACCTTCACCCCCGATTGGAGCAATGTCGATGAATTCATCCCTTGAAGCAGTCCGCAGTGTTTATGCCTCGTTCGCAAAAGGCGACATCCCTGCCGTCCTTGGCGCACTAGCGCCGGATATTCGCTGGACCGAGGCCGAGGGTGGCCCGTATGGCGGTATTTCGGTCGGTCCGCAAGCGGTACTCGACAACGTCTTCATGAAGCTCGGCGGTGAGTGGGATGGTTTCGCTGCGATCGCGCATGAGTTTGTTGCGAACGACGACATCGTCGTCGCCCTCGGCGAATACAGCGGTACGTTCAAGGCCACCGGCAAGAGCTTCAAGGCGCCATTCGCTCATGTCTGGAGAATGAAGGATGGCAAGGCGGTTGAATTCCAGCAGTACACCGATACCGCGGTACACCTGCGACCGATGCAATAGCCAGTCGCATCGACAATGACACTGCCACTTCCGATGCTTTCTACCTTGCATGCCATGTTCCCGGCACAGTCCGTCAGCACCGATCCTGCCGAATGCCTGGTCTATGCCTATGACAACTCGCGACGCGAGGCGATCCCCGAAGCTGTCGTCTTTCCGGCTGCGCATGAGCAGGTGGTGGCTCTGGTCCGACTGTGCCGTGAACATCATGTTGCCCTGACAGCACGCGGTCGCGGCACCAATACCACCGGGGCCAGTGTTCCGGTCGCTGGCGGTATCGTCGCCAGCTTCGAGCGCATGAACCGAATCTTGCGCATTGATCCGGACAATCGCCTGGCCGTGGTAGAACCCGGCGTTCTCAATGCCGACTTGCAAGCCGCACTGAAACCGCATGGATTTTTCTGGGCACCGGATCCGACTTCCGCACCCTATTGCTCGATTGCAGGAAACATCGCCTGCAATGCCGGAGGACCACGCGCAGTAAAGTACGGCGCCACGCGCGACAACGTACTTGCGCTGCGTGCCGTGGACGGTCGAGGCGAAGAATTCCGCTGCGGCAAACCGACGACCAAGGGTGCCACCGGCTACGACCTGACCCGATTGCTGGTCGGCTCCGAAGGAACGCTCGCGGTCATCACGGAAGCCACCCTCAAGCTGACCCCGCTCGCGTCGGACAAGCGCACGCTGCGCGCAACCTTTGTCGACATGGCCGCAGCGGCGGCGGCGGTTGCCCGGATCATGGCTCAGCCTGTCACCCCCTGTGCACTGGAGTACATGGACGAAGATGCCCTGCGACTCGCGCGCAATCATGCAGGCGATTCGATTCCAGAGGCCGGCGCGATGTTGATCATCGAAGTCGATGGTGAAACCGATGCCCTGCCCTCCGCAGTCGCAGCAATCAGCCGCGCAGCCAAAGGCGATGGCCTGATCGAACTGCATGCAGCGAACAGCGAATCCGAAGTGACAGCGCTCTGGGCGGCACGCAAGGCCTTGTCACCGGCGTTGCGCACGCTCGCCCCGAACAAGATCAACGAAGACGTCGTGGTGCCTGTCAGCCGCGTTCCCGAATTGATCGCCGGCCTCAAGTCGATCTCGGCCCGCAACTCGATACCGATCGTCACCTTCGGCCATGCCGGCAACGGCAATATCCACGTCAACCTGCTCTATCGCCCGGAGGACCCGATCCAGGCAGCGAATGCAGCGGGGTGTTTGTCCGCGGTATTTGACCTGGTGTTTTCGCTGGACGGACTGCTCTCGGGAGAGCACGGAATCGGCCTGGCCAAGCGCGAGTTCATGCCGCGCGCACTGGATTCTGTGTCGCTGGATTTGATGCGCATGATCAAGGGGCAGTTTGATCCTGATGGGATTTTGAATCCGGGGAAGCTGCTGCCAGACGTCGCCTGAGGAATAGTTCGTTCGGCAC
The DNA here is from genome assembly GCF_049593775.1 of Dokdonella sp. Classification (GTDB taxonomy): domain Bacteria; phylum Pseudomonadota; class Gammaproteobacteria; order Xanthomonadales; family Rhodanobacteraceae; genus Dokdonella. The sequence continues at coordinate 7,339 of NZ_JBAWHJ010000055.1, read as the reverse complement.
ACAAGAAAGAGCAAGCAATAGCAGTGCTTTCACTCGCCTGCGGTGCGTGAAAACGCTGCTCTGATGGCGCGCCGCGTTGAGGCTTGGGTATTCAGAAGAAGCGGGAAAACTGGATACCAGCCTCGCGCAGTCGAACTTGTCTTGAGCATGCCGAAAGGCTGGGACGGTGAATAGGCACCATTTCGAGTATCGCCTGTTACCGTCAGAAATTACCCACGATCCAAATAAACCCAGTCAAGACTGCCGCCGAATAGACCCCGGCAAGAGCATCATCCAGCATCACCCCAAACCCACCCTTCACCTTACGATCCGCCCACGAACAAGGCCACGGCTTCCACACATCGAACAATCGAAACAGAAAGAAGCCGACAACGATCCAGGCCCAGTGCGAAGGCCAGATCAACAAGGGCAACAAGGTGATCCACTGGCCGACGAACTCATCCCAGACAATCACGCCAGGATCGCTGATATCCAATCGGTTGATGACGACATTGGACGCCCAGATGCCAATGATGAAGGCCACGGCGATGATGCTCACCACCCACACAAGTGGCAACTCGCGCAGGCCGATCCATGGAACAAGTGCCGCGGCGGAACCGGCGGTTCCCGGGGCAAATGGGCTGAGTCCGGATCCAAACCCGCTGGCAATCCAGCCGGCCGGGTGTCCGAGTACGGCGCGACGTTGCTGTGCATCAAGCTTCATTTGAAATGATCCCATCCCTTGCTTGTCGTAGGCCGACGCCGACCATTGTGATCGAGTACGTGTACACCCGGCTCATCGATGACACGACCAATCCGCGAAACACGGCAGCCCTGCCTTTCCATCGCTTCACGCATGACTTCGACATTGGCTTCGGCAATCGTGAAAGCCAGTTCGTAGTCATCGCCACCCCACATCTGCAAACCAGTGCGGGTTTCGGCATCGAAGCATTCCGCCAGTGCTGTCGATTGCGGCAGGCAGTCCTCGCCAATTTCGATTCCGACTGCACTGCTGGAGGCTACATGGCCAAGATCTGCCAGCAAGCCGTCGGAAATATCGATGCAGGCACTGGCCAGTTCGCGCAAGGCGGTGCCTGCCCCAATCCTCGCTTGCGGACGGTTCAGTCTTGTGACCACAAACCGTTCATGCGCACCTGACTCAGCGCCGAGGGCACTGGCTGACTGCAGGATGCGCAAGCCTGCCGCCGCATCACCCAGAGTTCCTGTCACATATACAGCGTCGCCCACTGTTGCGCCGCTACGCTGGATGGCTTGTCCAGCGGGCACGAATCCATGCGCGGTCACCGTGATGCTCAATGGGCCGCGTGTAGTGTCGCCGCCTACCAGGTCAACCTCCCACGCTGCGGCAAGTTCCGCAAACCCCTTTGCGAAGCGTTCTACGAAGCCGGAATCCGCAACCGGCAAGGTCATGGCCAGGGTCGCCCACGCAGGCGTTGCTCCCATCGCCGCAAGGTCACTCAGGTTGACTGCCAGCGACTTCCATCCGATATCGGCTGGATCCGTATTGACTGGAAAGTGCACGCCGGAAACCAGGGTATCCGAGCAGATCACGAGTTCGCAGTCTGGGGGCACGCAGACAACGGCGGCATCATCACCTATGCCAATCCGTACATCAGGCCTGTTCTGCCGTGTGAGCTGCTTGATGATTTCGATCAGGTCGAACTCGGCCATGTCAGCAACTTTCCCCAGGCGGCGTGACGATTCCTGCCTCAGCGACCCTTGGTGCGAAATTCGGTTTCGCGCCACTGTGCGGCGAGCTTGTCGAGCACGCCATTGACATAGGTATGGCCCTGATCGGCTCCGAAACGCTTGTTCACCTCAAGAGCTTCATTGATGATCACGCGGTAGGGAACATCCGGTCGGTAGCGCAATTCGTAGGCACCTATGCGCATTACCGCGCGCTCGATGGGATCCACTTCGGAAATTTCGCGATCGATATGCTGGCGGATGCCTGCGTCCAGTTCGACCTGGTGCTGCTCCACGCCGCGCAGCAAATCCTCGAAATATTCGAGATCGGCAATTTCCATGTCCTGCTCGTGGCGGAACTGCTCGATCACCTTGACCATGCGGTTGCCGCCGACTTGCCAGGCGTAGATGGCCTGCAAGGCACGCCGCCGCGAACGCGAACGCGCAGCCAGGTCCACACCCTCGGGGCGATTCTGATGATTCACAATTGTCTCCACAGATCGATCATTTCCAGGGCCGCCAAGGCGACTTCTTCTCCCTTGTTGCCATGCGCGCCACCCGCGCGCGCTTTGGCATCGGCATGGTGTTCAACGGCGAGGACGCCATTCAGCACCGGAATCCGGTACTTCAGCGACACTCGCATCAGTCCTTCGGAACAGCCGTCGGCTACATGCTCGTAGTGCCGGGTGTCCCCGCGAATCACGCAACCCAGCGCGATGATTGCTGCGCAGTTTCGGGCTTTTGCCAACCTGGCTGCCGTCACCGGAATTTCCCACGCGCCGGGAACGCGAATCAGGTCGACGTTCACCGCATTCACGCCGTGTTCGTCCAGTGCGCGCTGCGCACCTTCGATCAACGCGTCGATGATGCCCGGATTCCAACGGCTCGCGATGATCGCGATTCTGGAATCCGTAGTCACGCGGGCGGTTCCGCTGAAGTCGGTCATGAAAAAGAAGCCGGGGTTTGAGCGGCCAGCACTGGAAAGCTGCCCGAGGACGCGCAGTTTAGCGGACTGGCGCAGCCGGCAGGAACAATCGACACGCCACGGCGTGGCCAATCCCATTCCTGCCAGCTGTCCTGCCGCCGGCCAGGATCGGCATCCGCAGCCGCCCCGCCGGTTGCGGGATAGGTTGGCCCTCATGGACCCGGTCTTGCTACCCTGCAAAATCCCGGATACCCGTGTATCATTCGCGGCCCGTTCATCCCTCCATCCGCATAGAAGGATAGTTGCCGAAATGAGCAGCACCCTGTTCACCTCCGAATCGGTTTCCGAAGGTCATCCCGACAAAGTCGCAGACCAGATCTCCGATGCCGTCCTCGACGCCATCCTGATGCAGGACAAGCGCGCCCGTGTGGCCTGCGAAACCATGGTCAAGACCGGCGTTGCCATCGTTGCAGGCGAAGTCACCACCAGCGCCTGGATCGACCTCGAAACGCTGACCCGCAAAGTCATCCTCGACATTGGTTACGACAGTTCACAGGTCGGCTTTGACGGCGAGACCTGTGGCGTCCTCAACCTGATCGGCAAGCAATCGCCCGACATCAATCAGGGCGTGGATCGCAAGAATCCCGAAAAACAGGGCGCCGGTGACCAGGGCCTGATGTTCGGCTACGCAACCAACGAAACGAAGGAATTCATGCCGGCGGCGATCTACTACTCGCACCGTCTTGTCGAGCAGCAGGCCAAGGTACGCAAGAAGAAGAATTCGCCGATGCCGTGGTTGCGACCCGATGCCAAGTCACAGGTCACTCTGCGCTATGAGAACAACAAGGCCGTGGCCATCGATGCCGTCGTGCTTTCGACCCAGCATGATCCTTCAGTGAAGCAGAAGGACCTGGTTGAAGCCGTGCGCGAATACATCCTCAAGCCCGTGCTGCCGGCCAAGTGGCTGCACAAGGGCACCAAGTTCCATATCAATCCGACCGGCAAGTTCGTCATTGGCGGCCCGGTGGGCGATTGCGGCCTGACCGGACGCAAGATCATCGTCGACACCTACGGCGGCTGGGCCCGCCATGGCGGCGGCGCGTTTTCGGGCAAGGATCCATCCAAGGTCGATCGCTCGGCGGCCTACGCGGCGCGTTACGTGGCCAAGAACATCGTTGCAGCGGGCATCGCTGACCGTTGTGAAGTCCAGGTCAGCTATGCGATTGGCGTAGCTGAACCCACTTCGATCTCGGTCACCACCTTTGGCACGGGCCGTATCCCGGACGACAAGATCGAAAAGCTGATCCGCAAGCATTTCGACCTGCGCCCGTACGGCATCATCAAGATGCTCGACCTGGTACACCCGATGTACCAGCGCACGGCCAGCTACGGCCATTTCGGCCGCATCCCGGAAGTGGTAAAGCTCCCGGACGGCAGTTCGTTCACGGCATTTTCGTGGGAAAAGACGGACCGCGCAGAGGCACTCCGGTCTGACGCGAAGATCAAGTAGCTCGTTCCGAAGTCGTTCCATCGCGAGACGAAACAGGCCGCCTTGTGCGGCCTGTTTCTATTTCAGGGCCAGCATTTTTCCAGAACGCCATACCCACGCGCTTTGCGTTTCTGGGTGGGTTCTGAAGATTGTCGTGCAGGATTGATACCGCCTGCGCGACACCCAGGAAGCCATCCCGCGCATCCACGGATCTGCTCGGAGCACACTCCAGATGGCGGTCAATTCGAATCAGCGCTTCCAGATTGCCCTCCGCGCGTTTTGTACACAGAGCTACACGTGCTGCTATACGCGATCCGACTGGATCACCGGAAACGCTCCACGGGCGGGCATTCGACCTCAGCGAATGACCGGGATATCGGAATCAACAAAGCGAGTCGCCATGTCGGCGCTGCTCGTGGACCATTCGCCCCTGTCTGGCACCGGGCTCGCCAACGCGCCTGTTCAGGCGGATGCGATGTCGAACCCACTCGAATCCATCCGTGAAGATCGCGTCTCCGTAGGCGATCGCACCATGCCTGGACGGGACACTGCGCGCAGCATCGTGAATGTCGGTATCGACCACACCACCAAGGTCGAATCCCGCGCCGACCGCTGGAGATGCCGGGTCAAGCCCACAATAGCCCTGCGCTGGAGGAATGAACTGTGCGGCTGCCAGGGAATTTGGGAAACCGTTGTGCTGGGTCGAAAGGCTCTGATTGATGCAGGCATTGCCCTGTGCCGCCAGCGGCATTCGGGGCGCGATGCACACCGCATTTTGATACCTTTAAACACGTTAAGGTTGCGGCCTCACGGGTAGTTCAGGCAGGGGAACAATGGCCATGCATACAGCTTCGCGATGTACCAGTGACATGCCCTTCGCCCGCGAGTATTTCGCAATCCGGAACTCCAGCAGGCAAATGTCTGCCGAGTTGACCAACCATGCAGCGAAACTGATTCGCGCCCTCTGCAGCCTGTTCTTGCTGCTGCCACTCATGACTTCACTGGCCGTAGATGCCATTGCCCATTCTGAAGTCGAGATTTCTGCGATGACCACGCACGAGCAATCAGGCAGCGACGATACGATTTTCGCGAACGGCTTCGAAGTCAGCGGATCGCTTGCCTATTTCGAATCCGATGTCCAACCCCTGCTGGTCAGTCAATGTGGAAGCTGCCATCTCGGAGACCGATTTGCCTTTGCAAGCCTCCGGCGTGCAGGCACACAATTCATCGAAAGCGAAACCGCGGCGAACTACGCAACATTCAAGACGCTCATCGCTCTGGACGATCCCGATCAGAGCAGGCTGTTGTCGAAGGTCGTGCCGGCGACCGATGCGCGCTCGATACCCCACGGCGGTGGCAGCTTGCTGGCCACGTCGAGTGTCGGCTATCAGACCCTGCTGCACTGGATCCGGCTCGAAAAGGATGCGACTTGCGCGGACTGCGGGCGATCTGCCAGCAAGGCCTACGTCGCGTACCTGGATCAGCCAGCCTGGCACTGGGGGGTCAATCGACAACCCGTAAGGACTGACTGGGGACTGCGAAGCGGCGCACGAATCATGCTGCAGCCAATTAGCCCGGCCACGATGGCGCCGCTTGGCCAGCCAGTGGACTTCCTTGGCGACAACTTCTGCGGCTCCGATGGCAAGTGCGATTTTGGCCGCTCGTCGGCCAGCTATGCGGGTGACAAACTGGCATTCGAATGTCGAGTGAATCCCGGCGCCTCCGACATCCCGTGGCTCGATCTGAGCTGGAATATCTGCATCGCGGAAATCGGTGTTGACGGTCGTGCGGTGAACCCGCGCTTTCTGCGCCCGGAAGCCGACCGGCATCGGGGCTGGTCAATCGCCAGGATCAATCCGATTGGCATGCTCGGCAGCGACGGCAGGGGATTGCTTGGCGCCTATGATCCGTTCGTCCAGATGCGCAAGAAAAACGACTACTTTCCGATTTTCTCGCCAGACGATTCGCGAATCTATTTCAGCAGCCGGTCGGCGGATCCAAGGACCGGCGTGGGTGGTACGCGTGCCTACCATGGCTTTGAACACACCAACAACATCATCTCCACCAGGGTCGATGGCAGCGATAAGAAATCCGTCTATCTCAACGAAGGCGGCACCGCACTGGAGATGGCATTCCTGCGCAATGGCAACCTCGCCCTGCATGTCTGGAACATCGAGCGCATGGACCGGCACCTCTACTTGCAGATGACTGCCGACGGCATGATGGAGCTGCCAGTGCTCTTCGGGCGCACCCAGGGACGCAACATGTGGGGAAGCATCGCCGAACTGGCAAATGGCAGGACCATTGGAATGACCGGCAGGCGGCGTGGATCGATCAGCAATTTCGTGCCGTTCTCTGCCGATCACACCGTGGGAACCAGCATGGACCCCGCGTTCCCCGGATTCAGGATCCTCGACCCGGCACTGGACGCGGAAATGGATTCGGATTTCGCCTATTGCAACTCTCCGCCCAACGGAGCCAATTGCAGCACGTCGCGGTTCTACGATGATCCCGGCTACGCGCCGAATGGTCGTGTGCTGATGACCTACAACTCCAACCGAACCTACTATTCGAATGACGATTCGGAAGATGGCTTCTGGCAGAACTACGGGGGTTCGATCTCCGCCATCATGCCGTACGTTCCGGAGCTTTCGATCGCGCTTGTTGATTTCAATGGCAACGCCGCACCGTTGCTGGTGCCAGCCACGGGCCGCACATTCCGGTATCCGACCTGGGTTGGCAAGCGCCAGCCTCCGACGATCCAGGTTCCACGTACCAACGAAGCAATGTCCACCGCAGAACTGCATATCGCCGACTTCCCGTTGTGGATGTCCTTCGCCGATAGCGGATCACAGAACAGCACGAGCAGGATCAATTCACTGGACCGCATCGTGGCCGTGCGTGTGCTGAGCAAGAAAATCGATGGCAACGCCTGCACCAGCGATGGCCTGCCCTATCGATTGAACGTGTGGACGGAAGTCCACGATCACCCGACCCAATTGGGCATCAACAATGCAACGGCGTATACGCGCTATGTTGTGCCACAAGCTCGGGGCGGGGACATCAATGGCGATATCCCCTTGCACGCCGACAACTCCGTTCGTCTGGTCGTGCCGGCCGGAAAACTGTTGCTGTTCCAGGGAATCGACGCCCAGGGATACATGGTCGAACAGCACAGCAGGGTTTTCGCACTACCGCCAGGCCACGTAGTCGACACCTCGGTGAAGAGATCGCAGTAC
>NZ_JBAWHJ010000054.1:0-1850 GCF_049593775.1 Dokdonella sp. | reverse complement strand
GTCGCATTCGGCGCCGAGGTCAAGACAAACGTGCTGACAGATGAAGCCGGTCGCGTCCCGGTGCAGTTCCCGGCGCCTGCGGGCCCCGGTTGCCAGTCACTGGAGTTGTCAGCCAGCCTGGAAGGGTTTCGCACCGTGTCTCGTACCATCGAAATTGACAAGGGCAGGCCCACGCAAGACAGCTACGCACTGAACATGCTGCCCGAGGGCGTCGCATCGTGTATCCAGAAGGCCAGGCCGGCCGTTGTAGTGGGATTTTTCCGCCCGGCACCGGGCAGGCCGGATCCGGATCTTTCAGCACGCATAGCCGATACCTTGCGCTACGACCTGCTCACCCAGATCCAGAAAGCCAACTTTGTGGCAACAAGGCAGCCTGGCGTCTTCCCCTGCAGTTCGGCCCAGCCAAAGGTACCGGAGCGCTACGGCAAGTACGCGCAACTGATGGGTGCGGATGCCTATGTCGGTGGATTCGTGACCAGCCCCGATCCGGTCAAGGTCAAGGTGCAGATTGCAGTCGCAGACGGACACGGCGTCATGCTCGTGCCGCTGACCGCGACCAGCACCAATGTCGATCTGGACGATCCGACCATGGCCAGGCTGGCGCCCGAGGCGAACGCCGCCGTACTCACGGCCCTGGCCATCGGCTACAAACTTTCGGACAAGCCGCAGGAATGCATCGACCTGATTGCCGCATCCGAACGCATGCTGGGCGAACTGACTCCGGCTCTCGGTGACTTGCGTGAAGAGTGCAAGGCCGCGCTGCCGAACAGGGGGCTGCTGTGATGACCCGCATACTGGTTTCGATACTCGGTCTTTTCCTGATCGCTGCTGCACCCGTCGCCCATGCCGAGGTGAGCGTTGACGTCAACAAGGACATCGACAGTGTTCTCGCCGGCGACGTGCCACTCCTGCATCTGCCTGATGCCGAATTCCGAATCGCCGTTTTCGAGTTCGAGGATCCGGACAAGACCGGCCTTGGCAGTTCGATATCGACCCTGATTGCACGTGAGGTGCTGTTGCGCAGCGGCCTGCGATCGCTGGGTATCCTCAATTACTACGGCTCGCTTGAACCGACGCGGAAGTATCCGCAGAGCTACTTCGACAAGGTTGATCTCGTACTTCGGGCGCAGAAGGCCAGTCTTGCCATCTGGGGCATTGTCCGCCGTGATGGAAAGTCGATCGTCATCGATGTTCAGGCGCAGCTGCCTGATTCCCTGGTAGATGAATCGTTTGCCTGGTCGCTCAAGCTGCCGCGGGCCATGGGCGGTGAAACACTCCATGCTAAGGTTTCACCCACGCGCATGCAGATCCAGCATGTTCGCTTGCCACAGGAGTTCGGTACAACACTGGTGGCCATGGCGCGTTCCAGCAACGTGACGAGGGAATCGCCATCAGCAAGTGCCAGCGTTGCAGCCCGGGTTTCCAGGTATTCGGCGTTGTCAGTGGCAGAAACGCGAGGGTCGTGGTCGAAGCTTGTGGTTGATGGCAAGGCTGGCTGGGTCCAGCGTCCCACCGAGTGCACGCGTGAGTGCGAGAAGCTGCTTGGAACGGCAAGTTTTGTCGGTGCGCTTCTGAAATTCCCGGAAGGTGCTCCTGCGCCTGCCGTGTCCAGGGAACTTTCGCCCGACACGGTCATTGTTTCTCGTCAGTTATCGGTGTTGGGTGATCTTCGCGAGAAGAAATTTCGGCCGGCCGAGACCTATCTGACGCGTTGGGATGGTGGCAAGGCCGAAGGCTACGGCGCACCGTACGCCGACTTTCTTGCCCTTGGTGCGCTGGCGGCCGAACTGCACAAGCAGCGAGACAAACCCTATGACGAGATACGGCTCGACGAGGCATTCGTGCGGAAG
>NZ_JBAWHJ010000053.1:0-7824 GCF_049593775.1 Dokdonella sp. | reverse complement strand
GACACACACGGCGAGCGGCATCATTGAAGCCATGAGCACTTCATCGCGTATCAGAATGATCGGATTCATCGGTTATCCGCGGATTACGGCCCTCGACTTGATCGGCCCCCTTGAAGTGTTTGCGACTGCGAATCAACTTGTCGACGCCAGAGGCAGTGACGGACCCCGGCTGGCTTATGAGCTGGTCGTGGTCGGTCTGGACAAGCGTGCCTTCGCTTCTGAATCGGGTATCTCATTTCTGCCCCAGGTCGCACTGGCTGACGTGCCTGCGCTCGACACTCTGTTCATGCCTGGCGGAAGCGGGTTGCGTGAACCAGGTCCATTGCGAGTGATTTCGCAATGGCTGCGACGGCACCACCGCTCGATTCGCCGTATCGCCTCCGTATGCACCGGTATTTACGCGCTGGCCGAAGCCGGATTGCTGGACGGCCGCACCGCCACCACCCACTGGCGGCATGCCGAAGCATTTGCAGCCCGTTACAGCAGGGTCAAGGTTGATCCTGATGCCATTTTTATCAAACAGGGAAAGCTCTACACCTCGGCAGGAATAACCGCGGGCATCGACCTGGCGTTGGCACTGGTGGAGGAGGACCACGGTCCGAAGCTTGCCTTGGCCGTCGCACGTGAATTGGTTGTCTATCTCAAACGCCCCGGCGGACAGAGCCAGTTCTCCGAGCGCTTGAGCTTTCAGGCAGGCACGCTTGGCCGTTTGGCGGAACTGTGCGCATGGATGATCGAGCACTTGGCCGACGACCTGACGGTAGAACGACTTGCCGAGCGATGCCAGGTGAGCCCGAGGCAATTGGGGCGCCGGTTCAAACTCGCTCTGGGCATGCCGCCGGCGGCGTATGTGGAACGACTACGCACCGAAGAAGCGGGGCAGCGACTGCTCGCTGGCAACGCCAGTGTCGAACAGATTGCCGAAGCGGTGGGCTTCCACAGCGCCGACGTATTCCGCCGGGCGTTCGAGCGACGTTTCGGCATCGCGCCCGTGCAATTCCGGGCGCGTTTCAGTGCCACGGCATCGCCATAGCGATAGTCGGATGTGCCCGACCATCCTGTCCCCAACCAGAGAATCCTGGAAATGCGAATCAGACGATCGATTGTTCTTGCCATGCTCCTGGCAGCGCAGCCCGCCATGGCCGCGGATCAATACGACTTCAGCAAAGTCGAATCCCGCGCTTTGAAGGCCGTGGAAGAAGGCAGTTCCCCATCACTCGCCATTGCCATCGCCAAGGACGGCAAGATTGTCTACGAACACGCATTTGGCTTTGCCGATGTTGAAGCGCGAGTCCCGGCGACGACCCACACCGCCTATTCCCTGGCCTCGGCCACCAAGCCAATTACCGCAACGGCACTGATGGTGCTGCACGAACGGAAGGAAGTCAGCCTTTCGGCCCCCGTCGAATCCTATGTCACGACGCTGCGCTTTCGGGACGCCGCGGGCGAAGCCAGGCAGGTCAACTTGCTGCAGTTGTTGAGCCACACGTCCGGCCTGGGGACTTATGCGCGAATCTACTACGGTGATGCCATCGCACACGCCAGTTCGCTCGACGACGAATTTCGTCGCTACGGCGTTCTGGTTGCACCTCCGGGGCGCGTGGCGGAGTACTCGAACCTTGGCTACGGATTGATCGGCGAAATAATCGAGCGGCAGGCCAGACAGCCGTTTGCCGAATTCGTGGATCAGGCAGTCTTCCGCCCACTGGAAATGAAGGACTCCTTCGTCGATGATCCATCTGGACGAGCGATTTCGGTAGCAGTCAGGTATGACGCCGAGTCAACGCGGCTTCCGACGCTTCGCAACAACACGCCGGGTGCAGGCAACGCCTTCGCGAGCGTGCATGATCTTGTCCGCTTCGGGATGTTTCATCTTGATCCGGGCAGCGTGGCCCATCCGCCGCTGAACCGGGAAGATGTCCTGAGGATGCAGGTCAACGCCGATCCGCGTGCGTTCCAGCACTACTACGGCGCCGCGTACTACGGGCTCGGATGGTACGTTCGACCCGACGACGGTGGACATCGCGTCGTCTGGCACGAAGGCGGGATGCCCGGCGCCAGCACCATCATCAAGATGCTCCCCGAACAAGGCATCGTGGCTGTGGTACTCAGCAACCGAACGGATGCCAATAATTTGTCCCAGGCAATTGCGGACCTGATGATTGCGGCAGTCGTACCAGACTATCAATCCGCACCACTGGATCCCGTCGCCAGCTATGTCCCGTACGCTGGTCAGCCCGAGTTTCTCGGTCGTTGGGTGGGCACGATCACCGTCGATGGAGTCAAGCTTTCCTGCACGCTGGAGCTGGATTCGGAAGGAAACGGGACCATTCGCTACGCCGATCCCGCCAAGCTCAAAGCCACCACCGAGGCAAACCTCCGAGCGATGGTCAATGGCGATTCGTTCATCAGTGGCTTCCCGGGCCGACTACCGACGCGAGGCATCGGCGCGAACGATGCTCCTCTGTTGCTGCTGAAGCTGGTGCACACTCACAATCGCCTTTCGGGAGCCATCGTTGCTTACTCGTCACCGCAACGACTCGACTACTTGCTTCCGTTTGCCATCGACCTTGTGCGCATGGCCAAGTAGGGCGTTGGATAGCGATGGCTGAGAACAGTCGGGAGGGGCTCCGCATCTCCATCGGAGTCAGTAACTGATGCGGTTTGCTTTCTGCTTCGGGGCGGTTCCGCCCTCGGGTGTGCCGAAATGCTTGTGCCCAGTACATTTTCACTGAGGTCTGTTGATCGGAGTACACCCACATTGGTTGCCTGACTCGCCACGTCAGGGCTTTGCTCGACGGCTCATCACGCACTGATTGACTGAAGCGCCGCGTCCGTGGTTGCTCAAGCAAGCCCATTTACCCGAAAGCTTCATCTTCCCGTGAGGGGTTCTTAACAGTCACGATCCTATCGTGCGAACTCCAGATGAGGTGTTTGCATGAACGTGCGTCGTCCTTCCAAGGGCATCGATTTCAGTCTGTCCGGGCGCCGCTCCGGACCATCTCGTTGCGTGCGCGCGAACCTGATCAGGCACACGGCTGCAATCTGGGGTTTAGGCGCATGATCTCGTCTACACCATGGCAAGACAGGCGTCAGAGACGTTCCGGCCTGTGGGGGCGACAGACTGCGTCCAACTCGCGCAGTCGCTGGTTGAAACCCAGCGCGATTTCCGTCGAGCGTGCTGGCAGGCCGGCCAACGAGCTTGCATCCTCGTTTCCACGCAGCGGAATTTATCGAATCCTGCTGTGCCTGCCCCGACACCAGGCAGGAGATTTGATCATGATGACTCCCCTCGTTGCCGCCCTGCATCGAGACTATCCGGGGGCCCAGGTCGACGCGGTGGTGTCTGGTGAAGGCTCCGGCGCGTTGTTAGCCGACTTTCCGAACTTCGGCCGTGCTTTTGAGTTGCCCCGGTATGGATGGCGCCATCCGTGGAGCTGGCTGCGCCTGACCCGGGAGATCAGGCGTGAGCGCTACGACCTGACTCTTGATCCCGCCGTCGAGAAGGGTGCCGGAAGATCGCCGTTGATGCATTGCACGACGAAGCAACGGGTTCGTGTCGAAGGAATCTGAACAACCTTTCCCGAGATCGGGCAGGCCTGATCGAAGGGCAGGACACCCGCACAGCTCATCGTCAGCCGTTTTGGCAAACCTGAGAAACCTGTAAGACGCCATGCTGGCTGCTATCCTTCCGGCGCACCCAGGCACCGCAGCTAGAGATACGGCAGCGGCAACGAAATAACAGGGACCCGGATAGACATGGCACCACCGGAGTGGTTGGAACCCGAGCTGCGCCCGATCCAGAAGGATGGATGGCGTGCCTATATGTTCCGCCTGATGTTTCGTCATCATGAGCCGGACGAGCGCCGCTTTGACGTCGCTCTGCTTATCGCGATTGCGATCAGCGTCCTGGTTGCCCTGCTCGACAGCGTGGCCTTGTTGCATGCCCACTATGGGAGCTACTTCTATGCGGTGGAGTGGGTGTTCACCATCCTGTTCTCCATCGAGTACCTGATCCGCCTCAGCATCGTTCGTCGGCCACTGCGTTATGCGCTGAGCTTCTACGGGGTCATTGACCTGCTCGCGGCCTTGCCCACGTATATCAGCCTGTTTGTCGTCGGCGCCGATCACCTGCTCGTGATTCGCGTCCTGCGCATCCTGCGCGTGTTCCGCATCCTCGAGATGGTCGAATTTTCCAAGGAAGGTTCGGAACTGATGCGCGCCCTGCATGCCAGTCGGCGCAAGATCGGTCTGTTCGTCCTGTTCGTGGTGCTCATCACCGTGGTGTTTGGCGCGGTAATGTATCTGGTCGAAGGCCCCGAGCATGGATTTTCGAGCATCCCGCACGCGATGTACTGGGCCATCGTGACCATGGCCACTGTCGGCTTTGGCGACATCACGCCCCAGACGCCACTCGGCCAGTTCATCACCTCGATCATGATACTGATCGGTTACGGCATCATCGCCGTGCCGACAGGGATCTTTGGTGCCCATCTGATCCAGTCGGGCATGGAAAAGCGTGCCGTTCGGCAGATGGACGTCGAAGACTCCTGTCTGCGTTGCGGGGAGCGTGAGCATCATGCAGAGGCCCGCTATTGCCATTGCTGTGGCGAACGCATGCCAATTGACGACAAGGAAAGTTGAGGGCCTCGGGTCCTCGGAGCTTGCCAGAACTCCGGACGTGCGGTCGGCTGTCGTTGGTCCTCGGATATGCGCAGTGTTTATCGCCGCGCTGAAGTACGGGATTCACCGGATCCAGGCGAGGCAGGCACTGACGCGCGATCTCTCACCTGGAGATGATTTCTGCGAAGCGGAGCCTCTACCGTGCTGCGGCCAATCGCGCATTGCATTGTTGTATCTGTTCGGCTGTCCGTTCCGAATCCACGCCTCGGGCAGCCGGATTTTCCGCAAGCAGGTCGAGCAAGCGCTGGTGGTAGGTTCGCGCGGCGGAACAATCGCCTGCGCCGGCCTCGGCGAGTGACAGGTTCATCAGTATGGAAGCAGACAGTCCGTGCGTGGGCGGCAGAGCCTCCTCGGCGATTTCCAGAGCCCGTCGCAAGGGTGCCCGCGCATCGTCTGCCCTGTTCTGCTGCAGCAATGCCTTGCCGATGTTGTGCTGTTCGATTGCGACGTAGAAGTGCTGGGATCCGAACACCTGCTCAGCGAGCACGGCAGCCTCGCGATGCGTCGCCTCGGCGCCTGCATGATCTCCGCGCTTGTTTTGCGCACCACCGAGCGCGTTGAGCGCTTCATGCAGGCGCGCCGGACGCTGTGGAACGACACGACGCAGCGGCTCGATGATTTCATTGAGTATGCGCATCGAGTCCTCGAAATCTTCCTGCGACGCGAGTACGCGACTGAGCATCAATGCGCTGTCGATGGTGCGTTCGTCGAGTGGGCCATAGAGGCGACGATAGATGGCAAGCGCCTGTGACCATTCGCTCCGCGCCTGCGGATACTCCTTGTCAAGCAAGTGCAGCAAGGCGCTGAGGCTCAGCATTCTCGCCTTGACCGCCGATGCCTGTGCCGAATCGTCCATTTCCGGCAACAGCATGCGTGCCTGCGCCAGGGCTTGCGCCGCCTCGTCGTTGCGGGTCAGGCTTTTCAGTGCCGATGCGCGCAGCATGACGGATCTCGCGATCAGCACGGGGTTGCCGGCGTCACGACGCAGCGGAATGGACGTGTCGGCAAGGCTCAGGGCCTCTTCGTAGAGGCTCAGGCCGGCATAGGCTTCGCTCATCGCATCGAGAAGGTCGGCTCGCGCGGTGGGTGCTTCCGCCAGCAATGCCGGGATACGTGCTGCGCCGCGATCGAGCAATTCGCGCGCACTGATGGACGCACCTTCGGTTCGACTCGGATTGGCGATCCGGAAGTTGTCGACCATGAATTCGAGGACACGTTCGGATTTGTCGGCTTCGATGCGCGCAAGATCGCGCTGGTACAGGGCGATGAACAAACCGCTCAGCAGGGCCAGCAGTGCCAACGCGGACACGATGGTGGCGAACGAATGACGCCTGAAATAGCGAGAAGCCCGATAGCGCCATCCCCCACGGCGAGCCTGGACCGGAAGAAGCTGCAGGTGACGCTCGAGATCCGCAGCCAGTTCGCTGACGCTGGCGTAGCGCTGGCCGGGTTCGCTGCGCAAGGCCTTGAGCACGATTGCATCGATATCGCCACGCGCTTCAGCCGCAGCGATGCTCGAGTTGCTACCCGTGCCTGCCCGCTGTCGTCGGGAAAGGACATGGCTGGGCGGCGGAGGGGCATCTTCGCGCAGGGCCTTCTCCAGCAGGAACGGATCGGACTCACGGTCGGCGAAGGGACGCTCCCCCGCAATCAGCTCGAACAGCAACAAACCCAGCAGGTAAACATCGGTCAGGGTGCTGGCGGGATCGCCGCTCAACTGCTCGGGGCTCGCGTAGCGGGGCGTCAGTATTCGCGAGCTCGTCCGCGTAGCTTCGATGTCCTCGACCTCGAGCGCCTTGGCAATGCCGAAATCGAGCAACTTGATCTGACCATCGTTGCTGACCATGACATTGGAAGGCTTGATATCGCGATGCACGACCAGATGGCGATGGGCATGGGCTACCGCGCCACACAATTCGATAAAGAGCCGCAACCGACTGCGAAGCCCCAGCTCTCTTGAAGCGCAGTAGCTGTCGATCGGCGTTCCATCGATGTATTCCATTGCCAGCCATGGCCGCCCGTTGGGATCGATTCCCCCATCCATGTAGCGCGCGATTCGCGCATCTGAAAGGCGCGCGAGGATTTGGCGCTCGCGCTGAAACCGCTCGGTCAGGTGGGCAGACCCCAGTTCCCCTGCCATGCGCTTGAGCGCAGCGCGTTGACAGACACCTGCACTGTCACGCTCGGCAAGGAACACCTCGGCCATTCCGCCCGCGCCGATGCGTTCGAGAATACGCCAATCAGCCACCTGATTGACTTCGCCAGGCAGGGAATCAAGCGCGTCTGCCATCCATCTGGAGTGACCAAGCTGATCGAGTGCGCCGACCTTGTCGGAATAGCCGAGCAGGCGCCGCAATTCGTCGCCGATTCCGGGATTGTCAGCGCAGTGTGCAGTGACCCACGCTTCACGCTCGTCGACATCAATTTCCAGCACGCTGCGCAAGGCATTGTCGAGCTGCTGCCAGTGTTCGGAGTCGGGAAGATTGCTCAAGGTTCGCCCTCGGAACTCGATTCCGGCGCAAGCGCCTGGCCAACCCATGCCTTGGCCCGCAGCCAGTCCAACTGGACGCTGCGTGGCGTCAGTCCGAGCAGGTCGGCGATCTGCTGCGTATCGAGACCCGCGAAAACGCGATACTCGACGATGCGTACCAGTCGCGGGTCGCGTTCGTGCAGCGCTTTCAATGCTTCATCGAGCGCGACGATGGTTTCCGGTCTGTCCGTGCTGTCCGGGTCGACGCCACTCAGTGAAAGCAGAGTCTGTTGACCACCACGCTTGTCGGCATGTCGACGACGGGCGTGGTCGACGACGATCTGACGCATGGCGCGGGCGCACAGCGCGAACAGATGTGAGCGGTCGTTGACAGCCAGTTTTGAATGGCCGACCAGCTTGATGTAGGTTTCGTGGACCAGCGCCGTGGTCGACAACGTGGCATTGCCGCTCGAGCGCAGGAGGGCGCGATGCGCGATCTGCCTGAGCTCTGCGTAAACCAGGGGAAACACGCGTGAAAGCAGGCTGGCGTCATCGCCGGCACACGCTGCAATCAGCTGGGTCACACTCGAATTGCCGGGTTGTTGCACGTTCGAATGCCCCGCCGCGAAGTTTCGTCGGGGCCAAGGCTCGCGCGGCCGGTTGCCAATTGC
>NZ_JBAWHJ010000052.1:0-2874 GCF_049593775.1 Dokdonella sp. | reverse complement strand
CGCGACGACTTCCTTGAGGCGATCGGGCAGATGATCCGGAATCAGCTCGAAATGGACGAAAGGTGGATCCTCTGGCGCAGCTGCAATCTTCGCGAGAAAGAAGTCGAGAATGGCAAGCGAGGTGTCGACCTTGAGATTGAAGGTGCGATCAACGAACTTGAACTGGCGCGCCCCACGCGCATACAGGGATTCCAGATCGGCGAGAAAAGCCTCCAGCGGGAACGGCCAGGCAGTCTTGTCCAGCGCCGACAGGCAGAATTCGCACTTGAATGGACAGCCACGCGAAGCCTCGACGTAGAGATGCCTTCGGCCAACATCTTCATCGGTGTATTCGGAATAGGGCGAGGCAATGGCTGGCAAAGGCGCCTGGACACCGGCAATCACCTTGGCCGCCGGCACTTCCCCACACATCAACTGGCGCACCAGGTTGGCGAAGCTGACATCGCCCCAACCGGCCACCACGTAATCGGCCAGCGCGCAGATGCGTTGCTCGCCGATCTCGAAACTGACTTCGGGACCACCGAGGACGATGATCAGCTCCGGTGCCACCACCTTGAGCTGCGCGACCAGCCGGGTGCTCTCCTCGACATTCCAGATGTAGACGCCAAGCCCGATGATCCGCGGCTTCCCTTCAAGTATCTTTTCAACGATCTCTTCGGTTTTCTGACCGATCACGAACTCGCGAATGCATGAGGCTTCACGCCATTCACCCAGGTTGGCGCGCAGGTAGCGCAGACCCAGGGATGCATGGGCATAACGGGCATTCAGCGTGGACAGGACAATGTCGTTCATGCAGGCATTATCGCTCCTGCGAGAGCAAACAGGCGTCCTCCGTCCATGAATCTTAGGTGGGGCTGCCGGAAACGGCGGCGGCAATGCCATCACGAATCGCAGCGAGGGCGGCACGACACATGTCGGCCGCCGGCAATGTGGCGTCCACGGTGAGCGTACCTTCCGGCGGCGGATCACGCCGCGCCAGGACATCGTTGACCGTTTCGGGCGTGCGGTCCGTGGCGATGTGGCTATTCGCGGCAAGGTCTCTGGCCACGCGCTCTCTGGCCAGGTCTGGCGGGCATTCCACAAGCAGCGGAATTGTCACGATGCGATGTTTCGCGGCCACTTCGGCGACGCGATCCAGTTCGCTGCGACGCGAGAACGTCATTCCATCGATGACGCTGCCGGCGCCCAGCATGCAATTGATTTCCAGGGCCAGGAGCAGGCTCCGATAGGCTGCACGTTTCTCGATGAAACTGTAGCTGCAGCGCGGAAACATCGCAGCCCTGATACGGTCACGACAGACTCGGCGCAACCCCAGTTGATCCTCGATTGCACGCGCGACAACGCTCTTGCCAGCTCCGGGCAAACCCATGACTGCGATCACGATGGGCCGCACACCGCGCTCCGCCTGCAACGGGAATGCCTCACCGGTCGGTGGCGCCTGGGCTGGAATGGGTGTGCTGCGCTGTGTCGACATGGATCCGGGCCCCTGCGTTTTCCGATTCGACCGTCAGCGGTAGAGACTGCCACGCGCGCCCGCACTTGACCATGTTCGCGAAGCGGCATGGACCTGTCTGCTGGCCTGATCCCGGCATTGCCGCGATAATCCCCATTCGATGGAACCGGAGTTCGACATGGCCAAGCGACAGCTCCACATCAAGCGCTATCTGATCACTGGCCTGCTGACCTTTGTGCCGCTATGGCTGACCTGGCTGGTCTTCAAGTTCGTATTCGGGCTTCTTTCGGAGGTCAGCGCTCCGCTGGTCGCGTGGATGATCAGCACGCTCGGCGGCAGTTGGCCTGCCACCGGCGAAATCCTTGGCCAACCCTGGCTGATCTCGCTGTGTGCGTTCGTGATTACCGTGGTGTCGCTGTATATGGTCGGCCTGGCTGCCAACTTCGTGCTTGGACGGCGCCTGATTGCCGGCATGGAGAGCCTGATCGAGCGGATCCCGATCGTGCATTCGATCTATGGCGGCACCAAGAAACTCATGTCAGTCCTGCAGAACAAGCCCAGCGGGACACAACGGGTCGTCCTGATCGATTTTCCGTCGCCGGATCTGAAGTCGATCGGATTCGTCACGCGGGTTTTCCATGATGCCGGGGGACGCGAGCTTGCCGCAGTCTACGTACCGACGACGCCGAATCCTACAGGCGGCTATCTCGAAATCGTGCCAGTCGAACGATTGACGGCAACCGACTGGAGTGTCGATCAGGCGATGGCCTTCCTGCTTTCGGCCGGTGCCGTGGGCGCAGATGTATTGCCATTCACGACGCGATGGAATGACACATCAAGAGTGCCGGCCAAACCGGATTCAGGCAGGGACACTGCCTGAATCCGTGGTCGCCGTGATTTCCGGCCTTACTCGGCCTTGCTTGTTTCCATCTTGATCAGGGCCTGCTCGGGCGCTTCGCAGCGCCGCAGCATCAAGCGTTCGGCCTGGCGAGTAGGTATGCAATCAATTTCATTCGGAATCGGATCATCATTCATGACTGCCGGCGAGCAACTCATGCCGGTGGCGGCAAAACTGTAGTACTTCATGTAGTCCGCAACCATGGCACTCGAGACTTCTTTCTGATTCGGCGTCATGGCCTGTTCCAGTTCCTTCACGACATACTGGTACTTCGGGAAAATGACCTGGGCCGCCATCTTGAGCCAGGCGTATCCCTTCAAGTCATCCTGCTGCACGCCATGGCCATCGATGTACATGCGCCCCAGTGCCGACTGGCTCTGCACGTCGCCGGCGCAGGCCAGGCGCTGGAATTGCGCGAACGCCTTGTCGTATTTCTTGGCACCGTAGGAGACCGCAGCGTCGCGACGCATGTCGTTGTAGGCCTGCGGGAAGACGGGTTCGAAAACCTTCAGGTCGGTCGTGT
>NZ_JBAWHJ010000051.1:0-2524 GCF_049593775.1 Dokdonella sp. | reverse complement strand
CCCGAATTCACGCCGCAGACCGAGGACTCGGCACAGCGTTTCGTGGAACTTGTCGACGAACTCTACGACCACGGCGTCAAACTGGTGCTGTCGGCCGCGGTACCCATCGTCGAGTTGTACGACGGGCGCCGCCATCGTGCGATGTTCGCGCGCACCGAGTCGCGCCTGATCGAAATGCAGAGCGAGGACTATCTGGGGCGCGAGCATCACGGATAGTCCTTTGCTGACGGAAAGAGACTAGTTCAGTGCTGCTCTAGCGAGATCACCATCTTTCGTCTTCCCGGCGAAAGCCTGGATCCAGTTTGAACGCACCTGAATGCAAGATGGATCCCGGCTTTCGCCGGGATGACGAGCAGTTAGGTCGGCGCTATTTGGATACAGCTTCCCCAATATTAGGTTCCATTCGGATCCGACAGGCAATACTCCTTCACTCGTCCTGATTCTTGCTCAATAGTGAATCCGGTTGCATCAGACCTCGTGTTGCGATTGACTGCGTGCTGACTTTCGGAGAATGCCATGCGCCATACCTTGCTTGCCGCCGCAATCAGCCTTGTCCTGCCACATGCCAGCATGGCTGCCGAACCGAGTACATCCGCGCTGGTCGACGCGCGCATGGAGCAGATCACCAGTATTCGTCGCGACCTGCACCAGAATCCGGAATTGAGCAATCGCGAAACGCGCACGGCCAAGGTCGTGGCCGCCGAGCTCAAGAAGCTTGGCTTCGAAGTCAGCACCGGGATTGCGCACACCGGCGTTGTCGGCATCCTCAAGGGCGGCAAACCCGGACCCAGGCTGGTCATCCGTGCCGACATGGATGGATTGCCGGTGACCGAAGAAGTCGACCTTCCATTTGCTTCGAAGGCGAAAGGGGAATATCAGGGCAAGGAGGTGGGTGTCATGCATGCCTGCGGGCACGACGTGCATACCGCGACCACGCTCGGTGTCGCCAGCGCGCTGGCCAGCCTGCGCAAGGATCTCCCCGGTGAGGTGATGTTTATCTTCCAGCCCGCAGAGGAAGGTGCTCCGGCCGGAGAAGAGGGTGGCGCGCCGCTGATGGTCAAGGAGGGCGTATTCAAGAACTTCAAGCCCGATGCCTTGTTTGGCATGCACGTCACCTCGATGTATCACGTGGGTACAGTCGCGCTGCGCCCCGGCGGCATCATGGCCAGCTCCGATACCTTTCACATGACGGTGCATGGAAAGCAGACCCATGGTGCAACACCCTGGAAGGGCATCGATCCGATCGTCGCCGGAGCCGACATCGTCATGTCGGCGCAATCCATCGTCAGTCGACGCATGGACATCAACAAGGACCCGGTGGTGCTGACATTCGGCATCTTTGATGGCGGCCAGCGTTTCAATATCGTGCCCGACAGCGCGACCCTGCAGGGCACGCTGCGCGCCTTCGACACCGGCATGCGCGACCAGGCCCTGGCCGACTTGCGCCAGGTCGCCGAACATGTTGCTGCCGCACACGGCGCCACGATTGAAATGGAAGTTCCGGTGGCCGGTGCGAGAAATCCGGTCAACTACAACGATCCGGAATTGACTGCGGATGTGACGGCGAGCCTGGTCAAGGTCCTCGGCAAGGATTCCGTAATTTTTGCCGATCGCTGGACCGCATCGGAGGACTTCCCGCAACTCGGCGTCAGCGTTTCAGCACCCAGCGTCTATTTCTTCGTCGGCGGCACTCCGAAGGATCAGGATACAAAGACTGTCGCGTTCAATCATTCGCCGCGATTCTTTGTTGATGAGGGTGCGTTGAGGACGGGGACGGAGGCGATGTTGCAGGCAAGTCTCGATTTTCTGGGGTACTCGGCACCGTAGTGTAGGGATTGGCCAATGTAGCTCTACCGAAGACCGAGGCTAGGCTCGCGATTTGATGAGGACAGAAGCGGACAAAGCTGAAGTCGAACTCGCGGTTTTCCGCAGATTTATAGAGCTCGCGCGGCTTCCCCTTGATGCAGGCAGCGAGCGCAAGGGGAATGCGGATACTGGTGAGCCCGATGTCATTTGCACACTTGGTGGCGAATTGTGCGCTTTTGAGTTGGCCGAGACCTGCGCGCCGGAGTTTGCAATTGCAGCAGCGAACGCCGCAAAGTCCGGATCCGGAGTTTCAGTCTCTTGGGGTTCAGATGTCTCGCATCTCTCGCTTGGAAATAAACTGACAAAGCGCTATTCCGTGACTTGCCCTGATCATCTGCTTCTCTATGCGGACGGACCAACTGCCCTTCCAGATGAACACATCCTGGCTGCATTGAATGACGAACTAGTTTCAGGAATGGGGCCGTTTCTTTCCATTTGGTTCTACGGCTCGGGTATCCACAAGGTCCGCTAGGCACCAGAAACGCCAAGTGCTTTCACCCGCCTGCGGCGCGTGAGTCACTTCTCTTTGCGTGGCCACTGCGCCGCAGGAGCGGCGCGAGCAGCGCAGCTGACCCGCGGGGCGGAGGGCAGGAGCCCGACGTAAAGAGAAGTAACCAAGAGAAAGGCCACCCCACTCACGCGCCTTACGCACAGTCCC
>NZ_JBAWHJ010000050.1:0-4214 GCF_049593775.1 Dokdonella sp. | reverse complement strand
GTTGTGGAATCCGCCCGTGATCAACCCCGATCTTGGCATCCGCGCCTCCGCGCGCTCGCAGTCGATGCGCCTCGCTCGCCACGCCATCCGGGCGAAGATGAAGACGATCGTATTCGCGCAGTCGAGGTTGATGGTCGAAATCCTGACCAAGTACCTCAAGGATGTTTTCGACCACGATCCGCGCAAGCCCGCGCGCATCCGCGCCTACCGCGGCGGTTATCTGCCGACCGAGCGTCGCGAGACCGAACGCGCGTTGCGTAGCGGCAGCATCGATGGCGTGGTCAGCACCTCGGCGCTTGAACTCGGTGTCGATATCGGCGCGCTCGATGTTGCCATCCTCAACGGATTCCCGGGCTCGATCGCGGCGACCTGGCAGCGACTGGGACGGGCAGGCCGCCGCCAGAAGCCTTCGCTGGGCATCATGATTGCTTCCAGCCAGGCGCTGGATCAGTACGTCGTCCGCCACCCGGAATTCTTCGATAGTGCACCGCCCGAACATGCGCGCATCGCACCGGACCAGATGCTGATCCTGCTCGACCATATCCGCTGCGCCGCATTCGAACTGCCGTTCACCTCAGGCGACTCGTTTGGCGAATCGCGGGTGGACGACTACCTCGAAGTCTTGGCCGAATCGGGCGTACTGCATCACGAGGGTGATCGCTGGGACTGGATCGCCGACAGCTATCCTGCCGGCGCCGTCAGCCTGCGCTCGGTGGCCGATGGCAATTTCGTTGTTGTCGATCGTACTGATGGGCACCAGACCATCATCGCCGAAGTCGACTATTCAAGTGCCGCGCTCACGCTATACGAAGGCGCGATCTACATGATCCAGTCGAACCCGTACCAGGTCGAACGGCTGGACTGGGAGGGTCGCAAGGCCTTCGTCACCCGAACCAACGCCGACTACTACACCGACGCAATCGACTACACCAAGCTCAAGGTGCTGGAACGCTTCGACGGTGCAAAAGCCGGAGGCGGTACCTGCCATCATGGCGAAGTTCATGTGGTACGCCGCGTATCGGGTTACAAGAAGATCCGTTTCTACAGTCACGAGAACATCGGCTACGGACCGGTCACCCTGCCCGACCAGGAACTGCATACCAGCGCACTGTGGTGGCAGTTGGAGCAGGCCACGCTGGAGTCCGCTTTCACCAGTCGCCAGCAAGCGCTTGATGGCTTCCTCGGCGCAGCGTATGCGTTGCACACGGTGGCTTCAGTGCGCGCCATGGCTGACGGTCGTGATCTGCAGAAGGCGGTTGGTTCCGGTGACGCAGCCTGGTTCGCCACGCGCGATGGACAGGGGCGTGGCCAATGGCGTGATGCAGGCGGGCAAGCCACCGATCCCGAGCAGGCGGATACCTTCAATCCGACCCTTTATCTCTATGACAACTTCCCGGGTGGCATGGGTCTGTCCGAACCCTTGTTCAATAGCGCTGCCCTGCTCGTACGCGAAGCCATCATGCTCGTGGAAGGTTGCGAATGCAGCGGCGGATGCCCGGCGTGTATTGGCCCGGTGACCGAAGCAGACGAACTTACTGGCGCGACGCAGCGGGAGTGCGCAGCGACCGTGCTGGCGCTGCTGGACGCATGAGTACCGTTGCCGAGAGGTTGAGGCAGTTGCGAAAGGATGCGTTGATATTGCAGGAATGCTCAGTCTCCCTCGCCATCATCCCGGCGCAGGCTGGACTGCACCGGGATGACGAGCAAAAGCGGAAGAAATCGGACCAGCTTCAAGCGCTACGAAACCTCATTCGCAATCGTGAGCGGCTACCCCAATCCCTGCAACCGCGACGCACCCTGACGCCACCAGCCGGAGAGGAAATCGCCCCGGGCCTCTACTACGTCGAAACAGTGCTGAAATATGAAGCGGCGGAGACACTTGAATGGCCGGCAATCGATGATGCACCGATTGATCGCCGCCGACTGCTTTGCTTCGATACCGAAACGACAGGCCTGGCCGGTGGTGTGGGTACGCGCGCCTTCATGATCGGAGTCGCGGCATGGCTGGAAGGCGAGTTGACGGTCCGCCAGCTCTACCTGACCACCATCGCCGGAGAACGCGCGATGCTGCAAACCTTCGCCGGCTGGCTCAATCCCGAAACGATACTGGTCAGCTACAACGGCAAGAGTTACGACGCGCCGCTGCTCAAGGGTCGCCTGCGCCTCAATCGGGTTGATCATTGTCTCGCCGCGTTGCCGCATATTGACTGGCTGCATCCGACCCGCCGTGTCTACAAGGGTCATTTGCCCAACTGCAAACTCGCCACGATCGAACGCGAGGTATTGCGCATCATTCGCGAAGATGACCTGCCCGGATCGGAAGCGCCTGCCGCATGGCTTGCCTATCTTCGCGGACAATCCAGTCGCAACCTCGCTCGCGTACTCGACCACAACAAGCAGGATGTGATTACCCTGATGCGGCTGGGCGATCACCTGACCACACGCTGATGCGAAGCTTGCGCTCTTGAGTTGCTTCTCTGCAGGAGTGGATGCGAGACAAACTTCACTGATTCCCGTCTCGTCATTCCCGCGCAGGCGGAAATCACTTTGTAGCAAATGAATGGCTGATCAATCAGTTGCTACTTCGGTGCCGTGCGACGGCAGAATATTCATTGCACTACCAGCCTCCTGCCTGCTCCATGGATGGCCTGCCATCCACCAGTCCTGAAGCGATGACCAGCCGTCCGGCTGTTGTGAAGCGAATCCCGCCTGCGCGGGAATGACAAGCTTTGGTTGAGTGCCGCTTGTCCCGGGCGTACCCGACTGTCTTGATGACCTGACCAATATGCATCGGACGGACGGGGCTGAGACCAGCCCCTGCGAAAGCAAGCGCGCATGGCTCTACAACTTCACCACGATTCCGCTCTTGTCTGGCGCTGGATATCGGGTCTTGAAACGCGCACTGGGCTTCAGTGACTCTGCCTTCCACTCGATGTTGTGGTCGGAGCGATAGTTGAACCAGATCGTGGGTTTCCTGCGCGAGCCCTGGATAACGGCTTCGATGGCTTCCTTGTCTGGGTGCTTGAACTTGTCCCCATTGCTGCTGACCAGATAATTCTTTGCATCGATCAACTCGAACATTTCCTGCGTGATGTTGTTCTTGCTGCCGTGGTGCGGCATTTTCAAGGCATCCACCTTGAGTGGATCGTCTACGGTGTAGCCGAGGTTTCGCAGGGATTCGCAGACAACCTTGGCATGCGCGTCGGCCAGTAGCAGGCAGGACATGCCCTCGTACTCGGCAAGGAATCCGATGCTGCTGCCATTGGCGGTGGATGAGTCCCTGCCCTTGAGCAGATCAAGCAATTCGTCGGTGATATCGCCCGGTCCAAGGGTCAGCTCTTCACCGGGATGGAACTTGTTCTCTTCGACCAACTGATCCCAGGCATCGTCCAGATCACCCGGATCGATTTCCCATTTGTCGACACTCTTCAGCCAGTCCTTTCTCAGCTTGGACAGGGCATTGGCGTTTGGGGAAACAAGAGTGAGCCTCATGCCATCGGCAAGTTCCACGGCATCGCCGGGCAGCTTTCCGGTGCAGACGGCCTTGCCATCGAAGCTGGTATTCCAGAGATCAAAGGCACGCCGATGAATCAGGGCGCTGAGGAACTCACCTTCTCGCCCACCGAGGGTGTTCGCCTCCTCGATGTGCCGCCAGCCGTTGAACCAGATTTCCTCCGGCGCGATGGGCCAGCGACTTTGAGGCTCGGCCATGAGGCGAATCAGGCCTTCGATGTGATCGGTGTCGACATGGCTGATAACGAGCAATTCGACGCCCTGATCGCCATCAGGCAGTGCCTGCAAGCGTGAAGAAACTTCCGGCCATGCATTGATGGGCCCACCGTCGATGAGGATTCTTCGTGTGCGTTCAGCGGTGCCGTATTCGATCCAGAGCGCGTCGCCGTGCTTGGCTGGCAGCATCTCGATGTTGAAGAAATGGGTTGTCATGGTGCCTCCATCAATATTGCGATTGCTTGGCTGGCTTGGGAAAAAGCATCGCCCCTGAAGGGCCTCCTTCAAGAGCACGAAAAGCATGTTGTATTGCAATCATTCGATCAGGTGCTTGTCATGTCGTTCGACAGAATCGGAGGGATTGGCTGTGGCTCAGCCTCGTTCTCATCATTTCGTCATCCCTGCGCAGGCAGGGATCCAGTTCCTTCCTGGGGATTTACGGTGGCAGCAAGTTCACTGGATGACCAGCCATCCGGCTGTTCACT
>NZ_JBAWHJ010000049.1:0-14963 GCF_049593775.1 Dokdonella sp. | reverse complement strand
GTCTGAGACCCTACTCTACACATGAACTGACGCTTGTCGTCCGCCGGAACTGAATTTCGGAAACTCGCTACTCCCGATGCGTCTTTATCTTGAGGCCATCCGCCGTATTACTGACGATCTCGAGATCGATATTCGGCTGGCGACTGCGCCGCTTGATCAGCACATCTTCGCCATCGTCGATCTCGATCTTGTACCTTTCGCCCAAGGCTGAACTCTTGATGGCCTTGCGAATCGTTCGTGCGGCTTCGTTCTCACGGGTGCCCTTGGCGATGTCCACGGTGACCTCCACCGCAGCCTGCCCTTCCGGTGTGAGGCGCAGCACGATGACACCGGCCACATCAGCCCTGTGGTTGCACTTGATCCGCCATTTGTTCGATGGTTTGGCAATGGCTGCCGTTGCCACCAGAAGTCCAAGCAGGAGGACGGCCAAACTTCGCAGGACGCGGTGTCGGGTTGGGGCAATCATGGGCAACTCTCCGTGGTTATCCGGGCGGGATGCGTCGGTTCTGTGCGAACTCTACTTCGCCCCTGAAGGAAACGCGACCCGTGCATGAATATCGCAATCCCGGGCTTCGTTCAGCCACTTGCTCTGTTTGGTGAACAATCTGTCCCGTCATTCCGACCTACCCTGCGTGCCGTGCAGACCCTATCTAGTGCGCATTGAAGACGCAGCGATGAGCTCGTCTACCGGGAGATCACCATGAAGAAGATACTTGCTGTCCAGGATGCACCGGCACCGCACTGGGTCGGAGACGGTTTTCCGGCACGCTCCATGTTTTCCTACAACAGCCACGCCGCGCAGCTGAGCCCGTTCCTGCTGCTCGACTATGCGGGCCCGATGAAATTCGAGCCGGCCACGCGACCGCGCGGCGTAGGCCAGCACCCGCATCGAGGATTCGAGACCGTGACGATCGTCTACAAGGGCGAGGTCGAGCACAAGGATTCAACCGGCGCCGGTGGCAAGATCGGCCCGGGCGACGTGCAGTGGATGACTGCGGCGTCAGGCATCCTGCACGAGGAATTCCATTCACAGGACTTCACCCGCGAAGGCGGTGTGCTGGAAATGGTGCAGCTCTGGGTCAACCTGCCGGCCAGGGACAAGATGTCTCCACCGCGCTACCAGACCCTGCTTGACCAGGACATTCCTGTCGTTGAACTGGCCGGCGATGCGGGCAAGGTGCGTGTGATCGCCGGTGACTACGCCGGCCATCACGGGCCAGCGCTGACATTCACCCCAATCGATGTCTGGGATATCCGCCTCAATAGCGGTGGCAACAGCACGTTCGAGGTTCCATCCGGGCGCACGCTGGCCCTGGTCGTGTTGCAGGGCACGGTCATGGTCAACGCCGAAAGCATTGCTCGCGAGGCACAGATGGTGGTGCTCGGTCGGGATGGCGAGAAGGTTTCGATTGAAGCCAACACCGATGCCACGGTGCTGTTGCTGAGTGGCGAGCCGATCGCCGAACCGATCGCAGGCTATGGGCCGTTCGTGATGAACACGCAGGCCGAGATCCGCCAGGCGATGGATGATTTCAACAGCGGCAAGTTCGGTCAGATCGCAGGCTGATTGTCGAGACCCGGGCCGCGAGGGCCTGGGCCTTTCGCCGGTTGGCCGGCGGGCAAGCCGGCTTCACTGCACGGCCATGATCGACGTTGACTTACTCAGTTGCGACTTGATCCGGGTTGCCGCCGGACAGGCACGCGTGCCCTTGCGTGCGCGATGCGTCGCTGCGCAGTCCCTGCACACCAGCAAGCGTGTGCGGGCCAAGCCGAAATGCCTGCTCTGATTCCGGAAGACTGGCATAAGCGGCAAAAAATTCCTGGGCCGGCGCTTGCATCAGGCAGAGCAGTGCCTCGCGACCCAAATGGCTGTCGATGGACCGGGTCATGGCCGCGCCGACCGAATAGAACGGGCTGTCATAGAATCCGGACAAACCGATCGTGTCGATAACTCTTGCTGCGTCGGATCTGTCGTTGCCGGCCAGGTAGAACGCCGAGACATCAAGCAATTCGAAATTGGCCTTCATGCGACGCTTGTTGGTCCTGGCGATACGCAGGGAATGCTCGGAGTAGGCACCCGGTTTTTCGATCGTTGAATGATCGGCGACCACCATCGCACTCCCTTCACGGATGATCCCGTTGAGCACGACTGCCAGCGACGGGCTCTGCGGAGTCTCGGGCATGAACAGATTCTGGATCGCGTGATAGGTCTCATGGGCGATCAGATACTGCAAGCCTGCTTCATCCGACTTCACGCACGGAACATCGACATAGAAATCCGCTGCCTTTGACCAGCCTCCGCAAGACGGCGAACCGATGACGAGTGTGGCTGCACCAGAGAATTTCACGCCGGCTGGAGTGTAGTCCGAGAGCATCCCGGCAATGGCGCTTGAGTATCCCGCCTGTGAGTTGTGGATAGTCTTGATCTCGCGGGCCAGCGATTCGCGCTCTTCAATTACCTGGGCAAAGCGGAATATGTCCTTGCTGGCGCTCTTGCACTCAGCCGCGAGTCGGCGTGCCTCGACATAGGCATCCATCGTGAAGTCATCGCGAAATTGCGCGAAGTGATCGACCATGGTGTTGACGACTGCCGAACGCCGGATCGCCGCATCGTCGATGCCCTGATTCGAGCAGACTTCTGCGAGAACATCGCGCGCAAATTCGGTGTCAACGCGAACGGCAATATTGGCGTCTGCGCCCGGTGTTGCCGCGAGCGCGACAAACAGAATAGCTGCCTGCACCATTGAAATGCTCCCCAGCCCCGTCGAGGTTCAAGCCTCGTTGAATAGGATGCGCAACTGCCGCGAAAGGTTTAGGCAAAGCTGGTCTTGTCTTGTCACCCCAGCGAAGGCCGGGGTCTTGCGCAGCGATTCATGGCACCAGTCCGTAGCCTGCCGCCTGCAGTTCGGCCAGTTTGGTCATCGCCGAAAGTGCGAGCGTTATCTCATCCCGCAGGTCGGCTGGGGCATAGCCACGATGCGACGTTGACTGTCCGCAAACGAAGAGTTCCACGCCCGCCTTGTGCAGCTCCGCGATGATGCCTGCATCGGGATTGGGCGATCCCAGCAGGCGCTGGTGACTTGCATCCGAAAGGACAAGCGGTGCCGCCTTGCCATGAATCACGACAGCGACCTTCACGTTTTCGGCAGGAACACCGGCCAACGCATACAGGTTGATGGCGCGTGCCGCCGCTTCAAGGTGGCGGTTGCCGCCGGTCGGCGTGGTCGCATCGGTAGTCGCATCGATGACGACCCGATGGATGATGTTTCTTGCCGGCAATTCGACGCCCGCTGGCATGGCGTAGACACCGCCTGAGGAAGTGATTCGGGGAAACTGAAGCTTTGAGGTTGCCGCAGAATCAGTGGTTGGCGCGGCTGCTGAGCTCTTGGCCAGTTGCTCACGTACAGCAGGCTCCAGGCCCATCAGCCCCCAGGCTTTGCCAATCTCGATAGCCGTCTCTACGGATTGTCCCTGCAGCGTCGCTGCGCGCAGGGCGACAAGAGCGCCGACCCGGTTGCTCGATCCGCAATGGATCAACGTGGGCGCGTCGCCAGCGGCTGCCATCAGGCGATCGAGTGTCTCGACATTTTCCTCGGTCAACCCTGCGGCGCCATCGATCGGCAAGTTGTTGTAGCGCATGCCTGCTTCAGTGATTGCGGCGGATTCGTCGAACTCCGGCGTTTCCTCTTCATCACTGAGATCAATCACGACCTCGATGCCAGCAGCGAAAAGCATCGCAACATCATCAGGCTCGATACGTCCGGATGCCACGAAGTTCGGTTCGTGGAAACTCAGGTTGGGCAAGCCTTCCAGGGCAGCCTTGTCCAGCCGTTCGCTGCCCATTGCTGGCGAGCAGACAACAACAATCAAGAACAACAATAATGTGCGCATGTGAATTTCCTGGTGTGGTCTGGGGAAGTAAAGGGCCGCAAGCGACCGCTGGGGTCTTCGAAGCGATGTCCTCTCAACTCCGCCCCACTGCATGGGGCCGGGTCGCTATTCAGAATTTCCGTGCTGCCTTCCTGCCGATGCCCCGATTTATTGCGCAGGCAAGCGCATCACCGCCGCCATCGTCGCGATGCCGTCCCATAGCCTGCCGACACGCAGGTTTTCGTTCTCCGCGTGCTGGTTGTTGTCGGGATTGGCCAGCGGGATGACCAGGGTTGGTGCGCCGGTAACTTCAGTGATCAGGAACAATGGCAGGCTGCCGCCCATGCTTGGCGTCAACAACAAGGACTCTCCGGCTACGCTGCGCATGGCAGTGGCGACGTCGCGCGAAATTGGCAGATCCATTGCCGTACGCGAAGCCGGATAGCCGCCCGGCTGCAGCACGACGGTGGCAATCCTCGCATGGGCCAGACGCTCGGCATCGGTGGGCGCGCGATCGATCACGAAATAGTCCTGTTCGCGAATATGGGCGAGAAGCTTGTCGAACTGGCCTTTGACCGTGTTGCCCTTGACCAGGCGCAGATCCAGCGTTGCGGTCGCATCGACGGCAATTACGTTGCGGGCATTCTTGCCTACGTCGGCGGAACGAAGGCCATTGATGTTGAGCGAGGGCAGGTTGATCGATTGCGGCAACGAAACGCCGTGCATCTCGCTTTCGGTCAGGCCGAGATCGTTCAGCATGGCGGCCTGATCATCGGGAGCGGCGGAAAGCGCGGTCTTTTCAGCTTCGCCCAGCGGCTCGACACCTTCATACCAGTCGTCGATCAGGACACGTCCATCCTCACCCTTCATCGAGGCGAGCAGGCGGGCCAGGCGCATCGCCGGGTTCGGTGCAAAGTTTCCGTAGTGCCCGCTGTGCAACGGGCGCTTCGGCCCGTACACCGTGATGTCGACGTTGGCGTCTCCGCGCACGCCGAACACCAGCTGCGGACGTCCGCTTGTGTGCACGGGTCCGTCGCAGATCAGCCAGGCATCGGCAGCCAGCAGCTCACGATTCAGGGTCAGCAGTTCGCGCATGTGCGGTGAACCCTGCTCCTCCTCGCCGTCGAAGAAGAACTTGATGTTGGCCGAAGGCAACTGGTTCGTGGCCTTGAGCGCATCCACGGCGGCGAGCATCGCGAAAACGCCCGCCTTGTCGTCGGAGGCTGCACGAGCGTACAGGCGCCAGTCCGGATCGATCGGCTGCGAAGCATCGCGGGCAACGATCTCCGGTGACACATCGAGACGTCCCGCACGCCATACCGGAACCCACGGGTCGCTGTTCCATTCGGTCGGATCGACCGCCTGGCCATCGTAGTGCGCATACAGCACCAGTGTGCGCGTTGCGTCGGGATTGCTCCATTCGCCATATACGGCTGGTGGTGAACTGCGATCCGCATTCTCGAGCAGTCGTGGCGACAGTCCTCGCCGCTCCATCATCGCGGCAAGGGCATTCGCGTTGCGCCGGATTGCGGCTGTATCGGTTGCGACGTTTGGCAGGCGCAGGAATGTTTCGTACTCGTCGAGCAAGTCATGCTGGTGCGACGCTACCCAGCTTGTCACTGGATCGTGCGTGTCGGCTTTCGCGAGCAACGTCACGGGTGCGACGACGCTCGCCAACAGCAACACCATGATCCGTACGTTCTGGAATCTCATTGCATCACTCCTGCCCGAATCGGGATTGGATACGCCAGCGCTTATGCATCTGGGCTGGGCAAGCGATTGCGCCGGAGACAGGCACACCTCATGCCCTTCAGGATGCAAGGCTGCTCACAGCGAGCCTCACACACCCTTCGCCCGCCGCCAATCTGGCCGCGCATCGGCGCAGGTGCTTCCAGGGGGACTGTAAACCCGAGCGTCCTGCAACCTGATGCTCGTTCGATACTATCATCGCTATTCTGGTGCTTCGGTGCGCCACGCTTCCTGCCTTCCCGAAAGAGACGCGGCTGTGTAGTTGGGCATGTACCGGACGTGCGGTCACACAAGACTTGAAGGGCCGGAGTGTGCGTGTCCTCCCGGGACCAGCACGACGGCACGGATTCTCGATGAGGCCCCGTTGCAACGGCGTGGCTTCACTCGGCTCCACGGCCATCGCTCCTTTTGCCCGTGCCGGGCGAGAGTGTGATGCAGTTGGCAGTTCACATGTGATCCAGCCACGGGGCAAATCTGGCGCAGGCGGGCATGCTGCGGATCAGGCCATCGATCACCGGAGCCGCCATGCCCGTTGCTACCTCCACTCCCTGCACCTCAGCCGAAGCACTACAGCGGATCGCTTGCGCGCGCTTGACCCCCTATGTCGCCAACACCTTCAAGCAGTGGAGCCAGAATGCCCTGGATGGTCCGGATGCGTGCGCCAACAGCCGCGCCGGTGATTGCGCGGCGTGTCAGGCACTGCAGAAGATCGTGTTGATGCGCTGGAACGAAACACTCGGGCAACGTATCCAGGAAGCGGCGTATGAAGCGCTGGGCGTCGCACCGTGCCGACGGTCCCAGCCTGTCGAATCCTTGCGCGCCTGAAGCAGGCGGAAGACGGGTCGACCAACCCAGGTCAGTTCACCGCGTTGATGGCACCCAACGTCCAATAGGCTGCTTGTCATTGCGCCTGTGCCATAGAAGACGAGGAGCGGCTGGATAGCCCGCTCTGCTCCTTCAATCGAAGCCATCACGAAAGATCAGATCCCCGTTTGGCGGATCGATGGCCACGCCGCCGTTGTTGCTGCTATCGGTATTGTTGCCGACGTTGGCGTCCAGCTCGTTGGCATCCGCGTTGGCCGACAGATTGAAGGCACCGACCTGATTGATCTGGTAGATCAATGTGAGGTTTTCCTCGTCATACGCATTGAGCCGGCTGATCGTGCAATCAAGGCTCTGGCACAAATCGCCGAATGCGCTCAGCAAGGTCATGTTTTGCGGATTCGCACTGATGGCGACCGAAGTGGCGGCGTTGGGACCTCCGTTTGGAATACGCAGGGCATATTCGATTTCCTGGCCCGCGTAGTACGGCGGTGAACTGACCAGTACCAGCTGTGCGGCGACATCTGCATTGGGTACCAGCGGCCTGAGCAGCCCCGCCTCGTTGTCGGCCAGATTCGGATCCAGTTGCCCGGGTATGGCATACACCTGGAAGTTCAATGTGTCGACGGTTCCTGGCACGGCGACTGGCGCGAAGAACTGTGCTAGCAGAGTGATCCGGGTGTTTGCTGCCAGTTGCGGGATGACGCAGGGATAGCTCGCACAACCCTGGATATCGATCAGCTCGGCACCAGGAAAGGTGTAGCTCAGCTGGATGTTCGAGGCCGGATCATTGCCGGCCTGAATGGCTATTTCGAACTGCAGGTAGCGAAGGCTGTAGTACGGGCCGGCATCCAGCAGCGTCAACTCCACGGCGATATCGGCCTTTTGAACACCGCCGCCGTTGTTCAGGTTGTCGACATTGTCGTTGATGTTGATGTCAACCTGGTTTGCGTTCACTCCGGCGACGGCATTGAACTGGTCATCGGTGACAACAGCCTGGATGGCAACAGTTCGTGTTGCCCCGTCGCCGATATTGGCCACGTTGCAAATCAGTCCCGACACTGATGCACAGCCAGAGAATGCGACGCTGGCCAGGGCGTCAGGAGTGAACCGCAGCTCGACCCCGGTTGCGGTTTGCGGTCCACGGTTTTCGACCCTGGCTTCGTACTGGATCGTCTGGCCGACGAAGAACGGCGCATCGGTCAGCAAGTCCATCACCACGGAGAGATCGGCCCCCTGGTAGATCGGATGCGAAACACTGTAGAAATTGTTGCCATTGGCATCGTCTTCATCGGTGTCTGCGTATGTCGAAGCCACCGTCGTGTGTGCGCTCAGGTCGATTGAAAAAGGACTGTTGAAGTAGTTTCCCAGCGTCATTTCCACCGGTATGGTCAGCGTCTGGCCCGGCTGGATGCTGGTGACGACGCAGGGAATGGTGTTGCAGTAGGCGGAGTTCACGCTTGCGACGAAAGCATGAGTGGAAGCCAGATCGAAGCGGACGTTGGTGGCGACACCGGGGCCGCTGTTTTCCAGCTCGGCAAAGACCACAATGCGCTGGCCGCTGACATACGGTGCGCCGGGTTCGATACGGGCGTCGACTGATACATCGGCAAAGCCGGTCGCTTCATAGGCGCCGATATCACACAGGGCTCCGCGCGCCTGGCCACGTTGGTCAACAGGCTCGCAGTAGGTTGGATTGCCGGCGTTGATCGCTTCCGAATCCGGATTTCCAATGGCTCGCGTTTTCGTCGGCCCACCGTTGTCGGCGAGCGGTTGCAGGGAATAGTTGTCCGGCGTGTCGCCGAGGCAATTGTCAGGCTGGACAGGAAAGTATGTCTGGAAGAGATTGTTGGTATTCAACACGACATTCGTTGTGAACAACTCACATATGCCGAGCGCGGAATTGCTCGCACTGAGAATGGAATCGGTGAGCATGAACTTGTAGCTGCTTGTCACGTGATTGAGCGTTACAGACGAAAAATTGTTGAAGCTGAATGCGGTCGGCGGGAAGTCGGGATTGGGGACAGTGGAGGCGAATGTCGTATTGATGAACTCGGCGACCGACTGGCTACCACCAATTCCGAATTCATTCTCGTCAATCAGTGATCGCTCGACCAGAAGAGTGCTGTTCGCGACGCTGATTGCGCCTCGTGGATTCCGGGAGAACAGGGAGTCAACGACGTGGACGGAGGCGTTCTGCGCGGAAACAGCGCCGCCGCCCTCGTTCGCCACAACCCTGGTCCGTTCCAGGACCAGGTCACCACCGATTACGTAAATTCCGCTGCCGGGGCCCTGGGTATATTCGTTGGAGACAATGGCCGAGTCGACCAGTGACACATTGGCGTTCTCGATGCGGATTCCCGCGCCAGCGCCATCCAGCGAACCGGTCTTTCCGCCGCCGATTTCCACCCGCAAGAGGGTTACATCGGTGTTGCTGCCGGTGATCCTGAGTACCCTGCGTTCGTCATTCCCCAAGATGTAGAAAACACCCCCGGCACTGGCTGACCGGATAGTCATGTCAGAGGCTATCGGAGGCAGGTCCGAATTGAGGGTGACCACCCAGCCATCCGGAGCGATGATGGAATCGCTACCCGACCCTGCCGCGCAATTTCCGATTGCTGCGTTCACGTTGGCTGCGGTGATTGCATCTTCCAGAGTGCAGCCATTCGGTCCGATATTGATGTTGGCCGCCTTGCTGTTGCCTGCAAGCAGGGCAATGCCCAAGGCCAGGAGTATTCGGCTCATGTCTGATTCCTGCGGGTTGAGGCGTGCAGCCAGCATGGTCTCTTGCGCCAGATTAAGCCTGCAGGAATTCTGAAAGTTTCATGAAATTGATTGCTTTCCTCGCCATTTGCGGTGGAATTTGCCGCGGATCCGCAAGGTTTTTCTGAATCCGTGCACTCTTTCGTTGTGCACCCGATAGTGCCGCGAAGACGTCAGGATGGCCCTGATTCTGCAATGCCGACGGCGTGGTCGTGCATGCGCTGACCGCAATTCACAATGCGCGGAATGGACATCGTCGCGATTCCTGGCCGGTGAGGGGGTTTCCGCCCGCGGAACCGGCGTCAGCTCCGACCTTCAAGTGCCTCGGCCAGTCGATCTCCCAGCGCCCGCGCTCGTCGAGGCTGCGCCCGACTGGGTGGATACAGGAGTTGCACCGGCGATGCGGGTTGGGCGTGCTCGGGCAAGAGTTCAACCAGGTTCCCCGACTTGATGTCAGGACCGACATCGAGCTCCGATTTCAGGATGATGCCGTAGCCAGCCAGGCACCATTGACGCACGAGCGCACCGTCGTTTGCGACACGGTCACCGCGCACCGTGACGAACTGGGGATTTGAATCAGCACCGAATCGCCAGACATTGTCGAGGTTCAGGCCGAATCGCATGACCAGGCAATTGTGTTCCTCTAGGTCGATGGGGACCTTGGGCCGTCCGTTCTGGGCAATGTAGGCAGGCGAGGCACAAAGCACGCGTCGCCTTGGACTCAGGCTCCTCACGCGCAATGACGAGTCCGTCACCGGCCCGAAACGCACCGCGATATCGAAACCCTGGCCAACGACATCGACATAGCCGTCGGAGAGCAGGAGTTCCACGCTGATCCCGGGATGCTCCGCAAGAAACCGGTTGATCTCGGCAGAGACCACGGTTCGTCCGATGTCACTGGGGGCACTGACCCGGATGGGCCCGGACAGGGTTTGGGCACCCCATCGGATGCGCGATTCGAGATCATCGACTTCGCTGAGTACGTGTTTGGCCCCTTCGACCAGGGTACGACCTTCTTCGGTCAGGCTGATCGCCCGCGTCGTACGATTCAGGAGAACGACGCCGAAATGCGCCTCCAGCGCGGCCAGGCGCTCCGAGACGGTCGTCGAGGAAAGGCCCGCTTCGCGGCCGGCAGCAACCAGGCTGCCCCTTTCGACGATCTGCAGGAACAAGGCGATGTTGGCGAGAATCATTATCCGGCTGATCAGGATTATCTAACCGGATAATGCCTGTTTATCCGGTTTTCGCAAGTAGCCATACTGCGATGTTCAACAACAAGGGAATGAAGCCATGGCCGCACTGACCATAGTTGCCAACATCCACGCAGCCCCTGACCGGATCGATCTGGTCAAGGCGGAGCTCGAAAAGCTGGTGCTCGCCACGCGCGCAGAAGAGGGCTGCATCCAGTATGACCTGCATCGCGACAACACGAATCCGGCGCATTTCGTGTTTATCGAGAATTGGGAATCACGCGAGTTGTGGCAAGCACACATGAGTGCGCCCCACCTTGATGCCTACAAGAACGCAGTCGATGGTGCGGTCACGGCATTCACCCTCAACGAGCTGAGCCACATTCGCTGAGCGCGCCGCTGCCGATTAGCGCGTACGGGACAACCCGCACGCCTGTACACATCAAGAACGACGCTAAGCCCCACCCTGACCATCCATGCGGCAGCCCAGCGCCGCCGGCATGAAGGCGTGGTTTTCGAGGGCTCGTCCTGAAACCCGGAGAATAGCCATGAAAGCTGTTGCACTAACCCACTATCTGCCCATCGATGATCCAAATGCGTTTCTCGATGTCGAGCTGCCCAAGCCGTCTCCTTCCGGGCGCGATCTGCTGGTTGCAGTGAAAGCCGTGTCGGTCAATCCGGTGGACACCAAGGTTCGCGCTCCGAAAGACACCGTTGAAAAGACGCCACGCGTGCTGGGCTGGGATGCCAGCGGTGTGGTCGAGGCCGTCGGACCCGATGTCACCCTGTTCAAGCCCGGCGACGAGGTCTACTACGCTGGCGACATCACCCGCCCGGGTTCGAATTCCGAGTTCCAGCTGGTTGACGAGCGCATCGTCGGGTTCAAGCCGCGGAGCCTCGGTTTTGCAGAAGCGGCAGCCTTGCCGCTGACCACGATCACCGCCTACGAATCCTTCTTCGATCGCCTCGGCATCGATCGCGACGGCGCGAGCAAGGGGCAGTCGGTTCTGATCATCGGCGCAGGCGGTGGTGTTGGCTCGATCGCCATACAGTTGGCCAGGGCCGCTGGTCTGGTGGTCATCGCCACCGCCTCGCGGCCGGAAACGGAAAACTGGGTCCGCTCATTGGGGGCGGATCAGGTCGTGAACCACCGCAAGCCGATGGTCGAACAAGTGCGAGCGCTCGGCTTTCAGCATGTCGATCACATAGCCATCTTCAACGACATGCGCCACTGGGATACGGCGGTCGAACTGATCCGCCCTCAAGGCGGCATCGTCTGTATCGATGATACGAACCTGTCGATGGCCATGGAGGGCATGAAGATGAAGGCAGCCAGCCTGCACTGGGAGTTCATGTTCGCTCGCCCCATGCACCAGACACCGGACATGATCGAGCAGCACAGGTTGCTGAGCCATGTGGCGAACGAAATTGATGCCGGCCGGATTCGAACCACGCTCAGCGAAGTGCTGAGTCCGATCAATGCCGAGAACATCCGTGCCGCACATGCACTCATCGAGAAGGGAACGGCGAAAGGCAAGATCGTTGTCGAATCGTTCTGATCCGCGCGAACTCCGGGTCGGGACAAGTTTTCCCCGGCCCGGATCGCTCAGGATTCCATTCCCAACCGGCACCAGATACCGCTCAACGACCTCTGACCTCGCGGTTCAATTCCGCAGGGCATAGTCCGCGCGTCTCATCCCGTCATCCTGCGCATTGCTCGACGATGTTGTCGCTTGTTCCGCCGATGGCGATCTTTCAAGCTTGCGTCAATGACGCAGCGCAGGGTGGGCAACGCCTGCTGGACCCGTCTAACTCTGATTGAACCGGATAGCAGTAGCGGAGGAGATTCAGGGAGTCTGTTCCCACATGGCTGTCGTTCGAGGACACGTCCCGGCGATGAAACACACTCAAGGCAATGAAAGTGTGTCAGGACTCTGGCCGGTAGAAAGCTTGGATGCCGAGATTGGAATATTGCCGCTGGATGTCAACACCGACATCTTCAGCTCAACCGGAGATCAACCGACAAATCGCTTCAGCATGATCAACATGAGCATGCCGAGTACAACAGACGGCGCGAGGATGTTTGCGCGCTTTCCGCCGCTGAACATCATCACGGTCACGAATTCGAACAGGCTCATGGCCAACTCTCTCCAAGTGCTTGCCCCGGCGCCATAGGGAAGCGCTCCCCACGCATGGTCTCAGTCAATTGATGTTCGCCGCACTGGAAAGGAGACGTGATGTTCCTGTCGGGCAAGTTCGGCTGCTCACTGATCCCCGACTTGCTCGTCCCCCAACAGGTATTTCTCCAGGAACAGCATCGACGCTGCGGTGAAATAGTCGCTGTTGGTCTTCTTGCGGAAGCCGTGGCCCTCGTCGTTGAACAGCAGATACCAGACCGGCTGATCATTGCCACGTACGGCCTTGACGATCTGTTCGGCCTCGGTCCACGGTACGCGTGGATCGTTCTTGCCCTGGGCGACAAACAGCGGCGCGCGAATCTTGCCTGCGTTGTTGAGTGGCGAGATGCGTGCGAAGACCGCCTGCATTTTCGGGTCGCGTTCGTCGCCGTACTCGGCGCGGCGCAGGTCACGACGGTATTCCTCGGTGTTGTTGAGGAAGGTGCCGAAGTGCGAGATGCCGACGATATCGATGCCGGCGCGGATGCGTTCGGGATAGTTCGTCATCGTCGCCAGCACCATGTATCCGCCGTAGCTGCCGCCAAACACGGCGACACGGCTTGCATCGAGTCCGGGTTGCTCGGCTATCCAGTCGAGCAGGGCGCCGATGTCCTTGACCGAGTCTTCCCTCTTCGCGGCATTGTCGAGCTGGAGATAGGATTTGCCGTAGCCCGATGAGCCGCGCACGTTCGGGTAGATCACGGCCACACCGAGCTGATCGACCATGTATTGCGTGGTTGAACTGAAGTACGGCGTTGCCTGCCCCTCCGGGCCGCCATGGATATTGATCACGACGGGCAGCTTGCTGTCGGCAGACGCGCCAACGGGACGGTAGTAGAACGCCGGGATGGTGCGCAGCTTGCCCTTCACCTTGTCGAAGGTTGGATAGCGGATCAGCGTTGGCGATGCGAACTTCGATGTGTCGAGCCCGCCCACTTCGCTCATCGTCCATCGGGTCAGGCTCGCATCGGCCAGGCCGACTACGTAGGCATCGCTTGGCGAGGTCGCCGTGTTCAGGGTCATTGCGAGGCGCTTGCCGTCGGGTGAGAAAGAAAGCCCCCCGATCAGGCCGATCGGCAAGTCGGGGACAGCTACAGGCTGCCGATCGGGCAACGACAGTACACGCAGCTTGTCGATGCCATCCTCGTTGCTGACGTAGGCGAGATGCCGGCCGTCATCAGCTACTTCGATGGCATCCACGTCCCAGGGAATGTCGCCGCTTATTTGCCTGAACTCTCCGTTGACCGGATCGTGGAAGCGCAGCGTCTTGAACTCGCTGGGCTTGCCCTTGAACGGCTCATCCGACGCGAAGAAGACGGCATTGTCCTTGCCGGCGAATCGAAAATCACCGAAGGCTGCCTTGCCGCCATCGACCGGAAACATCGTGAGCTTGCCCGATTCAAGATCGACTTCGCCGGGATACGATTCGTTGGCCGATACATAATTCATGACCAGCAGGCGCTTGCCGTCAGGCGAAAAATCCTGCGGCACCCAGGCACCGCCCTCGGCCACCAGGGCTTTGGCTGAACCCGTCTGCATGTCACGAACCCAGATATCGTAGTCCTTGCCTGTTCGCGAGGTGCTCGAGTAGGCAAGCAAGGTGCCGTTGGCCGAGAACAGCGGCCCGCTGTTCTGTGAACGCTTGCCGTCAGTCAGCAAGCTGGTGTCGCGCGATTCCATGTCGAACCAGTAGAGTTGCGAGAACTCGTCTCCGCCAGCATCACGCGAAAACACGAACCCGGTTCGTGCCGAACCACCGGGGGCCGGTGTCAGGCTTCCGACCGGCTCGTTGTAGAAGGTCAGTTGTTCTCGCGTGCCCATTGGCTGGCAGACGCGATGGGCCTGATTGGTTTCGGCAAATCGCGTACCCACGATCAGGCAATCCGCACCGACCCAGCCGGCGACGCTTGCACCGCGCGTATTCTGGTAGCGATTGAGCTGGTCGGTCAGTTTCGCCGGAATGGACGGGATATTTTCGCTGACACGACTGCCGACTTCCTCGCGAGCAACAGGCTCAGCCGCGAAGACCAGCAGAGGCAGCATGGCGGCGCAGACCGCCATCCCGATGATGACGCGAGAGGGGAAGTTCGATACGCGTTCCGACATGGCCGATCTCCAGCGAATTGACGGCAAAGCTTAGCCCAGCGGTTCGTTCATCGCGAGATGGTGGTTCGACTGACCTTCGGATCTCGGTCCCTGCGACCGATCGGTTCATGCTTCTTGCATGGCCTGCAGCGCCCCCGAGTCCAGTCGCCAATACCGCAATCCCATGATATAGATATACTTTCTGGTGCGCGAATCGAGGTTTGCTGCAAGAGCCTCTGATCCGCAATCGGACTTCGACAGGCTCGCATCATGATCGGGAGTACACGGATGTTCTACGCAATCATTG
>NZ_JBAWHJ010000048.1:0-6438 GCF_049593775.1 Dokdonella sp. | reverse complement strand
TTCGAGCAGGGATTCCCAGGGTCCGCTAAGCGAGTCGACGCCGATACGCAGGCGGGTCTGGTCGGCAACCTCGTAGAAGGCGGCAATATCCGACTGCAGGCTGATCGGCGGAAACATCGAATCCATGCCGATCGCAAATTCGGTCTCCCAGCCCGAGGCGACGCGGCGGACCCGATGTTCGAGATCCTGGGCGGCCTTGAGCAGGTGCCTGCCTTCGCGAAGCAGCTCCTGGCCGGCACTGGTAAGCATGACACGCGGGCCATGGCGCTCAAACACCGCCACGCCGAGATCATCTTCAAGCTTGGCCACAGTGTAGGAAACCGTTGAAGGCACGCGGAACAGCTCGCGCGCGGCGGCCGAGAACGTTCCGCGCCGATCAATGGCATCAACGACCTGCAGCGCATCCAGGCTCAGACGTAACATTCGAAAAATTCGATCATAGACACGGAAATTACTCGCTTTTCAAGTGAAATCTGCACGAGGACAATACGCGACATCCCGAGCACCTCGGTGTGTCGGCCGAAATATCGGGGAAATTCGATGTTTCGATATTTTGCACTATACAAGGAGAGTCGTCATGTTACAGGTCCGAAAAAGCGACGATCGCGGCCCAGCCGAGCATGGCTGGCTGTCTTCGCGCCACAGCTTCTCGTTCGCCGGCTACCACGATCCTGCCCACATGGGCTTCGGTCCGCTGCGCGTGATCAATGAGGATCGCGTGCAGCCCGGCCAGGGCTTTGGAACACACGGCCATCAGGACATGGAGATCATCTCCTATGTTCTCGATGGTGCCCTCGAACACAAGGACAGCATGGGCACCGGATCGGTGATTCGATATGGCGATGTCCAGCGCATGAGTGCAGGAACCGGCGTGCAGCACAGCGAGTTCAACCACTCGTCCAGCGAGTCCGTGCACTTCCTGCAGATCTGGATCCTTCCGGAACGCCGAGGAATTGCGCCGAGCTACGAGGAGAAGAACTTTCCGGCGGAATCCAAGCGCGGACGCCTGCGCCTGATTGCGTCCAACGACGGTCGCGACGGTTCGGTACTCGTCCACCAGGACGTGGCTGTGTTTGCCTCGATCGTGGATGGTGAAGATCGCGTCGAACACCTGCTCGGTAACGGTCGCATGGCCTACTTGCACGTGATACGTGGCGGGCTGTCGGCAAACGGGGTCGCCCTGGCGGGTGGCGATGCGCTCAAGATCAGCAGCGAAGCCAGCGTCGTCGTGGATAGCGCGCACGATGCGGAATTCCTGTTGTTCGACATGCCGGCCGAATGACTCTCGTGCGCCCACCAACGTGCCGATCACTACATAGACACTGGAGAATCGCAATGCACAATCAAAATCGTACGATCCATAGAGTCGCCTCGGCACTGGTCGGGCTGCTGTTCGTGATCGCCGGTATCAACAAGGTCATGGGCTTCGAGTACGTTGCGCAGTGGATGACGAGTGCCGGCCTGCCCATGGCACCGGTTCTGCTGGTCCTCACCGTTGTCCTGGAGATTGGCGCCGGGCTGATGCTTGTGACTGGCTTCAAGGCGCGCTGGGGGGCTCTCGCCCTGGCAGCATTCCTGATTCCGACAACGCTGGTGTTTCACGCCTTCTGGAGCGCAGAGGGTGCGCAGTTTCAGGACCAGATCACCCAGTTCCTGAAGAACACCGCAATCTTCGGAGCCACATTGATGATTGCCTTTCCGCGTCAGCATTCGAGCTAGCGGCGCAGGTGCCTGCCCGACCACGGAAGGTCGGGGGGGTTCTCTTGCAGGTTCACCTTGTCGGTCATCTGCGGGTCGCATTGAACCTGAGCACGAACTTGCAATCGCCGTGACGGGCTGCAAATCAGCATGGATTCGCGTGAACAGGATATCCAGTGCAGTAGGCGGACCCGCAATCGTCAGGCGGTGACAGTGACGCAGCGTGCCTTGCGATGCGACAAGTTCCACATTCCCAAACTAGGCATTTGCAAGTGAAGTTCATGAATCGCAACAGGCAGGACATCGAAACCGACGACCATGGACGACGACTGCTGCTCGGCAGCGTTGTACTTGCAGCGGGTGCGATCTTGCCGGTGGCTACCGTAGCGGCCGCGAAGAAACCAGCCTGGCCGTAATCATCCAACGCAAAACCAAGGAACCCAGCACATGAACACCATCACCACCAAAGACGGCACTCAGATCTACTACAAGGACTGGGGCTCCGGGCCCGTTGTTTCGTTCAGCCATGGTTGGCCGCTGTCAGCCGATGCATGGGAAGCGCAGATGTTCTTTTTGGCCTCGCAGGGTTTTCGCTGCATTGCCCATGACAGGCGTGGCCACGGTCGTTCTGGCCAGCCATGGAACGGTAACGACATGGACACCTACGCCGATGATCTCGACGAGTTGTTCCGAGAGCTCGATCTCAACGCCGTCACGATGGTCGGCCACTCCACCGGAGGCGGTGAGGTCGCGCGATATATCGGCCGTCACGGCAGCAAGCGCGTTTCCAGAGCCGTTCTCGTTGGCGCTGTTCCGCCGATCATGCTCAAGACCACGGAAAATCCGGGCGGCTTGCCCATGGATGTGTTCGACGGATTCCGCACGGCTTACCTGGCCGACCGTTCGCAGTTCTTCCTCGATATCGCGAGCGGGCCGTTCTACGGCTTCAACCGTCCCGGCGCCAAGATTTCCCAGGGCATGATCCAGGCCTGGTGGCGACTGGGCATGCAGACAGGCCACAAGAACGCCTACGACTGCATCAAGGCGTTCTCGGAAACCGATTTCACCGAGGATCTGAAGAAAATTGACGTGCCGACCCTGATCATTCACGGCGAAGACGACCAGGTGGTGCCTATCGCCGACTCTGCCATGCTTTCGGCGAAGCTGGTCAAGAACTCGACCCTGAAGATCTATCCGGGCGGCGCGCATGGGCTTGCCGACACCGACAAGGACAAGCTCAACGCGGATCTTCTCGAATTCCTCCGCAGCTGATTTGACTCATGCCGGCATGGCCGCTCGCTGCGGCCATGCCTTTCATTGCCTCATTTCGAAACCGGGCGATCCAGAAACAGCAATAAATCGTCATCCAGACCCACGAACCAGTGCCAACAGCGTGCCGCGTTGGCGGTAGGTATTGGCCTCGCCATCAAGCCCGCGAATTACTCCTGGGCGCAACTCGGGGGTGCGGGCGCGCTGGCCGGCATCGGCTTCACGATGCCGCTGTTCATCGCCGGTCAGGCCTTGCCCGGAGCGGCCGAATTCGACGCGGCCAA
Source organism: Dokdonella sp. (assembly GCF_049593775.1). Classification (GTDB taxonomy): domain Bacteria; phylum Pseudomonadota; class Gammaproteobacteria; order Xanthomonadales; family Rhodanobacteraceae; genus Dokdonella. The sequence continues at coordinate 3,187 of NZ_JBAWHJ010000048.1, read as the reverse complement.
GCTGGCCATCTTCGCTGCCTCAATAGCTTCGGCTGTCCTCGGTACGACTCTCCTCTGGCGTGTTCATTCACCCGATCCGTAACGGTCGGACCCGCCCGCGTCCAAGGCTACGGAGCTCTAGTCCATCCGTCGCTTGCCCGGCCGAACCGACGCTTTGGCGGCCACGCGTCAACAAGCAACGCCCCATGCTCTGGATGCCATCAACGCACAAGAAGGTCCGATCAGGCACAATTCGCGGCCCTGCGCACGCCAACTGCGGCAATCGCAGGCCATTCTGGCTCCATCCACCGACGGGGCCGGCTGATCCAGAGAGACCAAGGGCCGCGTGATCCTGATGTTGCTGATGATCGACAACTACGACAGCTTCACCTTCAACCTCGTGCAGTATTTCGGCGAGCTCGGCGAGGACGTGAAGGTGGTCCGCAACGACGAGCTGACAGCAGCGCAGATCGCCGAGCTGAGGCCATCGAGCATCGTGATTTCACCGGGGCCTTGTACGCCCAACGAGGCAGGCGTGTCGCTGGATGTGCTTCACGAGCTATCCGCGACGGTACCCATCTTCGGTGTTTGCCTGGGGCATCAGTCCATTGGCCAGGCCTTTGGCGGCAAGGTCGTGCGTGCCCGACAGATCATGCACGGCAAGACATCGATGATCCATCACACCGGCAAGGGCGTATTCCGCGATTTGCCGAATCCGTTCGAGGCGACCCGCTATCATTCGCTGGTGGTCGAGAAGGAGTCGCTGCCGGAATGCCTTGAAGTGACTGCATGGACGGAAAATGCCGATGGCAGCCGCGATGAACTCATGGGTTTCCGCCACCGGTCATTGGCCGTGGAAGGCGTGCAGTTTCATCCCGAATCGATCCTTACCCAGCATGGCCACGCGCTGCTGAAGAACTTCCTGGATCGCTGAGCGAGCCAATCCGCATCACCAAGCAGCCATCGCCAATGATTGACTGCAGGAAGCGGACGGCGTTTGATCATTGCGCTGTTCAATAAACGGAACCAGAAATGCCGATTACTCCCCAACTTGCCTTGCAGCGCGCCATCGAACACCGCGAAATCTTTCCGGACGAGATGGTCGATCTGATGCGACAGATCATGCGCGGCGAAGTATCCGACGCGATGATAGCGGCGATCCTGACCGGGTTGCGCGTCAAGAAGGAAAGTATCGGGGAAATCAGTGCCGCGGCTGAAGTCATGCGCGAGTTGGCTGCACCGGTTGTGGTTGCCGAGCGCGGGAATTTCGTCGATATCGTCGGCACCGGAGGCGACGGGGGCAACAGTTTCAACATCTCGACGGCATCGATGTTCGTCGTGGCGGCCGCGGGGGCCCGGGTCGCCAAACATGGCAATCGCAGTGTCTCCTCGAAATCCGGCAGTGCCGACGTGCTTGAGGCGCTCGGTGCGGCGATCGAGTTGCAGCCCGCCCAGGTGGCCGAATGCATAGCGCAGGTCGGTATCGGTTTCATGTTCGCTCCGATCCATCATCCCGCGATGAAGGCAGTTGCCCCGGTACGCCGGGAAATGGGCGTGCGCACGCTGTTCAATATCCTCGGCCCGCTGACCAATCCTGCCGGTGCACCGAATATCCTGCTCGGCGTATTTCATCCTGACCTTGTCGGCATCCTCGTCCGTGTACTCAGGCAACTCGGTGCGACGCACGCGCTGGTCGTCTGGGGCAAGGACGGCATGGACGAAATTTCGCTCGGTGCTGCCACCCTGGTCGGCGAGTTGCGCGATGGCGTCGTCAACGAATACGAGGTTCATCCCGAGCAGTTCGGCTTCGCGATGGCATCCGGTGCGCAGTTGCGTGTCGAGAACGCAGAGGAGTCGCGCGCCAAGGTGCTGGAGGCGCTGGATGACACGCCTGGGGTTGCCCGCGACATCGTCACCCTGAATGCGGGTGCGGCACTTTACGCCTCCAATGCGGTGACTTCGATCGATGCCGGTGTCGCGCTCGCACGGGCCACCCTGGCCAGTGGTGCAGCCCGCCGCAAACTGGACGAGTTCGTGGAAACTACGCGTCGCCTGGCTGGCATGGATCCAAAGCAGGGAGCGATGGAAATCCGATGAACGACATCCTGGATCAAATCCTGGCCCGCAAGGTCGAGGAAATTGCCGAGCGCCACGCGCGGCTTCCGCTGGCTGAGTTGATGGCGCGCGCAACTGACCTGCCTGACACGCGTGGCTTCGCTGCGGCGATCGAAGCGCGGATCGAATCCGGGCAGCCAGCCGTGATCGCCGAGGTGAAAAAAGCCAGCCCGAGCAAGGGAGTGATTCGCGCTGATTTCGATCCTGCCGCGATCGCGCAAGCCTACGAGCACGGTGGTGCGGCCTGTCTGTCGGTATTGACCGATGCCGACTTCTTCCAGGGTAGCGAGGAGTATCTGCGTCAGGCGCGCGCTGCCTGTTCGCTGCCGGTGTTGCGCAAGGATTTCACGATTGATCGCTATCAGGTGTATGAAGCGCGCGCCATCGGCGCCGACTGCATCCTCTTGATCGTGGCTGCGCTCGATGACGCAACATTACTCGAGTTGAGCCTGCTCGCGGCCGAACTGGATCTGGACGTTCTGGTCGAAGTGCACGATGAAGCCGAGCTTGATAGAGCGCTCGATGTGCCGGCGCCCCTGATCGGCGTCAACAACCGCAACCTGCGCACGTTCGAGGTTTCGCTGGACACCAGTGTGGACTTGAGGACACGTGCGCCGCAGGACCGAATCCTGGTCAGTGAAAGCGGGATCGCAACGGAGGCTGACGTAGCGCGACTGCGCGGCGCAGGCATCAATGCGTTCCTGATTGGTGAAACATTCATGCGCGCCGCCGATCCCGGCGCTGCACTTCGCCAGATGTTCTTCAACGACTGATGGACACGCATCTGGAGAATGCCGCAAGCGAGTTGGCGGCGGAGCAGGGTCCGCGCGTCGTTCTGTTCGATTTCGACGGAGTGCTGATGCGCGGCGATGCCTTTTCGCGGTTCGTCCGTGCACGCTTGCGCGGCTCATGGTGGCGGCTGCTGATTGCATTGGCCGTGATGCCTCTGTTGCTGCCGCTCTACGCCATTCGTTCGTTGCGCATGCCGATCCTGAGCCTCTTCGTGCGAATCAGCCTGCTCGGCATCAGTCCATCGCGATTCGATCAGCTGACGCGTGAGTTCGCTCGCGAGATTGTCGGCCTGCCGAGGATC
>NZ_JBAWHJ010000047.1:0-23233 GCF_049593775.1 Dokdonella sp. | reverse complement strand
GCACAAAGGTGAAACATGTCTAGCAATGATCGTGAGACCAGCGACGGCCTCCTCGAGAAGTTGATCGCAGTGAATCGTGTGGCCAAGACCGTCAAGGGTGGCCGCCAGATGAGCTTTACCGCCCTGACCGTGGTTGGTGATGGTGAAGGTCGTGTCGGCTTCGGCTACGGAAAGGCGCGTGAAGTGCCAATCGCAATCCAGAAGGCAATGGAGCGTGCTCGCAAGAACATGATCCGTGTGGAGCTCAAGGAAGGAACGCTGTGGCACGCCGTGAAGGCAAACCATGGCGCGGCTCGTGTCTACATGCAGCCGGCGTCCGAAGGTACTGGCGTGATTGCCGGTGGTGCCATGCGCGCTGTTCTGGAAGTGGTCGGCGTCAAGAACGTCCTGGCCAAGGCTGTGGGATCACGCAATCCAATCAATCTGGTCCGTGCAACCATCAATGGTCTGCAGGCCATGGCGACGCCCCAGGGCATCGCATCCAAGCGTGGCAAGACGCTCGAAGAGGTGATGGGCAATGGCTAACGAAAAGATCCAGACCGTGCGCGTGCGCCTGGTCAAGAGCCCCAATGGTTGTCAGGGGCGCCATCGACTGAGTGTGAAGGCCCTTGGCCTGCGCAAGCTCAATGATGTGCGCGTACTGAAGGATTCGCCGTCGGTACGTGGCCTGATCAATCAGGTCAGCTACCTTGTCCGCGTCGAAACAGACGCTTAAGCGTCCCGCAGAATCAGGAGTCGATTCCATGCGTCTCAATACACTCAAGCCGGCAGCCGGCGCTCGCAAAGAAGGCGTGCGCGTTGGTCGCGGCATCGGATCCGGCCTCGGCAAGACTTGCGGCCGCGGTCACAAGGGACAGTTTGCACGTTCCGGCAAAGGCAAGGTCAAGGCTGGTTTCGAAGGCGGACAGATGCCCTTGCAGCGCCGTCTGCCAAAGGTCGGTTTCCGCTCCAAAATGTCCATGGACATTTGCGAAGTGCTGCTCTATCAGCTCGACAAGCTCGATGTTGATGTTGTCGATTTCGACGCGCTCAAGGCTGCTGGCCTGACTGAGACTCGCGCTACCCGCGCGAAGATCGTCAAGAAAGGCGAAGTGACCAAGGCGATCAAGTTGCGTGGTGTGGCTGTCACGGCCGGCGCTCGCGCCGCGATCGAGGCTGCTGGCGGAAGCGTGGAGTAGTCGTGGCAGCATCGAAGTCCAGCGGATTGGCATCTCTCGGCAAGCTAACCGAGCTCAAGCAGCGCTTGTTGTTCGTCATGGGCGCCTTGATCGTGTTCCGTCTCGGTTCCTTCATCCCTGTTCCGGGTGTTAATCCCGATGCGATGGCTCGACTGATTTCCAACAGCGGCGGCCTGATCGACATGTTCAACATGTTCTCGGGTGGTGCGCTGAGTCGCTTCTCGCTGTTTGCGCTGGGCGTTATTCCCTACATCTCTGCATCCATTGTCGTGCAGTTGTTCAGTTCGGTCGTACCGGCCTGGCAAGCGCTGAAGAAGGAAGGCGAGTCGGGTCGGCGCAAGCTGACCATGTACACGCGCTGGGGAACCGTCGGGCTTTCAATGTTCCAGTCGTTTGGCGTTGCCACGATGCTGCAGACACAGGCGGGCGTTGTTTATGCGCCAGGCCCGAGCTTCGTCTTCGGAACCGTGGTCGGCCTGACCGCAGGCACCTTGTTCCTGATGTGGCTGGGCGAACAGATTACCGAGCGTGGCATTGGCAATGGTATTTCGCTGATCATTTTCGCCGGTATCGTGGCTGGATTGCCGACTGCTGTCGTGCATACCCTCGGCATGGCCAACAGCGGTGAGCTGACCTGGCTGAAACTGATGATGGTGCTGGTTGCCGTTCTTCTGGTTACTGCTTTCGTGGTCTTCATGGAGCGTGGTCAACGGCGAATAACCGTGAACTACGCGAGAAAGCAGGGTGGGGCCGGCAAGGCCTACATGAATCAGAGCTCGCATCTGCCGCTCAAGATCAACATGGCAGGCGTTATTCCGCCGATCTTTGCTTCGAGTCTGATTATGTTCCCGGCGACCGCCGCTGCATGGTTCAACAACTCCAGTGAGATCCGCTGGCTGCAGACGCTTACTGCGGCACTTGGTCCGGGCGAGCCTCTGCACATGCTGATCTACGCATCGATGATCGTGATTTTTGCGTTCTTCTACACTGCGCTGGTCTTCAACTCGCAGGAAACCGCCGACAACCTGAAACGGTCGGGAGCGCTGATTCCGGGCATCCGTCCGGGCAAGGCGACGGCGGACTATATCGACGGCGTGATGACGCGCCTGACAGGTATCGGTGCCATGTATCTGGTGGCCGTCTGCCTGGTGCCCGACCTGCTTCGAAACGCCTGGCACGTGCCGTTTTACTTTGGTGGCACGTCCTTGCTGATCGTGGTCGTCGTGGTGATGGACTTTACTGCGCAGATTCAGGCGCATCTGGTGTCCCATCAGTACGAAAGCCTGCTCAAGAAGGCGAACCTCAAGGGTCGCTAGGCTGAGACGGGGTAAAGCTGCTGCTGCCACCTTTCGCAGGGGATGGCCGCAGACGTTGAGGGGTTCCAGTTTCCCTCAATAACAGATAGAATACGAAGTTCACTGCGCATTTAGTTCTTTCGGAGAGAGTCAAACATGGCGCGCATTGCGGGTGTCAATCTTCCGGTCCAGAAGCACGCTTCGATCGGGCTGCAAAGCATTTATGGAATCGGCCGCTCGCGGTCGAAGAAGGTCTGTCTGGACGCGGGTGTCGCGCCGTCGACCAAAATCAAGGACCTGACCGAGGCAGAGGTCGAGAAGATCCGTCACGAGATCGCAAAGTACATTGTCGAGGGCGATCTGCGCCGCGAAGTGGGCATTGCGATCAAGCGACTGATGGATCTCGGCTGCTACCGCGGTTTGCGTCATCGTCGCGGGTTGCCGATGCGCGGCCAGCGCACACGCACAAATGCACGTACCCGCAAGGGTCCGCGTCGTGCGATCAGAAAATAATCTGCCCGGGATCGAATCATGAATAAGCCGGTCGCCAAGCCGAAGAAGAAGATCAAGCGCGTTGTGACTGACGCCATCTGCCATGTGCAGGCATCTTTCAACAATACTGTCGTCACGATTACCGATCGCCAAGGCAATGCCCTTTCCTGGGCAACTGCAGGTGGTGCCGGATTTCGTGGCTCACGCAAGTCCACGCCGTTTGCTGCCCAGGTGGCTGCGGAAAAGGCTGCCCGTGTCGCCGCTGAGTACGGAGTGAAGACGATTGAAGTGCGCATCAAGGGCCCAGGCCCCGGTCGCGAATCGGCTGTTCGTTCGTTGAACAATGTCGGCTTCAAGGTAACCAACATCATCGACGTGACGCCAATCCCGCATAACGGGTGCCGTCCGCCGAAGAAGCGTCGCGTCTAAAGGATACGGAAATGGCTCGTTATATCGGACCCACCTGCAAGCTGGCACGGCGCGAAGGCGCTGACCTCAGCCTCAAGAGCCCGGCGCGCGCGATCGATTCGAAGTGCAAGCTGGAACAAAAGCCTGGCCAACATGGCGCTGCCCGCAAGGGTCGTCTGTCGGACTACGGCGTTCAGCTGCGTGAGAAGCAGAAGGTCAAGCGCATCTATGGTCTGCTTGAGCGTCAGTTTCACAAGTACTACGTCAAGGCTTCGAACCAGAAGGGCAACACCGGTGAAAACCTGTTGCGCCAGTTGGAGACACGCCTCGACAACGTTATCTATCGCATGGGTTTCGCGGTAACGCGCGCCCAGGCTCGTCAACTTGTCGCCCACCGTGCAGTTTCGGTAAACGGCAAGCGCGTCAACCTGCCTTCCTATCAGGTCCGGCCAGGCGACGAGATCTCGCTCACCGAGAGCGCGCGCAGCCAGTTGCGTGTGCAGGAGTCGGTCACCGTCTCGCAAGAGATGGATCTGGTTCCAACTTGGGTTGAAGTGGACGCAAAGAAGTTCAGTGGCATTTTCAAGTCGCTGCCAGAGCGTTCCGACTTGCCCTCGGACATAAACGAGAGCCTGATCATCGAGCTCTACTCGAAGTAAATTCACCGCAACTTTCGGAGTCCCTGTTCATGGCAGGATCCACCAATGTGCTGCGTCCCCGCGGCATCCAAGTCGAGCGTATCGGAGCCAACCACGCCAAAGTCGTGGTTGAGCCTCTGGAGCGTGGCTTTGGCCATACCCTTGGCAATGCGCTGCGCCGCGTCTTGTTGTCGTCCATTCCTGGCTGCGCGATTGTCGAAGTAGAAATTGACAACGTGTTGCACGAGTACACGACACTTGAAGGTCTGCAGGAAGACGTCATTGAGGTTCTTCTGAACATCAAGGATGTCGCCATCCGCATGCAGGACGGTCAGAACGAAGCGACACTCAGCCTCAGCAAGAAGGGCAAGGGTGTTGTCACGGCTGCCGATATCACGGTTGACCACACTGTCGAGATCATCAATCCCGACCACGTGATCTGCAACCTGACCAAGGATGTCGCTCTGAACATGCGTCTGAAGGTCGTTCGCGGTGTCGGTTACCAACCGGCTGTCTCGCGTCGCCTGCCGGACGAAGAAGCTCGTCCAATTGGTCGTCTGCAGCTCGATGCCTCGTTCTGTCCGGTTAGTCGTGTCGCCTATCAGGTGGACAGTGCTCGTCTTGAGCAGCGCACCGACCTGGACAAGCTGGTTCTCGAGATTGATACCAACGGTGCGATTGATGCAGAAGAAGCAGTCCGCAAGGCTGCCGAGATCCTGCAGGACCAGATTTCCATCTTCGGCGACTTTACCCGTCGTGAAAGTACAGATGCAGCAACTGACAAGGGTGGTGTTGACCCGGTGCTGCTGCGTCCAATCGACGATCTCGAGCTGACAGTGCGTTCGGCCAACTGCCTGAAGGCAGAGAGCATCTATTACATCGGTGATCTGGTTCAGAAGACCGAAGTCGAGTTGCTGAAGACGCCAAACCTTGGCAAGAAGTCGCTGACGGAAATCAAGGACGTGCTTGGGCAGCGTGGTTTGTCGCTCGGCATGAAGCTTGAATCGTGGCCGCCGCCGGGTATTGCCCACGGCATGCAGCTTGGTTAATGCGATCGTGCGTGATCGCTGAGTAGTTGATATATCGGCCAGAGCACAAAGTGCGCTCTGGCCGAGTAGCAGAAACGGCCATCCATGGCTGCACTCATCAGAGAAGGCTTTCCTTCGATGGGTCTGCAACAAGGACATGCCTCTGTTTGAGGCAAATAATAGCGGGTAACCGCGGGGAGTCGGACACAGGTGCCGGCTTTTCATAACAACAGATAGCGAGAATTTTGCCATGCGCCACCAGAAATCCGGACGCAAACTCAATCGGACCAGCAGTCATCGCGAAGCGATGTTCAAGAATATGGCTGCGTCTCTGTTCAAGCACGAGCTGATTCGCACGACCCTGCCGAAGGCAAAGGAACTGCGTCGCGTTGCTGAGCCACTGATCACCCTTGCCAAGACAGATGGCGTTGCCAATCGCCGCCTTGCCTTCGCGCGGCTTCGTGACAAGCAGGCTGTTGGCAAGCTGTTCGTCGAACTTGGCCCACGTTTTCGTGAGCGCAAGGGCGGCTATCTGCGTATCCTCAAGTGCGGATTCCGCGTCGGCGATAGTGCTCCGATGGCCTACGTAGAGTTGCTCGACCGCCCACAGGCGGCTGCCGAATCCGCCGAGGATTGATGGCGCTGCAAGCAGGTCGAGAAAAGCCCCGCCCTGGCGGGGCTTTTTCGTTTCCGGCATTGTCCTCAGGAAATATTGAGGCATCGGAAACGGGGAACCACTACTATCGGAATCAGGTCCGTATTCGGGTCAATAAAGACAGGACAGGAGTTCAAGCATGGCCATGGTTCTAACATCCCGGCGTGTATTCGGTTTCATAGCGCTCGCTTGCGCGTTGCTGATGGGCTATGCGCTATTTGCTGAGCATGTGCAGGGATACCAGCCGTGCATGCTGTGCATGGTTCAGCGTGTTTTCGTTTGCCTGGTCGGGCTCACGGCTTTGATTGGATTCCTCCACGGCCCGGGGCGTGTCGGTTCGCGCATGTACGGGATGCTCGGCGCATTGTTCTCGCTTGGCGGAGCGTATATCGCCGGGCGCCATGTCTATCTCCAGCAATTGCCTCCCGAGGAACTTGAGGGGTGTGCGCCTTCGTTCTCGTATGCCATGGAGAACTACGATTCACTGAAATTTCTGAAGACGATTTTCATTCGTGATCAGGACTGTGGCGTCATCGATTGGACGTTTCTCGGTCTATCGATGCCGGGATGGGTGCTGGCGTGCTTCGCGGGATTTTTCGTGATTTCGCTCTGGGCCGGCTTTCGGCGCGCCTGATTTCACTCCATGGTCCGCTGTGGCATGATGGATGCCGCAGTGCAGCATGGGTGGGCGACAATGAAGCGCAAACGTAACGTGGTTGCGGTCCGGCAGGCGGAAAACTGGGGCGCTGCATCGTGGCGCAAATTTCCCGCCGTGCAGCAACCAACCTATGCTGATCAGGACGAGCTTCGATCTGCGCTGGATCAGCTTGGTCAGCTCCCACCCCTGGTGACCTCCTGGGAAATCCTGGCTTTGCGCGGCTTGCTTGCCGACGCTGCTGAAGGTCGACGATTCCTGCTTCAGGGAGGCGATTGCGCCGAAAGCTTCGATGACTGCACCTCCCCGCTGATTTCCAATCGGCTCAAGGTCATGCTGCAGATGAGCCTGGTCCTGACCCATGGACTCAAGCTCCCCATTGTTCGTGTTGGTCGCTTTGCCGGGCAGTATGCAAAGCCACGCTCGACCGACACTGAAACACGTGACGGCGTCACTTTGCCGAGTTATCGCGGTGACATCGTCAACGCGCCTGCATTCAGTGCGGACGCGCGCCGTGCTGATCCCAGGCGCCTGATCAAGGGGCATGCTCGATCAGCGATGACAATGAATTTCGTGCGCGCCTTGATAGATGGCGGATTCGCCGATCTGCACCACCCCGAGTACTGGGATCTGGCCTGGGTTGAACATTCGCCATTGCAGGGCGAGTATCGTCAGATGGTCGAGTCGATCGGAAACTCCCTGCGCTTCATGGAGACGCTGGCAGGCAGCTCGGTGGGTGAATTCCAGCGAGTCGATTTCCATACGTCGCATGAAGCCTTGCTGTTGCACTACGAAGAGGCGATGACGCGGCAGGTTCCGCGTCATTGGGGCTGGTTCAATCTTTCCACGCACTTTCCCTGGATTGGTATGCGCACGGCTGACATTGGCGGGGCGCACGTTGAGTATTGCCGCGGGATCCGCAATCCAATCGGCGTGAAGGTGGGCGTATCAACGTCAGCCGATCAGCTTTTGCGCCTCATCGATGTACTGGATCCGGACAACGAGCCGGGTCGATTGACCCTGATACACCGAATGGGCGCAAAACACGTGGCCAAGGCTTTGCCTCCGCTATTGGAGACGGTCAAGGCGGCAGGCCGGAAGGTGCTCTGGTGTTGCGATCCGATGCATGGGAATACCGAGTCGCTGGGTAGCGGCGTGAAGACGCGTAGGTTCGAGAATATCCGCGATGAACTTGACCAGGCATTCGATATTCACGAGGCGGCAGGCACGCGCCTGGGTGGCGTTCATCTCGAGCTTACCGGCGAGAATGTCACCGAATGCATGGGCGGAGCGCGGGATCTGACCGAGAATGATCTCAACCGAGCCTACAAGTCGATGGTCGATCCACGTCTCAACTATGAGCAATCGCTTGAGCTTGCCATGTTGATCGTGCGCAAGCGGGGCGATCTGGTCATGCCGGGCTGATTGGCAGTTTTTTGGACGAGTGCATGTCGTCGCGCAACCCGAGCCCGCAGCGAGTAGGCGTTGGCGAGTTCTGACTGCCTAGGCAGGCAAGACAAGGAAGATCGAGGTTCCGGCGATTGCCGTCCCGATCATGACCGCGACGATGACGTCGCTCGGATAGTGCAAGCCGAGAACGACCCTGGAAATTGCAATCATCACGGTAAATGGCAATAGCGCCATGAGCAGTGATGGATACCAGGCCGTGGCAACCATGCTGAAACAGACGGCATGCAGGGTATGCCCGGACGGGAAGCTGAACTCGTCCAGTGGTGCAATGTGGGCAACGATGCCGGCATGGCTGCGAAACGGCCTTGGACGTCGCGTCCAGCCCTTGAGCAGGCGATACATGCTGGCAGCGACCAATCCGATGGCTGCCATATGCAATGCGGCCATCCATCCTCGCTCACCACCGAACACGACCAAACCCATCATCAGGGCATACCAGACCGGGCCGTCGCCCAGGCGGCTGACCCAGCGAAACAGATGAACTGCGGCCCGGTCCGTCACCCAGCGGTTGCAGGCCTGACACAGTCGCCATTCACCGCTGCGAAGTTCGAATTTTTGCCAACCACCAACGCCGCTCATGCTGCTTTCTCCTGATCAAGCGAGACCAGCAAGTCTGCAAAGCTGGTGCTGACCGACTCCGGGCTGAGCGCGGATACGCCCAGACGAGCGGCGTGGCCGATCCGATTGCGCGCCGCCGAATCATCCGCAAGCGCGATGGCAGCGTGAATGAATGCGTGCTGGTTGGCGAGTGGGACACGGCAGCCGGTATGCTGATCGACAATGTGTTCTCTGGCGGCACCGTAGTCGAATGCGACTACAGGCACGCCGCTTGCCATGGCCTCTAGCGTGACGTTGCCGAAAGTTTCTGTTGTACTCGGAAAGAGAAACAAATCGCCACTTGCGTAGTGACACGCCAGATCCTTTCCGCGGCGCAGCCCGGCAAAGATGAAATCGGGGTTCGCCTCGGCAATGCGCGCTCTTTCGGGGCCGTCGCCGACAATTACGAATCGAGCTTCGGGCTGCGTGGCCTGGATCTGCCTGAATGCACGTACGGCCAGATTGAGGTTCTTCTCCGCTGCCAGCCGACCTACATGCACCACCGCGAGCTGGTCGTGATCAAGCCCCCATCGTGCGCGAAGCTGTAAATCGCGCCTTGCAGGATGGAACAGTTCGGTATCAACCGCCCGGCGCAGCACACGGACATTCCGGAATCGGTTCTTCTCAAGAAATGTGGCCAGCTCCGCAGTAGGTACGAGAGTAGCGGCAGCGCGGTTGTGAAATCGACGCATCCCGGCGAACACCAGCGGTGTCAGCCACGGGAAACCGTAGTGGCCGATGAAGTCGTCGAAGCGCGTGTGGAATCCTGTGCAGGCCGGTATCCCGAGCTTGCGTCCGGCAGCCAGCGCGCTGTGGCCGAGCGGTCCCTCGGTGGCCACGTACATGACCTGCGGACGTGCATTCCGCCAGCGCCGGAGCAGGCGCGACTGCGAGGGCAGCCCAAATCGCAGGCCGGGGTAGCGAGGCAGTGCGGCTCCGCCGACTAGAAGTTCATCGAACTCGTTCGCTGACAACAGATCGGCATCTTGTGGTGATCGCGGGCGAATGACCTCGACCTCGTGGCCGAGCCTGACAAGTCCGCGTGCCAGCGACTGCACGGTCAATGCGACACCATTGACCTCGGGCGGCCATGTCTCAGTGACGATTGCTACCCGCATGACACTCTCCTGCTTCCCATGCAGGGCATGCTGAGGCCTGTGTCTTAAGCGCTCGTTTCACGCGCATGACAGGGGTGTGACGCTTTTCGCGCCTGGCGAGGCCGCGCAATCGCGAATCCTGTGGCTTTGCAGGCATGCGCCGATGTAGCGGCCAGGATTCAGCGAGTGCGAGACCGTGCAGGATTGGACGGCCAGTGAATCCTTCAGCGGTGCGGGTCAGACCATCGCGCTGGCAGCGTGCTGTTTGATCGTCGCCAGCATGGAAGCCAGTCCATTGGATCGTGTCGGCGACAGATGTTTGGCCAGGCCTATGGACTCGATGAAGTGTGGCTCGGTGTCCAGTATTTCCTGTGCTGGCCGACCGGAGTAGACCCTCAGCAGGAGGGCGACCAGTCCCGAGACGATGGACGAATCACTCGCGGCATGGAACTCCATGCGCTGTGCATCGCCGCAAGCCCGGAGCCAGACCTGTGACTGACAGCCACTGACCTTGAAAAGGTCGGTGCGAAACTCATCCGGAAATTCGGGCAGCTTGCGGCCGAGATCGATCAGGTACTGATAGCGCTCGGTCCAGTCTCCGAAGAAACCGAATTCCTCGGCAATCGCAATCTGTGCCTGTTCCGCGCTGGCCTCGGCTGGTTGCGAAGTGGCCATGTCTTGTGTCGGTTCCATGCCTTTCCTGTCGTTGCCCCTGAACAATGCAAATTCGGGCTTTGCAAGCTGCAGTCCGAGCTTGCGGGTCCCGGCATCTGCAGAATATCTGTCAATCAGCCGCTTCGCCTGGCTGGACCACCTTCCAGCGACTTCCCTGGGCGCCGTCTTCTATGACGATGTGCTTTCTTGCAAGCGCATCCCGAATTTCATCCGCGCGGGTGAAGTTGCGTGCGGCTCTGGCTGCAATGCGTTCATCCAGCAATCCATCGACCCACTCAGGGTCGATGGATTCACCGCTTCCTGTCTGTTTGAACCAGACCTCCGGATCCTGCTGAAGCAGGCCTATCAGGCGCCCGGCTCCAAGAAGTGCCGCTTTCGTCCTGCGGCGCTCATCGTCCGTGCACGCCTTGCGCAACTGGTTCGCGAGATCCGCGAGCACGGCAAACGCGGCCGGGGTGTTGATGTCGTCACACAGGGCTTCCTCGAACGCAGGAGGAATGGTTTCCTCGTCCTGCCGGACATGTGTGTCGGCAAGGTCGCGCAAGACGCCATACCAACCGTCCAGCGTTGCACGGGCCTGGGTGAGCGTGCTTTCAGACCAGTCCAGTGGTTGCCGGTAGTGTGCACGCAGCAACAGGAAGCGAAGTACTTCCGGGGGGTAAATCTCGAGCAATTCATGCAGGACCATGACGTTGCCCAGTGACTTCGACATCTTCTTTCCGGCGAAAGTCAGCATGCCATTGTGCAACCAGTAGCGTGCGAATTTCTGGCCGCCATGCGCGCAGGTGCTCTGCGCGAGTTCGTTCTCGTGATGAGGAAACATCAGGTCATTTCCACCAGCATGAATATCGATGGTGTTGCCAAGATGGGCCGCGGCCATGGCGGAGCATTCGATATGCCAGCCAGGACGACCACGCCCCCACGGACTGGACCAGCCCGGGAGCTCATCGGAGGAAGGTTTCCAGAGTACGAAATCAGCCGGGTTCTTCTTGTAGGGCGCAACGTCCACGCGCGCCCCGGCGATCATGTCCTCAGTCGAACGCCCGGAAAGCTTGCCGTAGTCGGTATAGCTGGCAACGTCGAACAGGACGTGACCTTCAGCCACGTAAGCATTGCCGCTGGCGATCAGGTGCTCGCACATGTCGATGATTTCGGCCATGTGCGCCGTGGCGTGCGGAACCAGATCAGGTGGATCGACGCCAAGCCGGGCGATGTCTTCGTGATACGCCTTGGCGAAACGATCCGTGATCGTCGTGATCGGGACCCCGGCCTCTCTGGCCGCAGCGTTGATCTTGTCGTCAACGTCCGTGATGTTGCGGGCGTAGACAACCTTCTCGTATCGCCTGCGCAGGAGGCGTGCGAGAAGACCAAAAACAACAGCCGGGCGCGCATTGCCTATATGGATGTAGTCATAAACGGTTGGCCCGCAGACGTACATGGTGACCCGGGTAGGATCCTGTGGAATGAACTCCTCGACACGGCGCGTGAGGGTGTTGTGCAGGCGCAGATTCATGACATCCGGGTACTGGAATAGGGCAGCCCGGGATAATACCAGTCCGCTGGCGTGACCCGAATTGCCTCTGCCACGAGGATTGATCCTTGGGTCAGCATTCAGTAATCCTGTGCTGTAATTCTCACTACAACGTGGCCTTCGCATGCCGAATCGATGATCCGGTCCGAAAAGGCAGACCCCAAGCAGGTCTGGTCCGAGTGCCCAATCCCGATTTGGAGAGTGAGATGTTGAAGAGGTTCTTGATTGCCGCTGCCGCCGGCCTGGCCATGAACGCGATGGCGCAGCCACCGGATCGAGGCTATGAGGGCGATCGCGGCTCCGAAAACGTACGCCTTGCCTGGGCCGATGTACTTCGCGTGGATCCGGTCTACGACAACATCCAGTCCAGTCGCCCTCGTCAGGAATGCTACGAGGAGGACGTGGGCGTGCGTGATACCCGGGGAAACAACGCGGCAGGCACCATATTCGGCGCCATTGTCGGCGGTGCCCTGGGCAATCAGGTAGGCAAGGGCGATGGCCGCAAGGCCGCCACGATCGCTGGTGCGGTCATCGGTGGTGCAGTGGGCAACAACGCGGCGCGGCGTGACGATACCTACGGATCGCAGACCGAAACACGCTGCCAGACGGTGAATGAGGTCTACACAGAGCGCCGCATCGTGGGCTATGACGTCCAGTACCGCTATCGGGGAGATGTCTTCATGTCCCAGCTGGACTACGACCCGGGCGAGCGCATGCGGGTCCGGGTCAGCGTCGCTCCGGCAGAGTAGTACGCCTTCCGTGCCCGTGCGCACGGCCCGGCTACCCATGAGTCGGGTTCAGCCAGAGCGCTTCTGACGCCGTTTCTGTTGCACTGCGGCAGAATTGCCGGTAACGTCTCGACCATGATGAACAGCGCAATTGCCACGATCCAGATTTTGACCAGCGCCCGCATGGCTTCTGGCATGACTTCTCGTGCGCGTCGACCGGTGACCTTCAATCCGGCCGGGTAGCTTTCGCGCGCAATACGATTTTCGACGAAAACCCGGCCATCGTGCCGGGTTTTTTTGTTTTGCCACAAGGACTCTACGTGAACACACTGCATTTCCTGAACACCCAGGACTGGCCTCGTGATCGCCTCGATGCACTGCTGGACGAGGCGAGGAACTTCCAGAAATCCAGAATCGGCACTGCACTGCAGGGGAAGTCGATCGCGTTGTTGTTCTTCAACCCGTCGATGCGGACGCGTACCAGCTTCGAGTTGGGTGCTCATCAGCTGGGCGGCAAAGCCATCGTGCTGGCCCCTGGAAAGGATGCATGGCCGATCGAGTTCGAGATCGGTTCGGTCATGGATGGAGATACTGAAGAGCACATCGCCGAGGTCGCACGGGTACTCAGCCGATATGTCGACCTGATCGGCGTACGTGCGTTTCCAAAGTTCCAGGACTGGAGCGTCGACCGGGAGGATCACGTCATTCGGTCCTTCGCACGGTATTCGACTGTGCCGGTAATCAACATGGAAACGATTACCCACCCCTGTCAGGAATTGGCCCACATCATGGCCTTGCAGCAGCACCTGGGCACGGATCTTCGACGCCGCAAGTATGTGCTGACGTGGACGTACCACCCGAAACCGCTGAACACCGCCGTGGCCAACTCCGCCCTGCTGATTGCAACGCGCTACGGCATGGACGTGACCTTGCTGTGTCCGACCGACGAGTATCTGCTCGATCCTCGCTACATGGAATTTGCGCAGCAGAATGCCAGTGAGAACGGAGGCAGCCTTGGTATCAGTCATGACGTCGAAAGCGCCTACCGGGATGCCGATGTTGTGTACGCAAAGAGCTGGGGTGCAATACCGTATTTCGGTCGCTGGGAACAGGAGAAACCGATCCGCGATGCACACCAGCACTTCATCGTCGACGAAGCCAAGATGGCCCTGACCAACAAGGCCCTGTTCAGCCATTGCCTGCCGCTGCGGCGCAACGTCAAGGCCACGGATGCGGTAATGGATTCACCAGCGTGTATCGCCATCGACGAAGCCGAGAACCGCCTGCATGTGCAGAAGGCCGTGATGGCCGCACTAGTGCAGCCGGGAATGGAGAATGGGGAATAGCTGAAAGCTGAATCGCAAGCCTCACACTCCCTCAACCCAGGTAGAACCAGGAATTCCGTATGTCGACTGCTTCTTCAACCCCCCATTCCCCACTCCTCAGCCCCGAAAGCAAGGACGTTGTCCTTGCGTTTTCAGGGGGGCTCGACACGAGCTTCTGCATCCCGTACCTGCAGGAGCGCGGCTATGCCGTGCATACCGTATTCGCGGATACCGGCGGCGTCGATGATGACGAACGTGCGTTTATCGAGGCGCGTGCAGCAGAACTCGGCGCGGCCAGTCATGTGACAGTGGATGGCGGCCCGGCGATCTGGGATGGATTCGTGAAGCCGTTCATCTGGGCGGGTGAGGGCTACCAGGGGCAATATCCACTTCTGGTTTCTGATCGGTATCTGATCGTGGAGGCCGCCCTGAAGCGGGCAGACGAGTTGGGAACGCGGCTCGTCGCCCACGGATGTACCGGCATGGGCAATGATCAAGTGCGATTCGATCTCACTGTCAAGGCACTTGGCGACTACGGAATCATCGCGCCGATCCGCGAGATCCAGAAGGAACATGCCGAAGTTCGTGCGTATGAGCAGAAGTATCTCGAGGATCGGGGTTTCGAAGTCCGCGCGAAGCAAAAAGCCTACACGATCAACGAGAACCTGCTCGGATTGACCATGTCCGGTGGCGAGATCGATCGTTGGGAAGCGCCAGGCGAGGGTGCACGCGGGTGGTGCGCACCGCGCTCGGAATGGCCAACGAGTGCGTTGAGGGTGAAGTTGACATTCAGGAACGGCGAAGCCGTGAAACTCAACGATGAGCCTTTGCCTGGCCACCTGCTGCTGGCCAGGTTGAACGAACTGTTCGCCCCCTACGGCGTGGGTCGCGGGATGTACACCGGCGACACGACGATCGGGCTCAAGGGCAGGATCATCTATGAGGCGCCCGGCCTGTTCAGCTTGCTCTCAGCGCATCGTGCGCTCGAAGAGGCTGTGCTCTCGAAGGCACAGAACCGGTTCAAGCCAGGCGTGGCGAAGCAGTGGGTCGAACTCGTCTACGAAGGTTTCTTTCACGACCCGCTCAAGGCTGATCTCGAAGCGTTTCTCGACTCCAGCCAGCGTTGCGTCAATGGCGAAGTCACCCTCGAGACCCAGGGCGGCATCGTGCAGGCGATAACAGTAGTGTCGCCGCATATGCTCAATGCCAAGGGAGCAACCTACGCGCAGTCGGCAGACTGGGGCGTCGCCGAAGCCGAGGGCTTCATACGACTTTATGGCATGAGTTCGACCCTGTGGGCCGAGGTAAATCGGGAGCAGGGTTCGTGAGCGAGCCGCTTGCATCGACACTCACGCATCTGCGCGCGCTGGTTGCATTCGATACGCGCAATCCACCGCGAGCGATCGATACGGGTGGCATCTTCGGCTACCTGCGTCAAAATTTGCCAGGCTTCGAAGTGAGCGTCACCGATCACGGCGCGGGTGCGGTAAGCCTGCATGCCGTCCGCGGCAAGCCAAAATACCTGTTCAATGTGCATCTGGATACCGTTCCGGACTCGCCCCACTGGTCGGCAAATCCGTTCGAGTTGCGTGCTACCGCCGACAGGGCAATCGGCCTGGGTGCGTGTGACATCAAGGGTGCGGCGGCAGCACTGGTCGCTGCGGCGAACACTACCCAGGGCGATGCGGCTTTCCTGTTTTCCTCCGACGAGGAAGCAAATGATCCGCGTTGCATCGCCGCGTTCCTCGCGCGCGAGGTTCCATACGAGGCCGTGCTGGTCGCCGAGCCGACACAGTCCGAAGCCGTGCTCGCTCACCGCGGCATCAGCTCGGTGCTGATGCGATTCGCTGGAACAGCCGGACATGCTTCGGGGCAACAATCGCCGGCCGACAGCGCTTTGCACCAGGCCATTCGCTGGGGCGGTCTTGCGCTTGCCCATGTTGATTCCTGTGCGCACGAACGGTTTGGCGGACTGACCGGCTTGCGTTTCAACATCGGTCGCATCGAGGGAGGAATCAAGGCAAACATGATTGCGCCGGGCGCTGAATTGCGCTTTGGTTTCAGGCCATTGCCATCGACAGATGTCGAACGCCTACTGACGACATTCCGCGGCTTCGCAGATCCCGATCCTGCAGAATTCACAGAGACCTTTCGCGGCCCGAGTCTTCCCTCCGGCGCTATCGCCGATGCCGAATCACGCAGATTGGCTGCTCGCGACATCGCCGATGCGCTTGAGCTTCCGATTGGAAATGCGGTTGACTTCTGGACAGAGGCCTCGCTGTTCTCCCAGGCCGGCTACACCGCACTCGTTTATGGTCCGGGAGACATCGCCCAGGCACATGCTGCCGACGAATGGGTCGGCTTCGACCAACTGACAGCCTATGCCGAAACAGTCCGCAGGATCATCCATGAATAGTGCGACACGGCAAACCCGGCAGACTATCGTTCGTCTGCTCTCCAGCATGGCCAGCGCGAAGGAAATATCCCAGTACCTCAAGCGCTTCTCGCAAATCGACGCCAAGCGTTTCGCCGTGGTCAAGGTCGGCGGTGCGGTGCTTCGCGACGACCTGGATGCGTTGACTTCGTCGTTGGCGTTCCTGCAGGAAGTCGGATTGACTCCGATTGTCGTGCACGGAGCGGGACCGCAGCTCGACGCGGAGCTCGCTGCTGCCGGTATCGCGAAGAAGACGGTCAATGGCCTGCGCGTGACGTCGCCGGAAGCCCTGGCCATCGTGCGGCGCGTCTTCCAGGCGCAGAATCTCAAGCTCGTCGAGGCGCTCCAGGAAGGCGATACGCGCGCGACATCGATCAGCGGTGGTGTGTTCGAGGCGGACTACCTGGATCGCGACGAACTGGGTCTGGTCGGTCGAATCACGGGGGTGAACCTTGCTCCGATCGAGGCAAGCCTGCATGCGGGATCGATACCGGTCATTGCCAGTACCGGCGAGACGGCAGGCGGTCAGATCCTCAATATCAATGCGGATTTCGCCGCAAACGAACTGGTGCAGGTTCTGCAGCCGTACAAGATCATCTTCCTGACCGGAACCGGCGGATTGCTGGATGGTGACGACCATGTCATTGATTCGATCAACCTTTCGACGGAGTACGATCACCTGCTGACGCAACCATGGTTGCATTCGGGCATGCGCGTGAAGATCGAGCAGATCAAGGACCTGCTCGACCGCCTGCCGCTGACTTCGTCGGTGTCGATCACCAAGCCGGCCGAGCTTGCCAAGGAATTGTTTACCCACAAGGGCTCTGGAACCCTGATACGTCGAGGCGAGAAGGTGCTCACGGTTGCGTCATGGGGTGAGTTCGACTTGCCTCGGTTGCGCAGCCTGATTGAATCAAGTTTTTCGCGCAGGCTCGTTGATGACTATTTCGAACGAACGACATTGTTTCGTGCGTATGTCAGCGAGAACTATCGTGTTGCGCTCATACTTGTGGAGGATGGTGGGTTCACCTACCTCGACAAGTTTGCGGTACTCGATGATGCCCAGGGCGAAGGCCTTGGCCGCGCGGTCTGGCAGGTGATGCGTGATGAAAATCCGCGCCTGTTCTGGCGCTCGCGTCACGGCAACCCGGTCAATCCGTTTTACTACGCGGAGTCGGACGGGTGCTACAGGATGGAGAACTGGAAAGTGTTCTGGTATGGCATCACTGCATTCACGGAAATCGAGCGTTGCGTGGCGTTGAGTAGCTCCCGTGTCGCGACTCTGGCTGCGCCACTGGAATCGGCAGGATGATGATGAAGAGAATTGGCATTGTTGGCGCGCGCGGATACACGGGCGCGGAACTGATCCGTCTGGTTGCCGTACATCCGTCGCTCGAGCTGGCCTTTGTGTCATCGCGCGAACTGGACGGGCAGGGCGTGGCTGGCCATGTTGATGCTTACCACGGTGAACTCCGCTACGAATCGCTTGATGCCGACGCGGTCGCCGGCAAGGGCGCCGATGCGATCGTGCTGGCTTTGCCGAATGGTGCTGCGGGCATCTACGTGGATGCGATCAACGCGCAAGCCAGGAACACGCTGATCCTGGATTTGTCTGCCGATTACCGCAGCGACGGGGACTGGTACTACGGACTGCCTGAGCTTTCGCGTGCGCGCTATGCCAGACAGATCAGGATCAGTAATCCGGGTTGCTACGCCACCGCGATGCAGCTTGCCATTGCCCCGCTGGTCGAGGTGCTGGCTGGCCCGCCGCAGTGTTTCGGAGTGTCCGGCTATTCGGGGGCGGGTACGACGCCGTCAGACAAGAACGACGTGGACCAGCTGCGTGACAACCTGATGCCGTATTCACTGGTTGGACATGTGCATGAACGCGAGGTCTCGCGCCAGCTCGGCATCCCGGTCGAGTTCATGCCGCACGTGGCGCCGCATTTCCGCGGCATCACGATGACGGTGAATCTGTGGCTGCGAAACGCAATGAAGTTGGATGACATCATGTCGCGCTATCGTCAGTTTTATGCCGACGAGCCGTTGGTGCATGTGGTCGATGATGCGCCCTGGGTCAGTCGCATAGCCGGCAAGCACCATGCGGAGGTTGGCGGATTTGCTTTGGCCCCTGGCGGCAAGCGCGTCGTCGTCGTCGCGACGCTCGACAACCTTCTCAAGGGCGCGGCGACCCAGGCGATGCAGAACATCAATATCGCGTTCGGATTCAACGAAACGAGTGGGATTCCACTCGCATCGGCAACGCTGGAGAATGCGCAGTGAGCGACCTGCTTTGGCAGAAATCCGGTGTCAAGACCGATCAGCGCATCATGCGCTTTCTCGCTGGCGACGACGTTGTCCTGGATCGGGAATTCTTTCTTTTCGACATCGAGGCAAGTGCAGCACATGTGGAGGGCCTCGCCAGGATAGGACTTCTCAGCAAGGCCGAGGCCGGTGATCTGATCAGCGAGCTTGACCAGCTTGGCGAGGATTTCAAGAGCGGCGACTTCGTGCTCGACGAGCGCTTCGAAGATGGGCATTCGGCTATCGAGGCGCGGCTGATCGAGCGATTGGGAGACA
This sequence comes from Dokdonella sp., assembly GCF_049593775.1. Lineage (GTDB taxonomy): Bacteria > Pseudomonadota > Gammaproteobacteria > Xanthomonadales > Rhodanobacteraceae > Dokdonella. The sequence continues at coordinate 4,447 of NZ_JBAWHJ010000047.1, read as the reverse complement.
CCGGGCGCAAGGTCCATACGGGCCGCAGTCGAAACGATCAGGTACTGGTCGCGACAAGGCTCTGGCTGAAGTCGAGGCTGATGAACCTCTCCTCCATTTGTACGGCGGTCGCAAACATCTGCATCCATCGCGCAGAAAGTGATGTCTTGCCGATGCCTGGCTATACGCATCTCCAGCGTGCCGTTGTTTCCTCTACGGCGATGTGGTTTGCAGCTTTTGCGGAGGCGTTCATCGACAACGCCTGGCGGGCACGTCAGACTTTCGCACTGATAGATGCCAATCCGCTAGGCACGGCAGCTGGATACGGCGTCAACCTGGGCCTTGATCGCGAATTCACGACACGCAAGCTGGGATTCGCGCGCATGCAGGTCAGTCCAATCTACACGCAGTTGTCGCGCGGAAAGTTCGAGATGGCGGCGCTTGATGCACTGGGTGCCGCGACGCTCGACTTGCGTCGCCTGGCCTGGGACCTGTCGCTGTTCACTACTACGGAGTTCGATTTCGTCAGCTTGCCAACGCAATACACTACGGGCAGCTCGATCATGCCGAACAAGCGCAACCCGGATGTCATCGAGCTGATGCGTGCGAGTCATGCCAGTGTGGCTGCGGCGCGCACCGAGATCGAGCAGTTGCTTTCCCTGCCGACTGGCTACCAGCGCGATCTTCAATCCAGCAAGGGATCGCTGGTACATGGTTTTCATCGCGGCCTTGGTGCACTCGCCTTGCTGCCGGACCTGTTGACGAATTTTGGATGGAATGCAGAGAAGATGCGATCGGCGATCGAGCCGTCGATGTACGCGACCGATGTTGCGATCGAGGCGGCGGTGGCCGGCGTGCCGTTCCGGGAGGCCTATCGCGCTGCGGCGGAAAGCGGCAACCAGGCAGGCGACGGGCGCAATCCTGAATCCAGTCTCGCTGCACGCACCTCTCCGGGTTCGGGGTCGAACATGTGTCTTGACGCGTTGCGTGATCGACTTTCTGGCTTGCAGTAATTATCGGCGCCCCCTCCCTTGATGGCGGTCATGCCTTGGAATACGGAAACAACCAATGAAAAAAATTGCATCTGCCCATCAATTCACAGAACAGCCCTTGCCCACCTGGCGGCGTGCTGTCCTGAAAGTTGGCAGCAGTCTGCTCGCGGCCGATGGCACCGGACTCGATCCTGATCATGTGCTTAGGCTGGCGCGCTTCGTCGCTGCGAGCCACGCAGCCGGCCGCGAAGTCGTCATCGTGTCTTCCGGTGCAGTGGCGGCGGGCCGCACTCTGGTCTTGAAGCAGCCAGGCCTGGGTCAGGCAATGGCCGAGCGTCAGGCCCTCGCGGCCCTTGGCCAGGTGCAGATGATCGGGCTTTGGCAGCGCCTGTTCGAGCGTCCTGTGGCTCAGGTCCTGTTGACCCATGATGACCTGCGCAATCGTCGGCGTTACCTCAAGGCCCGCATGACCCTGCTTGAATTGCTCCGGGTGGGCGCGCTGCCCATCGTCAACGAAAACGATACAGTTGCGGTTGACGAGCTGCGCCTTGGCGACAACGACAATCTCGCCGCCATTGTTGCCGCACTCGCCGACGCGGACTTGTTGCTGATTGCCACCGACATCGATGGCTTGTACACGGGCAATCCGCGCGTGGATGCCGATGCCGAACCAATTCTCGAATTGACCGGTGTAAGCCAGGAATCCATGGACATGGCGGGAGGAGCCGGTTCAACGTCAGGCACGGGCGGCATGGTGACCAAGCTCGAGGCGGCGACAAAGGCGGCCAACGCCGGCATTGAAACGATCCTGTTCAACGGCACCAATGCGGAGACGGTCCGCTTGCTCGGCGAGGGACGCCTGCGAGGCACCCGCCTGCGTTCTACCAAGAAGCGACTTGCCGCGCGCAAGTACTGGTTGCGTCACGTGCCGCTGGTACCAGGCGCAATCCTTATTGATGAAGGCGCGGCGCGCGCGCTCAAAGCCAAGGGCGCGTCCTTGCTGCCACTCGGGATTGTCGGCGCACTCGGTGAATTCGCCCGTGGTGACATGGTTGAAATCATCTGCTGCATAGAAGGCGGGGAGCGCCGCGTAGGGCGTGGCCTTACCCAGTATTCCGCGGTCGACATTCGCCGCATCGCCCGTCGCCACACGCGAGATATCGATGCCGTGCTCGGCTATCACTATGGCGAAAGCGTCGTTCACCGCGATGACATGGTGACCGGCTGATACCTGCCTCGCGCAATGCATCGCAAGCGCCGGCTGGCATGCCGGGGCAACCTTCTTTTTTCTACAGGCCCAAGACCATGACGAATGACATGAAATCCGCGGCACTGCAGTGCCGTGAAGCTGCACAGGCTGTCGCCGCGCTTTCCTCCCAGGCCAAGCATGACCTGCTGATCGCGATGGCCGAACGGATCGAGGCGAACCTTTCGTCGATTCTTGAGGCCAACGCGCTGGACATGCGCAACGCCGGCGAGCGAGGTATCGCCCCGGCAATGCTCGATCGGCTACGCCTCGATGCGGATCGCGTCGCGGGCATTACGCGCGGTCTGCGCGAAGTTGCCGGTCTGGCTGATCCGGTCGGTCAGGTTACCCATCGTGATACGCGGCCGAACGGCATCGTCGTGGAGCGAGTGCGCGTTCCCCTCGGTGTCATCGCAATGATTTACGAGGCGAGGCCCAACGTCACCGTCGATGCTGCCGCGCTTTGCCTGAAGGCTGGCAACGGCGTGATCCTGCGTGGTGGTTCCGAGGCTATCAATTCCAACCGTGCACTGGACAACCTGCTCAAGCAATGTCTCAGCGAGGCCGGTGTGCCGGCCGCAGCCCTGATTCTTGTCGAGGACCTGCGCCGCGAAGCCATGGTCGAGTTGTTGCAGCTCAACGACATCATCGACTTGGCCATCCCGCGCGGCGGCGAAGGCCTGATCCGCTTTGTCGCCGAGCATGCGCGCGTGCCAGTGATCAAGCACTACAAGGGCGTCTGCCACCTTTTCGTCGACAAGGCCGCGAATCTCGATCTGGCGCTTGATCTGCTGATCGATGGCAAGGCCAGCCGGCCCAGCGCCTGCAACGCGCTGGAAACGCTGCTCGTACACGCTGACGTGGCCGCCACCTTCCTTCCGCGTGCCGCGGCGGCGCTTGCCGCACGCAACGTCGAGATGCGTGGGTGCGAGCGCACACGCTCCATACTTGCGGACATCCCCGCAGCCACCGATGAGGATTTCGCGGCCGAGTATCTTGATCTGATTATCGCGATTCGCGTCGTGGACGATCTCGATGCTGCGCTCACGCACATCCGCCAGTACAGTTCCGATCACACCGAAGTGATCGTGACCGAAGACGAGCAAGCCGCTGAAAGGTTCGTGGCGGCATTGCGCTCCGCCGTCGTCATGGTCAATGCGTCGTCGCGGTTCAGCGATGGCGGCGAACTCGGCCTCGGTGCGGAAATCGGAATCTCGACGACGCGACTGCATTCATACGGCCCCATGGGCATCGAGGCACTGACCATCGAGCGCTACGTATTGCATGGGAGTGGTCAGGTCAGGCACCCACGCTTCAGCGAGGACGCGTCCGGACAGCCGTGATTGATCCATCGATCATGCCGCGGGCTGTTAGTCTCCGCAGGTGTGCGAATGACAGGTTCGCCGCAACTCCCTCTTGCTAGTCGACGCGCAATGACCCGAGCCCCCGATCTGGACGACAAATCGCGATTACTGGTGGTTGTCCCACATCCGGACGACGAAACGCTGGCCACAGGAGGTTTGATCCAGATGGCGCTGGCGGCCGGGTCGAAATTGCGAGTCGTTATCGCGACCGATGGCGACAACAACCCGTGGCCACAGCGCTGGATCGAAAAGCGCTTGCGTATCGATGCGTCTGCGCGCAAACGCTGGGGCGCACGGCGCCGTGGCGAAGTCGCGATGGCGCTCGCCCGACTAGGCGTTGCGGAGCAGGAAACGCGCTACTACGGATGGCCGGATCAGGGGCTTTCCGCACTGCTCATGCATGGCTCGACAGCTACGGATCAACTGGCCGGGGAGATCCTCGATTTCGCACCCACTGTCCTGGTCGCGCCTTCGCTGTCCGACTTGCATCCTGATCACAACGCGCTGGGCACGATGCTGGATATTGCCTTGTCATCAGGTCCGTTCGCGAGAATTCCGCGACTCGATTTTGTCGTCCACGGCTCGTTGCCGGATGTTCATGGCCTTGCCGTGCCTGTCAACGATGCGTATGCCGACCGCAAGCTCCACGCGCTGCAGGCTCACACAAGCCAGTTGGCTTTGAGTGGGAAGCGCATGACCCGTTTGTGCAAGCGTCGTGAATGGTTCGAGTCTGCGGGGTTGGAAAGGGCTGGAGGCACTGATCCGGTACCACTGGCCTGGCAATGGCAGATCAGTCCGCTCCGTATCCGGCTGCAGCGGCATGCGGTATTCCTGATTGCCAGAACAGGTACCGAAATTCAGCGTAT
>NZ_JBAWHJ010000046.1:0-1679 GCF_049593775.1 Dokdonella sp. | reverse complement strand
TCCGAATTCTCGATGCGGGGAATCAGCCCGAAGCGTCGGCTGCGCCAGTTGAGGGCCAGCGGCCCCTGCACGATCATGAGGTCGCCGACCGCCGTCCCGCCCACGCGCACCGGTTCGCCGCGATCGTGGGATTTCGGCTTTTCAGGATCATCGGTTGCGTAGTAGATCGAATTGACCGTGCTGGTCTGGGTATCGCTTGGCGCGGACGGCAAGGTGAAATCCGCATAGCAACCCAACTCGCGCAGCAGGATCAGTTCGTTGTTGATTCCGCACCAGCGTCCGTCGGCGCGCGAGTTGTCCAGCGACCAGTTGCCGTGGATGAAGGCGAATGCGAGTTTGCCGTTGCGCGGATCGCGCACCAGCGCACCGTGCTTCTCGTGCAAGGTGCTGCAGAAGCGCTGCATCGAGACGTTGAAATTCTCTTCGGTATCGTTGTCGTGGTGCAGGTGGATCTCGATCTCGCCAAACCCATCCGCGCACAGGGCGGCGATCTTGTCCAGATGCTCCTCGACGTACTCTTCCTCGGGATAGAAAAATCCGTGTTGCGGATGGCGCCCGTCGGCATCGCGATGACGACCTGCCATGGCCCGATAGTCGCGACACCAGCGATCGACACGCTGGCGCTGCTTCTCAAGATCGGCCTTGCCCCACATCGGCTCGAAGTGATCGACAAAGCAGAACATGACGTGGACCGGACCCGATGTTTTCGGCCGTGCTGGCCGAGTCAGATAGCTGCGTATCCAGATCTGCATGTTGCGCGAGCGCAAGATCATCCAGAGCGCGAATGCGGCAAGGCATGCGCCAACAATGAGGACGATCGAGGCAACAAGATAGATACTCACGATGCTGGATAGCCTCTGTTTGGTGCAGCGGTTACGCACTGACTTGAATCGTGACGAATACCGACCATGCACAGGCGACTCATGTCACCGGCAACTCTGGCAATGTGGCGAGTCTGAATCCCGATGCATGCCACTCGGGCAGCATCACGGCGAGCGCATCGATCGTGGCTTCGCTGTCATCGTGCATGAGGATGATATCGCCGGGGCGCGGCGGGTGATTGCGCATGACTTCAATCAGTTCGGATGCCGGCTTCTGCTGATAGTCGAGACTGTCGTACGACCAATACGCCATGCTGCCCGGATGAACGGCAAAGTGGGCCAGCAGCGACAGCGGGAAGCGACCGGAAGGCGGTCGAAACCGGTGCCGGGGTTTGCCATCGTATTTCGACAGCAAACGCTCGGTACGCTCAATCTGATCGAGTTGTTCGGCTCTTGGAATACGCGTAAAGCGTGGATGATCGTAGGAATGGTTTCCGAGCTGATGGCCTTCGGCAACCAGTCGTTCGACGATATCGGGGTGTTTCTCGATCTGTTCGCCAAGCAGGAAAAACGTGGCCTTCGCATCATGACTGGCCAGCAGGTCGAGCAAGCGTGGCGTGTGCTCGAGGTTTGGACCATCGTCAAAAGTAAGGTGCAGGCTGCGATCGGCAACAACGCCGGTCGTCACCATCCATGAATCAGGCAACCACTTGAGCAACTTCAGCTTGTTTGGCCTTGGATTCAACTCGATTTCCGGATGGATATGGTTGGCGCCTCGATGGGCGATTGCAGAACTCGGGTGCGTAGTGCACGGAACGCCATGACGAAGAACGAATCTTACCCGGTGAGCACCTGATC
>NZ_JBAWHJ010000045.1:0-20325 GCF_049593775.1 Dokdonella sp. | reverse complement strand
GTGCGCATCTGCTTGTCGACCGGTATGAAGCCGCGATCGGTGACGTTGACGCCGGCCGCTTCGGCGTTGATCTTGCCACCATTGGCCGATCGGCCAATCGCGACCAGCACGCGATCATAGGTTTGCGGCTCGGGCGCTTTCTCGCCTTCGAAGGTGGCCGTAAGACCTTTCTTGCTTGCCTCGATCTTGGCGACCTTCACTTTCAGGTGCATGCCGGCATAGCGCTTGGACAGACGCTGCTGCAGCGGACGCACGAGATCGGTATCGGCTCCGGGCATGAGCTGGTCGAGCAACTCGACCACGGTCACCTCGCTGCCGAGCGCGTCATACACGCAGGCCATCTCGAGACCGATGATGCCGCCGCCAACGACCAGCAATTTCTTCGGGATGTCGGCGAGATCGAGCGCATCGGTGGAATCCATCATGCGCTTGTCGTCCCACGGGAAGCCCGGCAGTTTCACGGCCTGCGATCCGGCCGCGATGATGGCCTTTTCGAAGCGCACCAGCTTCTTGCCGTCGGCGCCTTCCACTTCGATTTCGTTCGGCGAGATGAACTTGCCGGTGCCCTGAACGACGGTGACCTTGCGCTGCTTGGCCATGCCGGCGAGACCACCGGTCAGCTGCTTGACGACCTTGTCCTTGCTCGCGCGCAACTTGTCGAGATCGATCTTCGGCTTGCCGAAACTGACGCCGATATCCTCGGCGTGCGCAGCTTCCTCGATCACGCGCCCGGCATGCAGCAGCGCCTTGGACGGAATGCAGCCAACATTCAGGCAGACGCCACCCAGTGTCGCGTAGCGCTCGATCAGCACCGTGTCCTGACCTAGATCGGCCGCGCGGAATGCCGCCGTGTAGCCGCCGGGGCCAGATCCAAGCACCACAACCTGGCACTCGATGTCAGCCTTGCGCCCACTGGCTGCTGCCGCCGTCGGAGCCGCCTTCCCCTCTCCAGACGGGGCGGGGGCGGGATCGGACTTGCCAGCAGCCTCAGCCTTCGGAGCCGCCGCTTCGGCCTTCGCAGGTTTCTCCGCCGCCGCCGCAGCGCCAGCCTCCAGAATCGCCACGACCGTACCTTCGCTGGCCGTGTCGTCAACCTTGACCTTCACTTCCTTGATCACGCCATCGGCCGGCGACGGCACTTCCATCGTCGCCTTGTCTGATTCCAGCGTGACGATGCCCTGGTCCTTCTTGACCGTGTCACCCACTTTGACCAGTACTTCTATGACCGGAATATCGCTGTAGTTGCCGATATCGGGGACCTTGATCTCTGTCGTTGCCACGGAAAACTCCTTGGGTGCTCCGTCGGGATGGACGATTGCGCCTGCTTATTCTTCGGTCGATGACTCTGTAGCGTCGGAATCCTGTTCGCAGGTCTTGGCGGCCTCGCGAATGCGCGAAGCGTAGCGCTCACTGAGCGACTCCAGCTCCGGCACCATCGCTTTTACGCGGTCCTGGGTGATCAGCATCGATTTTTCCATCAGCTCGGGCATGCGCTCGACCATCTTCCTGCCAATTGGCGAATGGTAGAAATCGACGATGCCGCGCAGCTCCTCGACCGTAAAGACATCCGCATAGATGGCAGCGACGTCCACCTTGAGACTCTCGTCCATCAGGTTGCCCATGATCTGGTCGGTCAATGCACCGGAATATTCGCGCATGACCGGCTGGGCCGAAGGACACTTCGCAAAGGATTCGAACTGCTGCTCCATCATGCCGCGCATCTGGCTTTGCATCGTGCGCATGGTCTGGTCGAAGTTCATCACGCGCATCAGCTCGATGGACAAGGTGATTTTTTCATCGGTCGGCGGGGCGGCCGGCGTGGTTTTCTCTGCCACGGCGAGTGTGGGGATTGCACACAAGGCGACAAGAAAGACGAGGATTCTGGTCCGGAACATGGCGAATTCCTTTCGTTGGGGTTAAAGAAGCACGCGACGCATGTCGGCCAGCACCTGGCCAAGGTAGGCGGTGAATCTCGCCGCCGAAGCGCCATCGATGACGCGATGGTCGTAGCTCAGCGAAAGCGGCAGGATCAGGCGCGGCTTGAATTTTTCGCCGTTCCAGACCGGCTTCATTGCCGACTTCGAGACACCGAGAATCGCCACTTCGGGTGCATTCACGATCGGGGTGAATGCGGTGCCGCCAATGCCACCGAGACTGGAGATCGAGAAGCAGCCACCGGACATGTCGGCCGGTCCCAGCTTGCCGTCACGCGCCTTTTTAGCCAGTTCACCGGATTCCTGCGCGATCTCGATGACACCCTTCTGGTCGGCATTGCGGATCACCGGCACGACGAGCCCGTTCGGTGTATCGGCTGCGAATCCGATATGGAAATACTTCTTGAGGATCAGGTTTTCGCCACCAGGGTCCAGCGAGGCATTGAAATCCGGGTATTTCTTCAGCGCGGCAACCACGGCCTTGACCAGGAAAGCGAGCATGGTCAGCTTGATGCCGGCCTTCTCGTTCTCCTTGTTGAGACTCACCCGCAGTGCTTCCAGATCGCTGATGTCGGCATCGTCGAACTGGGTGACATGCGGGATCATCACCCAATTGCGCGCCAGGTTCGCCCCGGAGATCTTCTTGATCTTGGACAACGGCCGGGATTCGATCTCGCCGAACTTGCCAAAATCGATCTGTGGCCAGGGCAACAGGTCAAGCCCGCCACCACCGCCTGAAGCCGCCGCGCGCGACGGGCCGGAAGAGATGGCGCGCTTGACGAAATTCTGCACGTCTTCCTTCGTGATGCGTCCCTTGCGCGCACTGCCACTGACCTTGAACAGATCAACACCGAGCTCGCGCGCGAACAGGCGCACGGCCGGACTGGCATGGGCAACCTTGTCGGGCATCACGGTGTCGGCGCCGAATGCGACGGGCGGTGACTGCGGACCCGATGCCTCGGGATCGATGTCCGGAGCCAACGCAGCGGTTTCGAGCTCGCTCAAACGCGCCGGGTTGCTGGTATCGATCGTCGCCTTGGTCTTGCTTTCCTCTGCCGGCGGGGCGGGTTCGGGTTTGGAGGATTTTTCCGGGCTCGCCGACTTCTCGGGCTCTTCAGTCTTCTTCGGCGCGTCTCCGCCAGCGTCCGCGTCGATGATCGCGACCACCGTGCCCTCGGAGATCTCATCGCCAAGTTTCACCTTCAATTCCTTGACCACACCTGCCACCGAGGAAGGCACCTCCATGGTCGCCTTGTCCGATTCCAGGGTGACCAGGCCCTGGTCCTTCGCCACCGTGTCGCCGGGCTGCACCAGTACTTCGATGACCGGAATGCCGGTGTAGTTGCCGATATCGGGGACTTTGACTTCGTGGCTGGCCATCAGGCTGCTCCGGATAGGGTCGTTCAGGGTTTCGAACCCGCATTGTCGCCTTGATGGGCCGATACGCCAACCGCTGGCCACGGCAAACCTCGAGGATCGGCCCAAGTGCCTCGCCCAGGCCGTCGGTGCCGGCCGGATGAGCGAGCGTCCGGGGCTGAACCTCGGCAGTGCTTGCCGTACAATGATCGGCTGCCCTGTTGCCGCGCCGCTGGCGCGTGCCCCGGCAACCGCCAATCCAACGCACCTCCCGGAACACCGCCTGATGATTTCTTTCCGCAACTTCGCCCTGCGCCGCGGCGAGCGCCTGTTGTTGTCCAAAGTCGATATTGCGCTGCACGCTGGCTGGCGTGTCGGTGTAGTCGGGCGCAATGGATGCGGCAAAACCAGCCTGTTCGCGGCAATCCTCGGTGAAGTCGAAGCCGATTCGGGCGATCTGGAGAAGTCGCCGAAGCTGCGCATTGCCTGCGTTGCCCAGGAAACGCCATCGCTGCCGGATGCGGCAATAGATTTCGTGGTGTCCGGCGATCTCGAAGTCCATGCCGTTCTGCAGGCCGAAGAAGCCGCGATGGCCGCCGAAGATTGGGATGCCGTCGCTGCGGCACACCAGAAGATGGCCGAGATCAACGGCTACGACGCAAGCGCGCGTGCCGGCAAGCTGCTGCACGGGCTTGGCTTTCCCTCGGATACGCATCAGCGCGCGGTTTCTACGTTCTCTGGCGGCTGGCGCGTGCGTCTGAATCTGGCCCGCGCACTGATGATGCCGAGCGACCTGCTCCTGCTCGACGAGCCAACCAATCATCTCGATCTGGATGCCGTGCTCTGGCTCGAACAATGGCTGCTCAAGTATCCCGGCATGCTGATGATGATCTCGCATGACCGCGAATTCCTCGACGGTGTCGGCACCCACATGCTGCATCTGCACGACGGCACGGCCAAACTCTATGTCGGTGACTACACGAGCTTCGAGCGCCAGCGCTCCGAGCAATTGCGCCAGCAGCAGATCGCCTTCGAGAAGGAGCAGGCCGAGCGCGCCCACCTGCAATCCTTCGTCGATCGCTTCAAGGCTTCAGCCGCGAAAGCGAAACAGGCACAATCGCGGGTCAAGCGCCTGGCCAAGCTGGCCGGCACCGAGGCGGTTCGCGCCGAGCGCCAGATCCATATCAACTTCGCCGATCCGATCAAGCTGCCGAACTCACTGACCCGATTGAACAAGGTCGAGGCGGGCTACGGCGATATCACGATCCTGTCCAAGGTCGGTTTCGGCCTGGAGGCTGGCGATCGCATCGGTTTGCTTGGGCCCAATGGCGCCGGCAAGTCGACTCTGGTCAAGACCCTGGTCGGTGAGCTGCCAATCCTGGCTGGCGAGCGCAGCGCGCACCCGGACATGGAACTGGGCTACTTCGCCCAGCACACGGTCGAATCACTGCATGAAGGCCAGTCGCCGATCGATCACCTGCGCGACATCGCACCGGGCACCGGCATCCAGGAATTTCGCGACTTTCTCGGGCGCTGGAATTTCGCCGGCAACCGCGCCTTTGAAAACGTGGATGGCTTCTCCGGCGGCGAACGCGCGCGTCTCGCCCTGGCCCTGATCGCCTGGCGCAAACCGAATGTGCTCCTGCTCGATGAACCGACCAACCATCTTGATCTGGAAATGCGCGAAGCCCTGGCCGAAGCGCTAAGCATCTTTCCCGGCGCCATCGTCATGGTCTCGCATGATCGCCACCTGATCGGCCTGGTCTGCGAAACCTTCTGGCGTGTATCCGACGGCAAGGTCGAGGAGTTCAAGGGCGACCTTGACGAGTATGCCGCGTGGCTGAAGTCGAGGGCGGCGAAGAGCTGATAGCCGGCATTCGGGATTCGGGATCCGAAAAAGCAAGGCTTGCGCGATCCCGCTCTGGCAAATCCCGAATGCCGGCTTTCATCCGCCGAAGGCTGGTCATATCCAATCCCGGCCATCGGGTATCCTTGGTGCCGCAACGCATTCGGATTCCTAGCCATGTACACCCTCTACTACTCCCCGGGCACTGCCAGCATGACCGTTCATCTGGTCTTGCTTGAGCTCGATGTGCCACACGAGTTGCGTCTGATCGATTTCGATTCGAAGTCGCAGAAGGATCCGGAATACCTGCGCCTCAATCCGAATGGGGTCGTGCCGACCCTGATTGTTGATGGTGCACCGCTCTATGAAAACGCGGCACTCATGTTGCTGCTTGGCGAACGCCACGCCGACAAGGGCCTCGCTCCGAATTCCGGATCGGAGCAACGCGGTCTGTACCTGCAATGGACCCTGCACCTGGCCAATACCCTGCAACCCGCATTTCGCCAGTGGTTCTATCCGACCGACTTCGGGCCTGCCGACCAGGCCGACGCGATGCGCGAGTTCGCGCAGCGTCGCATCGAGGCGGCCTGGGACCGGCTCGATGCGCATCTCTCGGAGCATGGACCCTACCTGCTCGGCGATACGTTCAGCCTGGTCGACCTGTATGCCGCGATGCTGATGCGCTGGTCGCGCAACATGCCGAAGCCGGCCGACCGCTGGCCGGCCGTGCACGCACTCGCCCAGCGCATCAAGGCTCGGCCTTCATGGCAGCGTCTGTACAAGATCGAGGGGCTGAGCGAATGGGCCTGAACAAGTCACGCGGGTGCCGGTATCAGCAACCAATCTTCTGCAGCGGGAGACATTGATGAAGTTCCTTCACAGCATGGTGCGCGTCCGTGATCTTGATGCCTCGCTGGATTTCTACTGCAACAAGCTTGGACTCGAGGTCGTCGGTCGCAGCGACCATGAGAAAGGCCGCTTCACCCTGGTCTTTCTGGCAGCTCCTGGAGATTCCGACCGTGGCCAGATCGAGCTGACCTGGAACTGGGATGCCGAAGACTATGGCAGCGCGCGAAACTTCGGGCATCTGGCATTCTCGGTCGATGACATCCATGCAACCTGTCAGCGTCTGATGGATGCCGGCGTCACCATCAATCGCCCGCCGCGCGATGGGCATATGGCCTTCGTGCGTTCGCCCGACCTCATCTCGATCGAGTTGCTGCAGAAGGGGGATTCACTTGAACCGACGGAACCGTGGATCTCCATGCCGAATACGGGCATCTGGTAGCAAGGTCTGTCATCCTCACCCGCAACCAGTCGGGTAAATCCATCGAATCTCAAACAGGGGGCTTCGAATGAATCCGGATGAGGAAACTTCACAGACGGCCAAGACCGAGCTGGAAGGCAGCGCCGAGGTCCCGGGTGACGCCGGATCACTGGCTCCCGGTACGCGCCTCGGCGCGTATCGAATCCGCCGCACTCTCGGCGAAGGCGGCATGGGCCAGGTCTATCTCGCCGAACAGACTGCACCCGTGCATCGCGATGTTGCGCTCAAGCTGATTCGCCAGCAGATGGCCAGCCCACTGGCGCTGGCCTGGTTTGAAGTCGAGCGCCAGGCACTGGCGCAGATGCAACATCCGGCCATAGCGCAAATTTTCGATGCGGGCACGACGCCTGATGGTCATGCGTTCTTCGCCATGGAGTATGTCGAGGGCGTGCCCCTCACCGAATACTGTCGCAAGAAGGAATTGTCGCTCGATCAGCGCATTGCCCTGTTCGTGCGGACCTGCCAGGGCGTCCAGCACGCGCATCAGAAGGGCGTGATCCACCGCGACCTGAAGCCGGACAACGTTCTGGTCCAGGACATCGATGGTGCGCCGATGCCGAAAATCATCGACTTCGGCATCGCAGTCGGTGGCAGCACGACAGAGAGCGGCCCGGTGGTTGCGAGATCGTCGAGTGATCGCGCAGGCACGGCGATCTACATGAGTCCGGAGCAAGCCGGTGCTCGGCATCGAGACATCGATACACGCAGCGATGTCTACTCACTGGGTGTGATGCTTTGCGAGATCCTCACTCATTCCGATGCGCGCTCACTGACCTCGAACGCGCACCATTCCACACACGCGCCTCAACAGACCCTGTTGACCGCACTGGGCAGCACGCCTGAGGCCACCAGAGCCGCTTCAAGCACGAATGCCCTGTTGACCGCGGCACGCATGTTGCCGGCGGAATTGCGCGCCGTCCTGCGCAAGGCGCTGGCCCAGGATCGTGCCGATCGGTACGAATCAGCCACCGCGTTGGCCGAAGATCTCGAACGCTTCCGCGACAACCGGCCTGTCCTGGCAATGCCTGCCAGCCGCGCATACGCGGCGCGGAAATTTGTTGCCCGACACCGGCTCGGTATTGTCGCCACCGGCTTTGCGGCACTTGCCTTGATCCTCGGCACCATCATGGCCGTGCAGGGTTTGCGCCGGGCGGAAGCGGCTGCAGCGCAGGCTCGCATCGAGGCAGACAAGGCCGCGCAAGTAGCTGCCTTCGTACAGGAGATGATTGCCGGGATCGACCCGGATCGCGCCAAGGGACTGGATCGCAGCCTGATGCGCCTGATGCTTGATTCGGCAGCGGCGCGCGCCAGCACCGAACTGGAGGGCCAGCCTGAAGTGCACGCCGTCATCGAAAACACGATCGCCCAGAGCTACGCGTCGCTGGGCGAATATGCACTCGCGCAGGAGCACTTTGCCGAATCAGTCAAGGCAGGCAAGGCGGCCAGCCTGGCTCCTGCCGAGATCGCGCGCACGCAAGCACGTGCGGCGGAGAACCTGTTCAACCTCGGTCAGCGAGAAGGTGCGCTGGCCACGGTACAGCAGGCCTACTCACTGGTCTCCGACTTGCCAGCAGAGGATCGCGACCGGCTCAGGATCGAATCCATCCTTGCCGACATGGAAGGCAGCGTCGGCAACGCAGAGACCGCGCGAGTCCGGCTGCAGGAAATCCTGGCGCTTCAGCGACGCCTGTTCGGGAATGACAGCGAGGACGTGCAGTCGACCATTGACAGCCTGGCGGCCCTCAACATTGACACTGCGCACTTTGATGAAGCGCGCCCGCTACTGGAAGAAGTATTGGCCTCGCGCCTTGAAAAGTATGGCCGCGAGAATTCGAAGACTTACCGTGCGATCAACGGGCTTGCGATCATCGCTCTTGAGCAGAAGCGCCATGCAGATGCCGAGAAGCTGCTTGCCCCTCAACTGCCGGTGGCGGAGCGCGTTTTCGGGATGGAACATCCAGTCACGCAACGGCTGGTGAGCAATCTTGGGGGCGCGATTCGCCAACAGGACCGCAACGAGGAGGCGCGACCGTACTACGAGCGTGCCGCTGCACTCGCACAAAAACTGTATGGACCGAACAACATTGCAACCATAGTCGCCGAATCAAATCTGTCCCTGCTGCTGCGCGACAGCGGCGACCTGGCAGGTGCCGAGGCACATGGCCGGACGGCCACCGCGGCAGCAGATGTCGCATTGGCGACCAGTCCGATGCGTGGAATCATCCATCGTGAACTGGCCTCCGTACTCATTCGTCAGGGCAAGTATGTCCAGGCACAGGCAGAACTCGACGACGCCTGGGAAACCCTGAGCCAGGGCGAAGGCTACGGACCCGAACACCCGCGCAGCCAGGATGTGGTGGATTCGTATATCGAGCTCTATGCCGCCTGGCCGAAACCACAGCGCGAAGCCGAGTGGCGTTCGCTAAAGAGCGCCAGGGAAGACTGACAAGCCTGAAGCGGGCTTCCTGATTGGCGGAACGTGCCGAGCTTCGATTTTCGTCGCCGGACTCTGTAGCCGATATTCGCCTGGCTCGGTAGCCAGCATCGACGCCGGCGTGTTTGTGCGACCATTCGCTACAGAAACAGCACTACTGAAACCGTCAATCCTCCATTGGCAGAAGGCTTCGGATGAACTCAGGCAAGGAACCCTCTGCAACCGCCGCGACCGAGATCGATGGCATCGTGCAGGGTCAGGATGATGCGCAAACGCTGGCTCCGGGCACGCGTATCGGGGACTTCAAGGTCCGCCGGCCACTCGGCGAAGGCGGCATGGGTCAGGTCTACCTGGCCGAGCAGACGGCACCGGTCCATCGCGACGTCGCGCTCAAGCTGATCCGGCAGCAGATTGCCAGTCCCCTCGCCCTGGCCTGGTTCGAAGTCGAACGCCAGGCATTGGCGCAGATGCAGCATCCTGCCATCGCGCAGATATTCGATGCCGGAACGACGGAACAGGGCGATGCATTCATCGCAATGGAGTACGTCGAAGGTACGCCGCTGTCGGAGTATTGCCGCGAACACCAGTTGACGCGTGACCAACGCCTCGCCCTGTTCGTGCGCGTTTGCCAGGGTGTCCAGCACGCGCACCAGAAAGGCGTCATTCATCGCGACCTCAAGCCGGACAACGTGCTTGTCAGCAAGATCGATGGCCTACCGATGCCCAAGATCATCGATTTCGGCATCGCCATTGGCGGCAGTACCCGTGAAGGTGATGTGCGCGTGTCGAATGCAGCCAGCAGTCATGCCGGCACGGCCATCTACATGAGTCCCGAGCAGGCTGGCCTGAAGCACCGGGATATCGATACCCGCAGCGATGTCTACGCGCTGGGGGTGATGCTCTGCGAGGTGTTGACGGGCTCTGACGCAAGCGCGCTGACATCCGCCGCCCACCGATCTGCGCGCGCACCACACGAAACATTGTTGTCCGCGCTGGCAAGTGGTCGCGACCAGTCCGCCGCCACACCCGGCATGTCCGCGCTGCTATCCGCTGCAGCCAACCTGCCAGGCGAATTGCGCGCGATCCTGCGCAGGGCGCTGGCCATGGATCGTGCGGATCGATACGAATCCGCTACTGCTCTGGCAGATGATCTTGAGCGTTTCCGCGAACGACGCCCGGTCCACGCACTGCCCACCAGTCGAGCCTACGCCGCACGCAAGTTCTTCGCTCGCCACGGGATTGGCATCGCAACCGCAGTCATTGCGGCGCTGGCCTTGTTGATCGGAACGGTTGTGGCCTTTCATGGCCAGCACCGCGCCGAAGCAGCGGCCATGCAGGCCCGCATTGAAGCGAGCAAGGCCGAGCGGGTCGCAGGATTCGTACAGGAGATGATCGCCGGCATTGATCCCGACCGCGCCAAGGGACTCGATCGAAGCCTGATGCGCCTGATGCTCGATTCGGCTGCGGGCCGCGCAGGCAACGAACTGGCCGATCAGCCGGCTGTTCGCAGCACGATCGAGGGCACCATTGCGCGCAGCTACGCGGCAATTGGCGAATACGCACTGGCTGCGGAGCACTTCGGCGATGCCCTGGCGGCAGCCGTCGATGCGGACAGCCCGGTCGCCGAGCGCGCCCGGCTGCTGTTGGCCGAAGCGGATTCCTTCGGAAACCTCGGTCGCTTCGAAGAAGGTCGTGCCCTGGTTGAACAGGCACTCGCTGAAGCCAGCGCGTTGCCCGAGACGGACCGCGATCGGCTGTATATCGAGAGTCGCCTGGCCTGGCATGAACAAGGCCTGGGCCAGTTCGAAGCGAGCATCCAGCGCTATCAACGCGTATTGGTCCTGCAGAAGGCAACCTTCGGAATCGACGACGACGACACACTGGAAACCCAGCGCGGCCTGGCCGCCAATTTTGCCCGCGTGGATCGTTATTCCGAGGCCGAACCACTTTTGATGTACGTGCTCGACACCTATCGACAGCGCTTCGGACCCACGCATTCCAAGACCCTGGATGTCACCACCGGTCTTGGCGTCACGTTCCTCGAGCAGGAGAAGTATGCCGAGGCCGAAGCACTGCTCCGACCCGCGCTGGAAACCACCGAAACCGTTCTCGGTCCCGAGCATCCCAATACGATGGTGCTGGTTTCAAACGTCGGTAGTGCCATCCGCCAGCAAGGTCGCAATGAGGAAGCTCGCCCCTACTACGAGCGAGTACTTGCAACCAATCTGAAACTGAATGGCCCCGATCACTACCTGAGTGTTGCCGGCGAAAGCAATTTCGCCCTGCTTCTGCGTGACATTGGCGACATTGCTGGTGCGGAAGAACATGCGCGGCTCAGCGTCGCCCATCTCGACAACGCATTTCCTCCCGGACATCCGGCGCGGGCCATCTTCATTGCAGCACTGGGCAGCGTACTCGTCGCCGCCGAAAGATATGCAGAAGCGGAAACCACGTTCGAATCCGCCTATGCGCTCTTTCTTGCCGCCCCGGGATTCGGTGCGTCGCACTCGCGAACGCTCGAACTGGTCGAGAACACCATCAAGCTCTACGACGCCTGGGGGAAACCGGGCAAGAAAGCCCAGTGGCAGAAAGCCCTGGACAAGGGGCGCGCTGCAAGCCTGGAACCTGAGGTCAGTGGCTGACCTCTACAAGGTTCAAGGCGGAACCATCAGGCAACCGGGCCGTGATGCCCGCTTCAATGCGGTCGATGGCCTGTACCTGCCTGCACAGTTCCTCCGCGCGCGCTTCAAGTACCTTGGCGCGCTTCTCGACGACCTTCTCGACATTGGCTTCGATCGATGAGGCTCGCGCCTCGAGTTCGGCCACGGCAGTGGTGTCGCCGCTGAAGGCCACGGCGATGGCCTGAGCGGTGATATTGCCGACAATTTCTCCAATCAGCGAACCCACTGCGCCCTCGACCAGCTCCTCGATCTCGGTCTCCGAGCTCGGACCCCAGTCATCACGCGCATTGATCGTCCGCTTGATCTCCTCGGCCGTACGCGCAATGCGCTCGGCACTTTCCCGCGCCGCTTGGGCACTGGGTGCAAAAGCCATCGATACATGACCCACGGCTTCGAAGGCAAGGCCCACGGCCTCGACTGCCAAGGCCTTCACTTCCGGCATCAACGCCCGCATCTCGCGGTCCAGCTCGACGATTCGCGACTGGTCTGCAGCATCCAGGCTCACGGCCTTGCCATCCACCTCAAGCGCTCCGCCGGGCAGGATCGTCACTACCTGTTTCGATTTTGCGTCGGTAAACGCGATGCGGCCGGCCTCTATCCGTGTCGAATAGCGGCTTTCGATATCGCAATGGTCGCCGTCAATACTGATCTTGGCGTGACTGAAACCCGGGGATGCTGCGAGCGCAAGACCGGCCGTGGCAACAATGGAGAAGCTTTTCATGATGGATTCGCCCTGCATCGGATATGCCACTTGGATGCAGAGAGTCGCATGCGGGTTTAAACCGCGCATGTGTCAATCGTCCAGACCGGGGCAGCCCTTGCGGGCAGCGCGACAACCCCGAAGTCGTCGCGCTGCTACTGCGGATGGCCCTCAGCGCGCCTGCTTGTCTTCAAGCAGGAACCGGTAGATCAGTCCGCCGATGGCGCCACCGACCAGCGGTGCCAGCCAGAACAGCCAGAGCTGGCTGATTGCCCAGCTCCCCTGGAACAGGGCCACGCCGGTGCTGCGCGCCGGATTGACCGAGGTATTGGTGACCGGGATCGAAATGAGGTGAATCAGGGTCAGGGCGAGACCGATGGCAAGCGGTGCAAAGCCTGCGGGTGCGCGCTTGTCCGTCACACCCATGATGATCAGAACGAAGAATGCCGTCAGCACTACCTCGATCATGAGCGCAGCATGCATCGAATAGCCGTCAGGCGAGTGCTCGCCGTAGCCGTTCGAAGCGAACCCTGCCGCGGCATCGAAACCGGCCTTGCCGCTGGCAATCATGAAGAGCACGCCGCCCGCGGCGATGGCGCCGATGACCTGGGCCACGATGTAGGGAAACAGGTCCTTCGCAGCGAATCGCCCACCAAAGACGAGGCCAAACGAGATAGCCGGATTGAAGTGCGCACCGGAAATATGACCCACCGCATAGGCCATTGTCAGTACGGTCAGGCCAAAAGCCAGAGCGACACCGACGAAACCGATGCCGAGCTCGGGATATCCCGCCGCAATCACGGCACTGCCGCAACCTCCGAATACCAGCCAGAACGTACCGAAAAATTCCGCCGTCAGGCGCTTGCCCATGCTCATTGGTGCTCTCCCCGATGCTGATTTCAGATTGGCCGCCCTCGAATACGACTCCGGTCAACCCGGTCTATCGTCGATACCGGGACGGTTCTGCATTCTAGCGCCAGTTCTGCATGGCTCGGCCACGGATATTGCACTTGTTTACGGGCCCGATCCGGCTCTGCACGACGACGCACCATCAGGCGTCGCCAGGCTAGCGAAGCCGTTTCGGACAGTCCGCCGTGCTCGTTGGTTCGGCGTTACTGAGGGTTGGGCTGGCTGGCAGTTGGGTTGTCCTGATTCTCCTTGAGCCAGAGCATCGAACGATGGACGCGTGCGTAACCACTCGGGTGATCGTAGAAGAAGATTTCCTCGAGCGGGCCAGGCTTGATCTTTCGATAGGTCGACAGGCGCATCGCAACCATGGCGAACCCATGTGGCTCATTGGCCGAATTCAGTCCATATGCATCGGCTTCTGCTTCGGCCTGCCGAATGATCGTATTGGTCAGAGGCGTGGCAAAGAAGAAGAACAACGAAAGGATCGCCAGAGCCAGCGGCAAGGCCGCCGGATCGTCACGGCCCTCGAGTCCGAACTTCGAGCCCCAGCGGGCAAGGGCGCGGTCAAAGTATCGATGCACGATCCAGAATCCGAAGCCAAGGACCAGGCTCATGTAGATGATCAGACGCAATCCATGATTGAGCACGTAGTGCCCCATTTCATGGCCGAGCACGGCATAGATCTCGGGTGCCGACGTGCGATCCAGGAGGTTGTCGTTCATGGCGACGCGCGTGGTGCCGAGGAAACCCGCGACATTGGCGCTGATCCGAGTCGTTTGCCGCGAAGCATCGAACTCGACGACGTTGTCGTCGGGGATCATGTTGGCTCTGGCCATCGACAGGATTTCTTCGCGCACCTCGCCCTGGCGCAGCGGCTTGTAGTCGTTGAAGATCGGATCGAGGAATACCGGTGCCAACATCATCATGAACAGGATCAGGACAAAGGCGCCGCAGGTGGCCCAGATCCACCAGCGTTCGGCAGTCTTGCGCACCGCGGCGTAGATCAGCGCAATGACCGGAGGCACGATGACCAGGCTGACCAGCAATCCCTTGAGCTGATCCAGCGACCACTCTCCGAAACCCTGCGTAGCCAGACCATAGGCGTGCTCGCGGTAGAACCCGGTATAGATGGTCAGCGGCAGCGCCAGCAAGGTACCCACCACCACCCACTGCAAGGCGTAGATCATGGTGTACAGCCAGGGCCGATGGCTGACTCGCCGAGCGAGGTTGCGCATTCCGGTCGAAAGCCCGCTGCGCAACAGGATCCAGGCGACGACCAGCCCGTAAAGCAAGCCCCAAAGCTGCAGCCAGTAGCCACCCTCAAAGTACGCATCGGACTTGGCTTTTTGCTCGGGGGAGAGCAGATCAATATAGGCTTGCGTTGCCGCGTCTACATCGAATTGCGGGCCGGGCCGGGCAGCGTCCGGGATCTGCAGCCCCGGCGGAAGTTCAGGCGAAATCGACGATTCGGCAAAGGCGGGCCCGAACAGCACGAATACTGACAACAGCACGACGAACGAACGGCATACCAGTTTCACTCTGCACTCCCCTTGGCAAACAAGGGTGCCAGCCTACTCCAGCCGCAGGCGCATGTGCAGGTCCGAACGTAATGGAAAGTCATGCACAAAAAAGCCGCGACACCGAAGTGCCGCGGCTGATGTCGTAGAGCTTGTCGCCGAATCGATCAGTCGTCGGCTTTGCTGATGGTAAATCCGCCAAAACTGATGCCGAGACTGACGCCATCGCCCTTGCCGGCCAGGGCCAGAGAAACGGTGCCCTTGGTCAGGACTTGCGCCATGGCACTCTTGCCGGCTGCGGCCTGTGCTTCTCCTTGGGCATAGGTGCCAAGCACGTCACTAATCTTGTGTACGTCACTGAACGTGCCCTTGCCGTCGTCGACATTGAACTTGCCGACGGTCAGGCCACCACCCTTGGCCGAGATATTCACTTTCATCGACTGCCCGTTTTCGCAGGTCACCGTGCCGGTGCCTTCGGAATGCTTGAAGATGATCGACCAGCCCGTCAGGCTGAATCGCATCGAGCAATCGAGTTGCGACTCTGCCGCCTCGGCCTTCGGAGCAGAAACGGCGGCCAAGGCCAGGGCCAGGGCGGATACAGCGAAACCTTTCTTGATGAGTGTCATCGTGTTTGCTCCATTCGTGAGTAACAAGAGTGTGTGTCGTCGTAGCTGAACGAGATGATACTGGATCGATTGTGAAGTTTTCCCCAGGGACATTCAGTCCAGGAAGTCGGCTACGGCTTGCCAGCGACGGCGCTTTTCGATTTTCGACATGCCGGCATTCGCCGGACTTGTCGACGGCAAGTCGAGCAGGGTGACGCGCGAACGCAACGTTGCATCAAGCCTTGGCTCTACCAGCCTGCGGAACGAGTCCCTGGCCCTCCCACCATTGAGTGCAATACCCATGATCGAAGGCTGCGTGATCAGCAAAGCGGGGATATCGTTCGCCACTTCGCTGGAACGCACGATGCTGCTGTCGAGGCTGCCCGGCCGTTCGCAATATTGCAGGACATCCCAGATCCCGATACCCAGCCGCTGCAACCGTGCGATGCGTTCCGTGTACGCAAGTTCCGGACCTGCATCAAACATTTCACCCATCAACGGCCAGAACAGATTTTGCGGGTGCGCATAGGACTGCTGCGCTGCCAGCGAGCGGACACTGGGGGCGGTGCCGAGGACAAGCACACGGCATCCGGCCGCGACTTGTGGCGGAAAGCTGGCGACGCCAGCGCCATCCGCAGGATGCGGCAATGCCTGTCGGGTAGGTGCCGCCACCAAACCGCCAGCCCTGCTACTTCTTTTCCAGCGGCAGGAACTTGTCCGGATCAAATCCGCCGACCTCGTAGTGCAGCGTGCGCGGCGGCTTGCCCTTCTCGGCAACCTCGATGTCCACGGTTTTCGCCTTGCCCGCCTTTGCGATGAAGGCCTTGTCTTCCTCGATGAAGATGGCCGGTTCACCGGTTGGCGGAATGCTGCCTTCCATGCTTGTGGCTGAGCCGCCATCGAAGGTCATGGTGACCCGGCAATTCTTCGCGCAGGTAAAGCCCGGCTCGCTCCCGTAGAGGAATACGCTCTGGCCCCATTCACTGTGTCGACGAAACACGAGGCGAACCTGATCGCCGTTGGCTCCACCATCGCTGGATTGGTAGATCGTCGCCGTGCTCTGCGTTCCGCCGGCCATCGGTGAGGTCTGGTAGGTCCACAGACGTGCCATGCGCCGCGATTCGCCCTCGGTGGTCGCCTTCTCGCGCAAGGCCTCGATATCGGGACGGATGCGCGCGGCGGCGGCACTGTCCGGATACATCTTGATGAGTTCGTCGCCCAGCGGAAGTGCCAGCTCGGCGTTGTCGGCCTTGAGCATCTCCTCATACATGGCGTAGTGCTGCTCGGCCTTGGCTTCCTGCTGAGCCTTTGCCGCCGCGATGGCTTCGGGCGAAGGTGCGGAAGGTTGTTCCTGCTTGTTGCACGCAGTGACACAGGCAACTAGGAATACCGGAACAGCAAGCAGGGAAAGAATTCGCATCGAGAAGGATTCCGCAGGATGGATGAGCAGTTGAATATACCGCCGATCCACAAATCGTGTTCAGCGATGACACTCTGCCAGGAACACAGACCCGGCAAGCGTATTCGTCGCTACATTTCGGCAGGACAGCATCGCCAGCTTTATCGGGGCCACTGCGACGACGAGGCTTGGTAGCATCGTCGACTCAAAGTCGCCGTCGCAACTCCCAGCATGCGCGGATCGGCTTTCACCAATCCCGACTCTCGAATGCCCAATCCCGGCCCCCAACGCAAAATCCTCCACGTCGACATGGACGCGTTCTACGCATCGGTCGAACAACGCGATGATCCCTCGCTGCGTGGGCGTCCCGTGGTCGTCGCATGGCGAGGCGCGCGATCAGTGGTATGTGCGGCGTCGTATGAGGCGCGAACATTTGGCGTGCGCTCGGCGATGCCGGCCGTGCGTGCGGAGCGACTGTGCCCCGATGCGGTTTTCGTGCCACCGGATTTCGTACGCTACAAGGCCGTCTCGCGCCAGGTGCGGGAGATCTTCCTGCGCCACACCCACCTGGTCGAGCCGCTGTCACTCGACGAAGCCTATCTGGACGTCACCACCAATCTGTGTGGGCTGCCGTCCGCCACGGCGGTCGCGCAGGCGATCCGCGCAGAGATTCGCGAGGCAACCGCTTTGACCGCATCGGCCGGTGTCGCCCCGAACAAGTTCCTGGCCAAGATCGCATCGGACTGGAACAAGCCGGACGGCCTGTTTGTCATCAAGCCGGATGCCGTCGAGGCATTCCTGACGCCGCTTCCGGTAGGGCGCATTCACGGCGTGGGCAAGGTCATGGATGGCAAGCTGGCCGCACACGGGATACGCACCGTCGGCGACCTGCGTGGCCGGGACGTGCATGAACTGGAAAACCTGTTCGGTCGCTACGGCCGACGTCTTCATGAGCTCAGCCACGGCATCGACGAGAACGAAGTGACCCCGGATCGACCGGTGCAATCGATATCTGCCGAAGACACGTTTGCCGAGGACCTTCCACTGGCCGATCTCGAGCCCACGATCCGCGCGCTGGCCGAAAAGGTCTGGACGTCGGCGCGCAAGGTTGAACGGGTCGGGCACACCGTGGTTCTCAAGCTCAAGACGCGCGAGTTCCGCATCCTCACACGCAGCATGTCGCCCGCATCGATGCCCGAATCAGCCGAGGAATTGGCCGAACTCGTCCTGGCCTTGCGTGGCCGTGTCGAACTGCCCGAATCGACCCGCTATCGGCTGGTCGGTGTCGGCATCAGCAATTTCCGCGAACCCGATGAACTCGGTGAACAGGCAGCCTTGTTCGCAGGTTGATAGCGTCCTTGGAACTGGCCGCTCAGAGCCGTCTGGATCTCCAGTCGGCGATCTTGCGCGAGATCCAGACATCGATTCGATCAAGCAGGCGTGCTGCAAAGAGGGATTCTTCGGCGACCAGCACCGCGCCGATCAGGATTGCGAGAAGTCCAGGACCCGGCAGCACAAGCATGGCTACCCCGGCGAGCATGACCAGTGCGCCTAGCCCGCTGATCAGAACCTTGCGCAACGGCCCGTTCCTGCTGGAACGTCGCAGCCGATAGCGGGTCTGGAAACGGCGCCCCGCCCGGCTCGCCGAGAAGTGCTCCCATTGTCTGCGCACAGTGACTGTCATTGCTATCCGTGATGGTTGAAGGAGCCGCTTGAAGCCAAGCCTGGCGGCAGCAGTCCGGCCAGTGTGAGCTTGTCGTGTGAACCGCCACCAAACGACAACGTCGTATGCTTGGCCTTTCATCACGATCTGGAGTCGGCCATGTTGCGTTTGATTGCAGTCCTGTTCACCGCGCTATCCGCTTGTGTCGCCACGGCGGCGGACCGGATCACCGGCGAGTCGTTTGCGACGCGCTCGGAAGTACTGGCCCAGCACGGCATGGTCGCCACCTCACAGCCGCTGGCCACCCAGATTGGCGTCGACATCCTGCGTCGGGGTGGCAACGCCATCGATGCGGCGGTCGCCGCCAATGCGGCGCTTGGCCTCATGGAACCGACCGGCAATGGCATGGGCGGCGACCTGTTCGCAATAGTCTGGGACGCCAAGACGGGCAAGCTATACGGCTACAACGGATCCGGGCGCTCGCCGAAAAGCCTGACCCTGGCCTGGTTCAAGGAAAACGGCTACACCAGCGTGCCGCCCTATGGTCCGCTGCCGGTGACGACACCGGGTACGGTCGATGGCTGGTTCGCCTTGCATGATCGATTCGGCAAGCTGCCGATGAAATCCGTGCTGGCACCGGCAATCGGCTATGCGCGCGAAGGCTTCCCGATGACCGAGCTCATCGCGTGGTATTGGGATCGGTCCGTGCCGCGTCTGAGCAAGTTCCCGGGCTTCACCGAGCAGTTCACGATCGATGGCCGTGCGCCGGCCAAGGGCCAGATCTGGAAGAACCCGAACCTGGCGAACACGCTCGAAGCCCTGGCGAAGGGCGGTCGCGATGCGTTCTACAAAGGCGCGATCGCGAAAACGATCGGCGACTACATGAAGGCCAATGGCGGCTTTCTTTCCTACGAGGATCTCGCCGCACACAAGGGCCAGTGGGTCGAGCCGGTCTCGGTCAACTACCGCGGCTACGATGTCTGGGAGTTGCCGCCGAACGGGCAGGGCATTGCCGCGCTGCAGATGCTCAACATCCTCGAAGGTTATGACCTCAAGAGCTACGGCTTTGGCAGCCCCGAGCATGTGCATCTGTTTGTCGAGGCCAAGAAGCTCGCGTTCGCCGACCGTGCGAAGTTCTACGCCGACCCGGATTTCAATCAGGTTCCGCTGAGCGGATTGCTATCGAAGGAATACGCGAATGAGCGTCGCGAGCTGATCTCGATGGACAAGGCGGCGAACAAGGTGGCGCCCGGTGACTTCAAGCTGGATGGCGACACGATCTACCTGACCACGGCTGATCAGTGGGGCAACATGGTCTCGCTGATCCAGTCCAACTATCGCGGCATGGGCTCGGGCATGTCACCGCCCGGGCTTGGCTTCATCCTGCAGGATCGCGGCGAGATGTTCGTGCTGAAGGAAGGCCACGCCAATACCTTCGCGCCGGGCAAGCGTCCGTTCCACACCATCATCCCGGCCTTCGTGACCAGGGATGGAAAGCCCTGGATGAGTTTCGGCGTGATGGGCGGCGATACCCAGCCGCAAGCGCACACCCTGATCGTCAGCAACCTGATCGACTTCGGCATGAGCCTGCAGGAAGCCGGCGATGCGCCACGCATCCTGCATACCGGATCAACCTCGCCGGAAGCACAAGTCGACGAGATGACCGACGGCGGCGCCATCCAGCTCGAAACCGGCTTCGACTACGCCACGATCCAGGCCCTGATGCGCAAGGGCCACACCATTGAATTTGCCGATGGCCCCTACGGCGGCTATCAGGCTATCCGATGGGACGATGTGAACAAGGTGTATATTGGTGCATCGGAAAGCCGCAAGGACGGACAGGCGGCGGGGTACTGATCGCTTGCCAAAACTGGTTCCTGAACGGGAGAGATCGATGTTCAGCATTAAACAAAGACTGGTCTTGATGCTTGCTGGAGTGTGCGTGGCGGCTGCA
>NZ_JBAWHJ010000044.1:0-15168 GCF_049593775.1 Dokdonella sp. | reverse complement strand
ATTCGATAAACGGCCAATTGATTCTCCCAATTCGTATGTGTCGATGCGCGGCATTCCGCTCGATCGATTAGAACCTACATCCGGGGCACGCACAATTCCATGGTCGACTGCAGTTGACGGCGAGTTCACCAGGCACAATTCCGAACGCAGTGGATTGGTCGTGCAGGCGTGTATGGAACGATTCAGCTCGGCCCGCTTGAAGTCGATATCCCGCGAACTGCCTCCAATCGTCGGACCCAGCCAAGCAACTCGTGATATGGCTATTGCGAGAGGGGTGAGCGGCCCGTGGTCTGGCCGAGGGTTGTCGGGCCATGTGTCGTGCGCTCCCGAGTCCATTGAACCATTGCTGATGGACAATGAGGGGATACACATGCGCGCGCACAGCGACGCAAACCCGGGTATCGTGCCGTCCTGAATACGAAGAAAAGCCATGGCCAAACTCTACGATCCGGCACTGACCACCAACCCGCACGGCCCGCTGTACCGCGTCGACAAGGCGATCAGGGCTGCTCAAGAGCGGCTGGATGCCGCTATCGATGCAAAGCGGCATCACACCAGCCACAATCTTGCTCACCAGGTGATCAAGGAAGCTCGTGAAGGGCTGAAGAAGGCGGAGCAGATGCGCCTGGTCAAGATCAGGGAGCTTGCGCAATAGCCATCAGGTCACGACGCGATGGAAGCCGGGAGTGCCGGGATCGACTGGAAGGCTGCGGGCGATAGTGACGCGAAGCGCGCTGATACGCTGAGGTCATTCTGCCCTTGGGGAGACGTCGACGGGTTTCGCGCGATGTCGCCAGAAGTCTGGATCCTCGTGTTTGCCCTGGCCCGCGCGTGCCGCGCAAAGGATCTTGCGCGGCACGGCAATGGGCATTTAGTCGAAGCCATCGGCAAAGATGCGGTAGTCGGCCGGGCCACCCATGAAGAGAATGTTTCGGCTGTCGGGCCGGTCGTTGCCCTGTGCGCTGGCATCGATAGCCAGTTCCCATGTCTCGTTGTCGATCAGGGTCGCGCTGACAAACGAGTACCAATCCGTGCTGGAGTGATCGCCGGGGATACGCGGTCCGTAGTTCCGCCAGACAGCATCTCCGCTAAAACTTGCGCCATGAAAGCGGACCCTAAGTACCGCGGATTCGCAATCTGGCAGGGCGAATCGAACAAGGCCATGGATGTCATGGGAGCCTGGTGTTGCATGCGGGTCGGCAGGCAGGGTTTGCGCCGCCACGGCTGTGGTGTCGTTGAGCTGGGAACAGCCGCCGGGGGAAGAGACGATGGACAGTGTTACGACCGGTGGTCCGGAATTCAGGCCCGACACGTCCGGGTCGACGGATTGATCGAGCGTTGCTACGTCCGCCTGCGTTGAATCGGGAATCATGTCGCCGTTGCCGTCCCCGCCCAGGAAATCGTTCTCGATCGCATCCGGTACGCCATCGGCGTCGCCGTCTGCGACTGTCGTGTAGTCCCAGACTCCGCTTTCAGTTCCGACCAGCAGTCGGCTGCCTGAGCCCATGGCGTGGGGGCGCGTTTGCAGTGCGAGCGCACTTGAGATCGAAAGCCCGATGCTCACGGAGTTCCAGTGGACCCCGCCATCGGTGGAACGAATTACGCCGCCCGGATAGTTGAAGCGAGAAGAAATAGCGGCATAAACGGCAGATCCATCCTCCTCGAAGACCAGCGCCCGAACGGAATCGCCGGGCACGCCATCTTTTGACAGCGTCCAGTTGGCGCCGCCGTCGATGGACTTGTAGATGCTCGCCTTGTCCTCTATCGCCGTGTAGCTGAGCAAACCCGCGTAGAGCTCCTGTGGATTGATCGGGTTGATGGCCAGCGCAAGCACATCGCATTGGGAGCTGCCGGGACCCTCGCATGGCGGCAAGCCACTGCTTGAGTGAATCCAGTTCGCACCGCCATCGGTTGACTTGAACACGCCGTTGGCGATGCCCGGAAGAACGCCACCACCCATATCGAAGTTCCAGTTCACTGCGGTACCGACATAGAGGGTTGAAGTTGTCATCGGATCAATGACCATAGGAACAACGTAGACGCCGGCGACCTCACCCAGCTCTGGAGGTCCGATATCGACATCCAGCGGCAATCCGGTTTCCGACGGAATCCACAGCGCGCCAGCGTTGGTGCTCTTGTAGATGCGTGCCGATCGGTATGGCGTGCCCGGTGTCCCCGAACGACCACTGCCGGCGACATAGATGGTCTGCAATGGCGATGCGCCGGGTATGCAGGGCGGCAACGCACACGAATGCGGATCGGGCACGATATTGCGAACCTGACCCATGCTGGGAGCACCGCCTACGATGGCGATTCCATTGTCGATGGCAGTCCAGGATTCACCGGCATCGACGCTCTTGTAGATTCCTCCGTTCTGGAGTTCCGGCGGATAGGGCGGAGCGCGCCCGGCCGCGTAGACGGTGAATGCTTCGGATGTCCCGGAATCCGAGTCGACTGTCGTCAGATCAATCGCGATCGACCGAATGGTGCTGCCTGCAAAACTTCCCAGCGGGCTTGACCAATGTGTGCCGCCATCGTTGGTTCTCGAAAGCGGCGGCCCAAAATCTGCGCCGGCAAGGATAACCGAGCTGGCATCATCGGTATCCAGCGGATGGGGGGCGATCGCGCGAGTCGACACGAAGCCGAAGCCATTGTTGTTGCTAGCCCAGTTTGCGCCGCCGTTGACGGTGCGCATCAGCCCGCTATTCAGGCCGGCGAGCACGGCAGGAACGCTCGGAAAGCCCGGATGCGGCGACAAGGCGAGTACTCCAGGCGCATCGCTGTCCGGCACGCCCAGTCCAACGGATTCGTCCCAGGTTGTCCAGTTGATCGGCGATGCCAGCACGTCGGCACTGTAGTGCAGGCCGTTGGGCGTACAAGCCACGAAAAGCCCGCTCGCCGAAGAGGGGTCTGTAGCCACGTCCGCAGCATTGCTGCAACCGAATCCGCTGGATGGAATCGCGACCTTCTGCCATTGCGAGCCGCCGTCGCTGCTTGCAATAACCTGGCCGCCGAAGGCGACGAAAACGTTTTGCGCACTCAAGCTGGAGGTAAGGATCTGGTTGGTGGCGAATAGTGGCTGAGGCGGATCTCCGCCCACGGAATCCTCGGGATGGATCCCGTTCCAGTTCAGTCCCCCGTCGCTGCTCTTGAGCAGCGCCGCAGTTTCGAGGTCTCCGCCGGCTCCCTGAAATTTGCCAAGGAACAGTGTGCCGTCTGCCGCGTAGTGCACGTTGAGGTAGAACTCATTCGGCAGATCTGGCGTGCGGTCGGTCCAGGTGTTTCCTCCGTCTGTGGAGATGTACATGCCTTCGGTCGTCGCGATCGCAAGCTCGACGGAGCTGCCGTGACGTAGAGACAAGTCTTGGACATATTCGCCGCTGGCCAAAGGCAAGGGCAGCAGGGTCCAGGTCATTCCGGCATTTGTACTCCGATAGAGCGCGCTGCCGCCCCCCGCGTAGACGACGGGTTCGATTGTGCTGGCGCTCAGCATGGCAACGTAGAGCGTCTGCGGCAGGCCGCCTCCCAGCGCTCGCCAGTGGGTGCCGCCGTCGCTGCTTTTGAAGAGACCGGCGTTGCTACCGGCGTAGATCACTTCGGGATCCACTTCATAAGTAGCAATTTGATTGACCGTGCCGCCGAATGGTCCCAGTGATGCCCACCGCCCGGGCTCGGCGGCACTTGTACTGGCGTATCCGATCAGGGCGGCTAAAGCAAACGTGATACTCCGGAGAATCTTCGTGTTTGCGCGTCGTTTCATGGCTGGCACTCCTTTGGCCGTCGAAGAATGGGCTCGGGCTGGCCGAGCTCAACAGATCTGTACGCACGTTCTACGTAACTGTGTGTACGACGACCATCGTATATCGCAGCAAAGATGCAGCGCAAGGAGTTTGTGTAGGGATATGAAAAATACCAGATGCCATGAAGTGGCAGAACGTGTTGGACAGTCTTGAGCAGCAGCCGACAAAAACCAGATGCTGAAGCGAGAGCAAACCGCATGAAAAATCAGCTCCGCTGACACATTGCAATGCAATCGCACGAAGCTCCCGATCGTCTGGTCGCGTCGCGTCGCGTTGGGAGGACGAGAGCATCCCGCGTATGCATATGGTCCGCCTCACAAACGGGCTTTCATCTTGGACCACGAGGTTGGCGCCCGCTACGTTCCGAGCCTGACCTGCAGTCTTGCATTAGAAAGCAAGCATCCGGACAAGGTCCTGCAGGTGCTTTCCGGGTGCCGTGCGCTCGGCGAAAAAAATCCCGTGCTCCGGCCATACGGTTGCGACGCTTTTGCACGCCGCTTCGTCCAGATAGAAATACAGCAAGTTTCGTATCGCTGGTTTGCCGTGGCACGCCGAGACATCGACGCCCCTTTGGCGAACGGGTCTGGTACACGTCTATTTCTTCAGCGAGTCAAACGGCGGAAATCAGGGAGGCGACTGTGAAGCATTGGAAATACGCATTTGTTCTATTCAGTGTCGTGGGAATTGCGCTTTTCGCACTTCTCGTCCTGCAGGGCGGCTACAAGGACGAGCAGGTTGAAGGTGAAGTCTGGGCGAAGCCTGTCGAAGGAGATTTCTGGGCCCATCGTGTTTCCTACCCGACCATGCAATTCAGTCCGGGTTGGTACAAGGAAGCCAGGCTCGCAGATCAACAAATCCAGTCCTCGATTCCAGCCGGCGAGAAGAACTACAGGCGTTCCGCCCAGTCACCCCTGACCCTGGAACCCAACGGCTGGACGTTTCTGGGCCCTTCGCCGCTAGTCCGTCTTTTCCAGAACGTACTGACGGCAGGGCGAACAAACGCCATTGCCGTTGACCCGAGAGGGCCGGATATCGATGGCTTTCATACGGTGTACGCCGGATCAAATGGCGGTGGACTCTGGAAGACGACCAATTGTTGCGATGCGAACACCACCTGGAAAAACGTGACTGATGATCGCGCCATCGCGAGTGCGGCAATCGGCGACATATACATCGATCCGGGCAATCCGGATGTGATCTACCTGGGCACCGGCGATCTTCGCTACGGATCGCTTTCGTTCGGCTCTGTCGGCGTCCTCAAGAGTATCGACAGGGGTGAGAGCTGGAGTGTGCTGGGCGAGGATGTCTTCAACCCGATCTATCCGCCCTCGCCCAATCTCGGATTCCCGCAGTATCAAGCCATCAGCAAGGTCAGGACCAACCCCAACGATCCCGACACGATTGTCGCGGGCACCAAGACGGGAATCTTCGTTTCAAACAATGGTGGCGCTGACTGGACCGGTCCCTGTTACACCAATACCCATCTGGATCAGCGTCAGGACGTCACCGGATTGATCATCCAGGACGTGGGCGGAGGTGCAGCGAGAATGTTCGTGGCGATCGGTACCCGAGGATTGCCGACGGCTGTACAGCCCGATCTTTCAGAGCTCGGTGCCAATGGCGTATACCGCGCAATGCTTCCTGCTTCTGGTTGCCCGATAACGGGCGACTGGACTTTGCTCGAAAACGGTTGGCCAGCGGGAACCGGCAATGGCAACCCCGCCGGCAAGTTGCTGGGTAGGCTGGAGATGGCGGATGCCCCGAGTGAGCCGAACACGATCTATGCAATGGGCGTAAACGCAATGACCAGCAGTGTCCTTGGCGTCTGGCGAACGGACGACGGCGGAGACACCTGGACCCAACGTGCCGCGGAAACCGATATCCAGTCAGGCGGGTGCAACGGAGGAGACGGTGGTGGCTGGAACATGTGGTACAACGCAGCACTTGCGGTGGATCCCGGCAATGCAGAAAACGTCCTGCTCAGCGGGGTCGACATGTATCGTTCCAACGATGGAGGTTCGAGCTTTCTGGACATGACCTGCGGTTATGACCTCGGGTTTGTCCACGTTGATCACCACGCCCAGGCGTTCCTGCCTGATGGCAAGGGCGGCTTCGACAGCAACCAGGTGTTGAGCGGTACGGATGGCGGTGTCTTTTACACGGCGAATGCGCAATTTGGCACGGGCGGACCGGACGCGGACAATCGCCCCACCTACATCTCGCTGAACCAGACCATCGGCACGATCGAGTTCTACTCGGGCGATATCACTGCGAATTTCGCATCCTCGCCCACTCCCGGTGCCAGCGCCGGTGCGCAAGACAATGGCAGCGATTATGTGCGTTGGTCGAATGCGAATCCGGGCGCGGCGCAATGGACCATAGACAATCCGGGGGACGGCATCTATACGCGCATTGAGCCTATCAATGAGCTGCGCTGGTACTACTCCTCCCAGAACGGCTCACTTGTTGTTACCGAGAATGGCCCGGGAAGCCAGGGTGAGTGGGCAAATACAGGCTGGGGAGGCGATACCTTGAGTTTCGTCATGCCGTTCGAGATCTATCGCCATGGCGAGCTTGATGTCGCCGGCAGCGGTTGCACGTCAGCCATCGGCTGTACTTTCCTGATTGCCGGGACCAACCGTGTCTGGGAGACAGTGGAAGGTGCAGTTCCTGCCGAGAGCTGGTACCCGAACAGCCCGAATCTGACCAAGAATACGCTGGGCAGCCGTTCGTTCATCAATCAGCTCGCGTACGCAACGAAAAACCCTGGCGTTGCCATCGTCGGCACCAACGATGGCAACGTCCAATTCGGTCATGCACTCAACCAGGGGGTCTCCGATTCGGCGTCCTGGGTCGATCTGACTGACGGCAATGCGGTCCTGCCCAATCGGCCGGTCATGGATGTGACGGTGGATGTCGGTGATGCGGCCAACCCGGGCACTAGCGCTGTAGGCTACGCGGTGCTGGGTGGGTTCGACGAGAACACGCCATCGACACCCGGGCATGTGTACGAGGTGAGTTGCGTGGACAACTGCGCGACATTCAGTTGGCGCAACGTGAGCGGAAACCTGCCCAATATTCCGACCAACACGATTGCAGTGAACCCGAAAAACCCGGTCCAGGTCTTTGCCGGTACTGACTGGGGGCTTTACTACACCGATGATGTCCGCGCCGCTGATCCTGTCTGGTACCGCTTCGAAAATGGCATGCCCCGAGTCATGATCTGGGACATGGCCATCGATCGCGGTTTCACGACGCTTGCAGTGTTCACGCGTGGACGTGGCGCCTGGGCATGGCCACTACCTGATGGACCGATTGATCCCATCTTTGAGAACGGGTTCGAGAATCCCTGAAGGATATTCGGTGCACCATGAGCGCACTTTTCAGTGGCTGACAATCGAGGAACGCTGGATCATTCCTGCGTTCCTGAACGCCGCAAGACGAGGATAGACACTGGAGGGCGGTGTTCAATGGAAACGCGTCGTGGAATGAGATGGCAGGTCGAGTGAGACGGATTGACATCCTGCTGAGTTGCGCTGCGGATCCCGGGCTCGCAGCGTTGATTCCGCTGATGCAGATCCTTCAGAATCACGATTGCAGCTCGCGGGGGCGCACGCAAGCAGTGAGCGAAATCCACCGGGACCGAGATTGACGCCGAGCCATGAACCCGCAAGGCCCATTCTACCGCGTGGATAGTGCGATCAAGGCGGCCCGGCAGCGATTGGATGCCGCTGTCGTTGCGAAAATCCGGGTGTTCCTATTCAGTGCTTGCCGCGAACCTTCGGCCTGCGCAGCGTCACGAAAGCGGTCATGGCAATGGCGGCAATCAGCAATGCGAGCCAGGCGAGTGAACTGACCGGCAACGCTGTGGAAGCTACACCGCCGACCGGTGCTTGTGGGTCGACCGGGCCATGATGCGGGATGTTGACGTGGAACGGCGCATAGCCCCAGCCTCCCTGGGTCGCGGCCACGTTTTCTGGTGTCTTGTCGGGCAGGCCGGCAATGGGCTCGTGACCAAATTGCCCGACCTGAAAATCGGGAGATCGTGCGATGCCATTTTCGTCGGTGACGACGGCGACTTCGAGCTCTCCGTCAAAGCTGCCATGCGCACTGAGCGGTGGAACTGCGCCGGGATTGAGGTTCAAGACATAGTTGGGCTGGAAGTACACGGTCAACCCGGGAAGCGGGCGTCCGTCCGGATCGGTCAGGCGCAGCGCGAACGGTTGCCGCAAGCTGGAGCCAGCCACCCCCTCAACCGCGTGGTTCCCCACAAAGGCCATCTCGAGGGCCGGATAGTTTTCCCGGATCGTTGCGTGTCCCGGCATCGCGAGGACCAAGGTAGCTACAGCAACCAGCAAAACGTGCTTGTTCATCAATGCTTCTCCTTGCCGCAGGCGCTGCGATGGACCGCATCACTCGAGCATGCGACGTCGCGGAGGGTGGAATCGTCGCAACTTCCGACAACAGCAGCGGTAACGATTTGCAGCGAACAGCGAATGTGACCCATGCTCGGGTTCTTGCTCGCAGAACGCTCGTTGATTCCATGGGCCATTTTTATCATTGTCGAGCGTTGCATGCGCCGAGATGAAGTTCATGTCTGGCAGTGATGCACTGCAGAGTCCCGCAGCACTGGCGCGGCAGACCTTCATGAGTTGCGAAACCATGGCATCGCAAGGTCGGCGACAATGGCTCACGCGGGCGGTTTCTGAACGTAACTCGGTGCCGAACTATGGAGGCATGCACAATTCAACAGGGATGAGGGAAGTTTCGGGCGGGCCTTGATGTCAGTGCCGTTCAAGCATGGCGCTGGGTGCGCACACAGCAGACCAGGATGAGGTCAAGCTGCCGCTTGCGGCGCAACATCAGAACGTCCAATCTGGCAGCAAGCGACGCTCTCCGGCTCACATTCAAGGGAATTTCAGCGCATGAACTTGTCAATCGCAATTGCGCAAATGCAGGTGACTCCGGGTGATCCGGCGGCCAATATCACCAAGATGGAACAGTTTATTCAGGCTGCCGCCAAGCGTGGAGCGGATCTGGTGGTATTTCCTGAAGATGCGATCTGCGGTCCGCTTGCCGGGCAGAACGCATTCGTCGCGGAAGCGCCAGGGTATCTGGCACACATGCAAAAGCTGGCCGTTACCTATGGCGTCGATCTGGTGCCAGGCACATGGACGGTGGGCGACGGGATCGCGCTATACAATCAAGCTCACTACATATCGGCCGATGGAACCTTGGCCGGCATCTACCGGAAAATAAATCTGTGGGAAACCGAGAAGGTGATCATTGCTCCAGGAGCATCCGTCTCCGTCTTCCCGACGCGATTTGGTCTTGTCGGAATGGTGGTGTGCTGGGACATAGCCTTTCCGCCAATTTTCACGGCCATGAACCAATTGGGCGTTGAACTCGTTGTATCACCGACATTCTGGTCGGTACCGCTGCATGCACCAGGAACGCCGGACGCCTTGGCTGCCAGGCAAGAGGATATAGACCTGATTGATTCCCTGTGCACTGCACGTGCGTTCGAGAACGATATCGTCTTTGTCTATTGCAATGCCGCGGGAACGTTGAATTTGCCGGGGAGTGTAGTGACGCTATCGGGGTGTTCACAAATTACGCATCCCGTCGACAAAGTCATCTGTCGCAGCGATGGCAATCACGAAGACTTGTTGGTCGCCGAGGTTTTTCATCAGCGGAGTGCTGCTGCACCAACCGTTCCAGTTTGATAGGTAGCTCCGGATTCGAGGTAGAGAGTTTGTCAGGGCAGTTCTTTGCTGATGACGGCATCCTTCATCCCTTGCACGATCCGTATCGTCATTGTGAGCCGTCGTGTGTTCCGTCCACTCTGGCGAGCCGTTCGCAGGGAATCGAGGTTCAGCGCTGATTCCAGCTGCATAGGTGAAGCTTCACTCCTGTGCTCATTTCCACCGGAGAATTGCCATGCGCTATCTGACTGCTTCGATCATTCTTGCGGGCTGCGCGCTCAGCTTGTCGGATGGCGGCCACGCTCTTGCCGCTCCGCCGGAAGCAAACGCCCGCGCAAGCATCGCGGGTATCGATGGCAATAACGTGAGTGGCTCGCTGGAATTCAAGTCGACTCCTGAAGGCGTCCATATCACCGGGACGATCAATGGCCTGGCACCAAATGGTCGCAATGGCTTTCATGTGCATGAGAACGGCGATTGCAGTGCGCCGGAGGCAAAGAGTGCCGGCGGCCACTTCAACCCTGGCGATAATGCACATGGGCACCCGAAAAGCATGCCTCATCATGCTGGTGACATTCCAAATCTCGACGCGAATGCGATGGGAACTGCTGTTGTCGACGTCACCATGGATGGA
The DNA here is from genome assembly GCF_049593775.1 of Dokdonella sp. GTDB lineage: Bacteria > Pseudomonadota > Gammaproteobacteria > Xanthomonadales > Rhodanobacteraceae > Dokdonella. Next base: position 5,029 of record NZ_JBAWHJ010000044.1, on the reverse strand, counting down.
GTCAACCTTGGTACGGGGCATGAAAGCATTCTCAATCGTGCGGTGATCGTACACGGCAAGGCCGACGACTATGCAACGCAACCGGCTGGCGATTCCGGACCACGTATCGCCTGCGGCGTGATCTCATCGCGCAAATAGCGACAGCAACACAACAGCGTGAACGCGAACAATTCCTTGGGTCGGCGTTGGAAGCAGGCGATGGGCCGCTGGGTGAGAGCTGGGAGAACGGAGGAAGTCGGGTAGGGGTGCGCTAGTCTCGCGTCTCATAGCTCATAGCCCGGATCAGGTTTCCAATGTTTCGTGTGGCGGACCTCAGGAGCGCAGCGCTGATTCTGATCGCGCAGAGCCTTCGGATCCGCGGGCGTACTCCCCCGGTGCGCAGCCAACCAGGCGTTTGAAATCGCGTATGAAATGAGCCTGGTCGAAGTAGCCCAGGTCGAGCGCAAGCCGGGTCCAGTCGGTCGGTATTCCCTTTGACAGGCGTTCGATGACCTCGTGGATCCTGTACCGATTGATGACCCACTTCGGGGAAACGCCAACCTGCTCGTTGAACAACCGCTGCAGCGAGCGGATGGTCATTGCCCAGCGCGATGTCAGTTGCTCAACGGTGAGCAGATCCTGATTGTCGGCGATGTCGTCAACAATACATGCAGCTTGCCGGCCCTGGCTTCCGACAGCAGCACCCATGCCGAGCAGCATGCATTCCACTGCCGTGGCCTTGCCCAGATCGTCATCATCCATGGGATCGATTTTGGCCAGCACTTGGGCGTGAGGAGCCATGATCTCCGCTGCCGTCAGCGTGCGGTTGCGGATCGTCGACAGCGGTCGGCCGAGCAATGAGCGAAATCCACCGGGTCTGAACTTGACGCCGAACACGCCGGCTTGCCCTTCAAGAATCGTTGAAAAGCGTCCGGCTTGAATGCCATACACGCGTGCACCGAGCGCATCGAAGACCAGGTGGACGTTAGGGTGTGGCAGGGTTTCGCGCGTCTGCGCGGGATGTCCGCGCAGGTCCCAGCGCACGCTCCAGAAATGCTGGACCACCTCGCGAAGCGCTTCACACGGCGCGATGCGCGCATGATGGAATTTTCCGGAAGCCACCCCCGTTCGCAGGATGCCGCGCGCGGGGCCGACCTCCCGTGTCATGTCCCTGCCCGCGATACGCTGATCTGATGTCGTGTTTTTCCAATCACCGCCAGTGTCCTCGGTGTCCAATTGGCTGATCACCTACTGCCAGGAACCATCATGTCCTTTAAGCCAGTGTTGCATGGCGGATTCATCTGCATTGTTCTGGTGGCGGCCGGCGTGTCCACTGCAACCTCACAACCCCAGGAGTCTACGACAATGCATGCCGAAGGCACGTTCGACGTGAAAACGTCACCGCAGAAAGCCGACAATGCGGACGCCAAAGCGGCTGGCTTTATCCGCATTTCACTGGACAAGCGCTATCACGGTGCCATCGAAGGCAGCGCCACGGGGGAGATGCTTGCCTCCGGCGACGGATCGAAATCCGGTGCCTATGTCGCCCTGGAGAAAGTCAGTGGTTCGATTCAAGGTCAGCAAGGCAGCTTTGTATTGCTGCACCATGCGGTCATGGTTGACGGAGTGCCGCGCGACTGGCGTGTCACCGTCGTCCCGGATTCCGGTACGGAAAAACTCGCCGGCATCGCGGGAGAGCTGCGCATCCTGATCGAAAATGGCAAGCACGCCTATGAGTTCGACTACACGCTGCCCTGATCAGCGACTGCCTGGTTGGCGTGGCCGCCAGGCGGCAAAGCGCTTTCTGGAAGGCTTTCACAAACGGCAGCGGCACACATGCTCCCCAGATGGTTCGTGCAGCTGTCCGGGTGCATGCAGAAACTCGCAGAGTCGTGAAGCAGGATCATGTCGGGATTCTGGAGGGCCTTTGGATGTCCCTGTCTCGATCCGCTGTGTGTCTGTGGGCAACAACCGGGGCGCACTGGACTATCCTCCAGTCATTCCATTTCCTGGAATCGGACACGCCCGATCGGTTGCGTGGCGATATGTGTTGAATCTTTGGGTGCTTTAAAGCTAAATTTCTCGCCCGCGCCAGGTAGCCAGGCAGGCATGTTTGCGGAGTGAAGCTCGAATGCATTCACTGTCCAGCCACGAAATAGCGTGACCCGCAAGTTTGGCAACCAGGGGAATACATTGAACAAGCTGATCCTAGGCGCATTGGCGCTTTGCGTTTTTCGTTTCGGGTTTGCGGCGGATGTTCCGCCCAATACAGTGCCTGCCTCGACCGCCGGCGCGAGCAAGACAACTTCCGATGCCACCGTCACGCAAGGCAAGCCTCTGGTTGCGCTGACGCCGGCGCAGAAAGCCAAGCTCGAGGGCAAGCTGGAACATCTCGAGGAACGCAACTTTGGCGATCCTGATCTTGCCGAGCAGTTCTACGTGAACAGTCGCACGGGGCCGCTGAGAACCCGCGGCAGCGCAATGACGCAGGGTATCGGCACGATCAGCCCTGAAATGTATTTTCCGGCACTGCAGCAGATGCGCAAGATGCCGCGCATCTCCAGCGCCGAGGGAGCACGCTACCCGTCGATTTCGGGGCCGCAGGATCCATCGGTGAATCCGTTCGCTGGCGCGCCGGCAACGGCGCTTGGCGCCTGGAGCAACCTTGGGCCCACCAATCAGGGTGGGCGCACGCGCGCGATGCTGATCGATTCGACAAATCCGAACATCATGTATGCCGCTGGCGTTGCTGGTGGTGTCTGGAAATCGATCAACGGTGGAGGAAACTGGACAACCACGACTGATCAGATGGTCAATCTCGCTGTTGTCACGCTGGCGTTCGAGCCAGGCAATTCCAGCGTGATCTATGCCGGTACTGGCGAGGGCGTCGGCAATGGCGACGCGATTCGTGGCGCCGGTATCTTCAAGTCGATTGATGCAGGCGTCAGCTGGTCGCAACTGGTGTCGACCAATACCCCCGACTTTTACTATGCGATGAAGATTCTGGTCAGCCCACGCAATACACAACGCATTTGGGCAGCCACCCGAGCGGGCGTGTATCGGTCGCTCAACGCCGGCGGCAGCTGGAGCCAGGTCATCAGCGCGGGCGCGTCGGGCGGTTGCACCGACATGGCCATGCAGGTTCAGGGCGGTTCGGGCTACGTGTTCGTCTCCTGCGGCAGGGGCTCGCTCCAGGGCACCATCCATCGCGCCGAAGATACTGACGTGTCGACGTTCGCAAGCGTGCTGAGTCTCCCCGGACAGGGCCGCAGTTCCATCGCGGTCGCGCCATCGAATGAGAGCATCGTCTATGTGATGGCTTCACAGAGCACGGCTGGTGCAGGCCCCGGGCAATTCGGATTGCATGGCATCTACCGCTCCTCCGTCAATGGTGATTCCGCTTCTTTCGTTACCCAACGTCAGGGCAATGTGGCACCTGCCGATACGGCGCAGAAAATCAACCAGCTGATGCTGAGCAATCCGGTGTACGGACTGCTTTCCGAGTGCGGTTTTGGCAGTACGCAGCTTCTCAACCAGGGCTGGTACGACAATGTCATCGCGGTCGATCCGGTCAATCCGGATATCGTCTGGGCCGGCGGCGTCGACCTGTGGCGCTCGGACAATGCCGGTGTGGATTGGGGAACGGCCAGCTACTGGTGGTTCGAAAAAGGGGTGGACTCTGAGTACCACCACGCCGATCAACATGGACTCGTGTTCCATCCGCAGTACAACGGCACCAGCAATCGAATCCTGTTTGCGACCAGCGACGGTGGCATCGAGCGCACGGACGACGCACGTGCACCGGTCAATACAACGGTTGCCCAACTATGCGGAGCGCCCGTCGCCGGTGGCACTGTCTGGACCGATCTCAACAACGGTTATGTCACCACCCAGTTTTATGATGGTGCGGTCTATCCGGATGGTCTGAGCTATTTTGGCGGATTGCAGGACAACGGCACGCAACGCGGTACTTCGCCTTCGCTCAACTGGTCGATTCTGCTGGGTGGCGATGGTGCCTACGCAGCCGTCGACACCTTGAACGACGCCAACGCGGCGAACGATGTCCTGCTCGCGGCCTTTACCGGAAACTCGATGCAGAAATCGGTCAACGGCGGCAGCACGTTCGTGGCGTCAAACGTGGGCATTACAGGAACAGGTTTCATGTTCATCGCACCGTTCACGATGAACAACGGGAATCGCCAGCAGATCTGGACCGGGGGCTTCGATATCTGGCGCAGCGTCAACCAGGCAACAGCCTGGACGCGCGCCACTGGCGCCAACGGAACCTGCGGCAACGGTTCGATTTCGGCGATCGCGACGCATCCTCTCGATGGTAATCGCGTGCTGATCGGCATGTCCGACGGGTGCTACCACTACAACGCGGGGGCATTGACGGCGCCGAACACCGGCACCTGGCCCGGTGGTACGTTTATCGCAGTCGGCAACATCTCGTGGATGGCCTGGGACCCGAACAACATCAACGTTGCGTATGCGACGGTGTCCGCGTTCGGCATCAACAATGTATTCAAGACAGTGGATGGCGGCGTCAGCTGGGCGCCGAGCGTAGGCGCCGGCCTGACCGCCATGCCGCAGATTCCGGCACTCTCGGTCGTCGTGAATCCCAACGATTCCCAGCAAGTTTTCGTCGGAACCGATCTCGGCGTTTTCACGTCCATGGATGGGGGCACCAGTTGGAACGTCGAGATCACCGGGTTTGCGCGGACACCGGTTGAATCCCTGAAGCTCAACCAGGCCGGAACGAAGCTCTTTGCCTTCACCCATGGGCGTGGTGCCTGGTCGACTCCGGTCTGCAATTCCTGCCAGTTCAGCATTGGTGGCAGCGTTTCTGGTCTCGCGGCAGGCGCCAGTGTCTCGGTGCAGAACAACGGAGGTGACACCCTCACGTTGTCGTCGAATACGACTTTTGATTTCGCCACGACCATGCTCGATGGATCGCACTACAGCGTGACCATTTCGGCACAGCCCGACGTTGCCTTCCAGCAGATGTGCTGGGTCACTCACGGCAGCGGCATGCTGGACGGGTCAAGTA
>NZ_JBAWHJ010000043.1:0-8958 GCF_049593775.1 Dokdonella sp. | reverse complement strand
ACCCTGATCGCGGCACCCACCGGTTCAGGCAAGACCCTGGCCGCCTTCCTTGCCGCCATCGATGGACTGGTCCGCGAAGGCGTCGAGTCTGGCCTGATCGAACAGACCACCGTGGTCTACGTTTCGCCGTTGAAAGCCTTGTCCAACGACATCGCGATCAATCTCGAGGCACCGTTGGCGGGCATCCGCGAGGAACTCGAAAGGATCGGCCTGGCCGACGTGGGGATCCGGGCTGCAGTGCGCACCGGAGACACGCCTGCGCGCGAGCGCCAGCGCATGCTGAAATCACCCCCTCACATCCTCGTCACCACACCCGAGTCGCTGTATGTGTTGCTGGGATCGGAGTCGGGTCGTCTCATGCTGGCCAGCACGCGCTCGGTCATTGTCGATGAGATCCACGCCATTGCCGACGACAAGCGCGGCAGTCATCTGAGCCTGACCTTGGAGCGTCTCGAAGCGCTCTGCCAGCGACGCTTGACCCGGATCGGGCTGTCGGCGACCCAGAAGCCCATCGAGGACGTCGCTCGATTCCTGATTGGAACCAGCCACGTCGACGCCGAGGGCAATCCGGATTGCGCCATCGTCGACAGTGGTCACGTGCGTGAACGTGATCTCGCCATCGAAATACCGCCGGTGCCACTGGAAGCCGTGATGTCCAACGAAGTCTGGGAGACGGTCTACAACCGCCTGGCCCAGCTCGTCGAGTCGCATCGAACGACCCTGGTCTTCGTGAATACGCGACGCATGGCCGAACGCATGGCGCGCCATCTCGGGGAGCGCCTCGGCAAGGAGCATGTCGCCGCTCATCATGGCAGCCTGGCCAGGGAGCTTCGCCTGGATGCCGAGCAACGTCTCAAGCGCGGCGAACTCAAGGTATTGATCGCCACGGCCTCGCTTGAACTCGGTATCGATATCGGCGACGTGGACCTGGTCTGCCAGATCGGCTCGCCGCACTCGATTGCCGCAATGTTGCAACGCGTCGGCCGTTCCGGACATGCCGTGGGCGCGACGCCGAAGGGGCGCCTGTTTCCCCAGTCCCGGGATGATCTGGTCGAGTGCGCCGCCCTGCTCGACTGCATTCGGCGCGGTGAGCTCGACGCGCTCAAGATTCCGCTTGCGCCGCTTGATGTGCTGGCGCAGCAGATCGTCGCCGAAGCCGCCTGCACGGAATGGGATGAGGGCGCGCTGTTCGACTGGATGAAGCGCGCCTGGCCCTACCGGAACCTTCAACGCTCGGATTTCGACGCTGTCATTCGGATGCTTGCGGAGGGTTACTCGACCCGGCGTGGTCCACGAGCCGGCTATCTTCACCGCGACGCCGTGCATGGCAGGATAAAGGGGCGACGCAATGCGCGACTGACCGCACTGACTTCCGGCGGCACGATTCCGGATACCGCCGACTACGCCGTTGTGGTCGAACCGCAGGCAATCACTGTCGGTAGCGTGCACGAAGATTTCGCCATCGAGAGCATGGGCGGCGATATCTTCCAGCTTGGCAACACGAGCTATCGCATCCTGCGCGTCGAACGCAGCCAGCTTCGGGTCGAGGATGCACATGGGCTGCCACCCAGCATCCCGTTCTGGATCGCTGAAGCGCCTGGGCGCAGTGACGAACTGTCGGTTGGCGTGTCGCGATTGCGCAGCGAAGTGGAGGCACGGCTGAGCGGAAGCGTAGCGGCGGCAGACGTTTCGTCCATCGAAGGCAGCAATGCCGAAGCGATCCGGGACCGCTTGGCCGCGGCGCGCGATTGGCTGACCGGAACACTCGGCGTCAATGCCAGTGCCGCGCAACAGCTGGTCGACTATCTGGCCCGCGCACGCAATGCGCTTGGTCAGTTGCCGACGCGCGAGCACATCGTCATCGAGCGCTTCTTCGATGAATCCGGCGGTACCCAGCTGATCCTGCATTCGCCTTTCGGCAGCCGCATCAACAAGGCCTGGGGTCTGGCCCTGCGCAAGCGATTCTGCCGCTCGTTCAATTTCGAGTTGCAGGCGGCAGCAACCGAAGATGCAATCATTCTCTCCCTGTCGACCAGCCACAGCTTTCCGCTGATCGAAGTTTCGCGGTATCTGCACTCGGCCACGGCAAGGGACATCCTCATACAGGCGGTCCTCGACGCGCCGCTGTTCGGCGTGCGCTGGCGCTGGGCCGCAACAACTGCGCTCGCCCTGCCGCGATTTGGTGGCGGGCACAAGATCGCAGCGCAACTGCAGCGCATGAAGGCCGAGGATCTGCTCGCTACGGTGTTTCCGGATCAGGTCGCCTGCCTGGAGAACATCGTCGGCGAACGGCAGATTCCGGATCATCCCCTGGTCGCCCAGACCCTGGATGATTGCCTCAACGAGGCCATGGATGTCGAGGGCTGGCTGGCAATGCTGCGCGGACTCGAGAATGGCGCAATCGGGATCGTTGCCCGCGACCTTCCCGAACCATCGCCGCTGGCCGCAGAAATACTCACGGCACGGCCGTATGCGTTTCTCGATGACGCACCACTGGAGGAGCGTCGAACCCAGGCCGTGCAAATGCGCCGTTGGAGCGACCCCGAGTCCGGCGACGATCTTGGCGCGCTCGATGTTGATGCGATCATGAGTGTGCGTGACGAAGCCTGGCCGGATCCGCGCGACCTCGACGAGATGCATGAAACCCTGATGGGCATCGGCCTGGTCACTGCCCGTGACGTCGAAGCCAACCCGTCATGGCGCAGGTGGCTCGATCAGCTTGCACTTGATGGTCGAGCGACATTGCTTTCCACAGGAAAGCGCTTCAGCTGTGATGCTCACAGTGCCGAAACGCGCGACATTGCGAATGAAGCGAGCGCCATCGCGAAACGTGATCAGTTTCCTGAAGTGCATGTATCCGGCGGATGGTTCGCGGCAGAGACTCTGCCGCAGGCCCTGGCGGTCTTTCCGGATGCCAGCCTGCATCCATGCATTGCAGCTCCGGCCGAATATGCGGCCGTCGAGTGGACAGCGGAATCGGCACTCATCGAGTTGCTGCGCGCACGCCTGACGGCACTCGGACCCACGACTATCGTGATGCTTGCCGAATCACTGTTGCTTGATGTCAACTTGATCGAGGCAGGGCTGCTTGCGCTGGAGACACAGGGCAGCGTTCTTCGTGGAAAATTTACTCCGGGCTGCGATGCAGAGGAATGGTGCGAGCGCCATCTGCTGGCGCGCATCCATCGCTACACGCTCAAGCGGCTGCGGCGCGAGATCGAACCGGTCCAGGCGCGCGACTTCATGAGATTCCTGTTTGAATGGCAGCGCGTTGCGCCTGGCACGCAGGCGCATGGCCCCGACGCACTGCCGGCCACCCTTTCCCAACTGGAAGGTTTCGAGTGCGCGGCGGGTGCCTGGGAATCGGAGCTGCTACCTGCGCGTATTGCCGACTATTCAATCCACTGGCTGGACGAGCTATGCCAGCGTGGGCGGGTCGTCTGGATGCGCTTTGCCAGCGCCGCAGCGGCACAACGCGAGCATGCGGCAGGGCCCGTACGCAGCACCCCTATCGTGATCCTGCCACGCCGCGGATGGCGGCTCTGGGCCGGGCTCGCCGGTTGCCACGCGCATGAGTCGGCGCATGCCTCCTCGCGCGCGCAGGCTGTGCTCGAGCACCTGAGCCAGTTCGGCGCCTCCTTCTTCGGCGAGATTGCCGACTCTACTCGCCTGCTGAAGGTGGAACTCGAAGATGCGCTCGCCGAACTGGTCGCGCGCGGCCTGGTCAACGCCGACAGCTTTGCCGGATTGCGCGCCCTGCTGTTGCCCGCGGCCAAACGTGTGTCGAAACGTGGACGACGGACACGTCATGCCTTGTTTGCCGATATCGAGGATGCCGGACGCTGGGCGCTGGTCGCGGCCAGCAGCCCGCCGTCCATGCCGGGGACTGATCGGGTGGCTGCGAAAGACGGCAAATCATCCGTGCTTCGACCGATGGAAACGGCGGACGATGCGGTGGAAAAGGCAGCATGCAGCCTGCTGCGTCGCTACGGCGTGGTCTGCTGGCGAATGTTGGCCCGGGAAGCCGAGTGGCTTCCACCCTGGCGTGAGCTGGTGCGCGTGTACCGTCGCCTGGAGGCTCGCGGAGAGCTGCGTGGCGGGCGATTCATCGCAGGCTTGTCCGGCGAACAGTTTGCCTTGCCTGAAGCCATTCCGCTTCTGCGCAAGATCCGTTCGCGCACACCGGATAATGATCAGGTCACCATCGCAGCGACCGATCCACTCAATCTCGTTGGGATCCTGACGGCGGGAAACCGGGTTCCAGCCGTGGCTGGCTCGCGCATCCTGTACGTGAACGGCATCGCCCAAGCCGCGCTGATCGCTGGAAAATGCACACGCCTGGATGGCAGTGACGAGGCTATTCCGGCAGGCTGGCAGCACGCACTGGTGCGACAGCAGCGGGGCAATGGCGAGGGCTCCGCCGGGGTCTTCCAGACCGGCTGCGCACAGGAACCGGTGGTGGCCTCTGTCGGTGACGACAAATGACGAACCCGAAACCGGAAGGAGCGACTAGCCGGCTTCGCCGGTCAGCACGACATCCGCACGCCTGGCCGCGAACAAGCCGACGGTGACCACGCCGACGATCTGATTGATCTCGGCTTCAAGACCGACCGGATCACTGATCTGCAGGTTGTGCACGTCGAGAATCCAGTTGCCGTTGTCGGTGACCACTCCATCACGCCAGACTGGCTGCCCGCCGAGCAGGACAAGAGCCCGAGCGACATGGCTGCGTGCCATGGGTATCACTTCGACCGGTAGCGGAAACTTGCCGAGAACCTCCACACGCTTGCTCGGGTCGATGATGCAGACGAACTGACGCGAGGCCGCGGCAATGATTTTTTCGCGGGTCAACGCCGCGCCACCCCCCTTGATCAGACAGCGTTCCGGATCACATTCATCGGCGCCATCCACATACAGGGCCAGCTCGCCAGTCGAGTTGAGATCGACCACACGGATTCCGCGTTCCTGAAGCAGTCGGGTTGACTGTTCGGAGCTCGATACGGCTGCTTCGATGTCATGTTTTCTTTCCGCCAATGCGTCGATGAAATGGGCCACCGTGGATCCGGTGCCAACGCCGATCGTCATGCCGTGCTCGACAAAGCGCATGGCCGCACGCGCCGCTCGGCGCTTGCCGTCTTCATTGGCCATGATTCTTTTCCTTCTCGAGTCCGATGATGAGTTTCCACTGTGTTGGCGCAACTGGCATTACTGACAGACGATTGCCCCGGCGTACCAGGGCGAACTCCTCAAGCTCGGGCCGGCCCTTCAGCTCGGTCAAGCTGATGGTGCGCACCAGCTTGCGCTTGAAGCTTACGTCGACCATCAGCCAGCGCGGCTCTTCCGGCTTGCTGGCTGGGTCGTGGTAGTCGCTGCGCTTGTCGAACTGGGTTGGATCCGGGTACGCCTCGCTCGCCACTTCGGCCAATCCGACCACGCCCGGTTCGGCACAATTGGAGTGATAGAACAGGATGCCGTCGCCGACCTGCATGCCATCGCGCATGAAGTTGCGCGCCTGATAGTTGCGCACGCCACTCCAGGGCTCCGACTTGACCTTGGCCAGTGCATCTATCGAAAACTCCTCCGGCTCACTCTTCATCAGCCAGTACCGCTTGGTCATTCCGCATCACCCCAGCAATCAATCAATTCCTTTTCGGTGGCGATGTAGTCAAGTTTTACATCCCATTCCTCTGTCTCAATGGCATCGAGTTGCTGCGCCGCGTAGCCAATCCCTACCAGCAGCGGACGTTCGGCCTCGGCTCTGTCGCGAAGGAAGGAGAAGCTGGCGTCGTAATACCCGCCGCCGTAGCCGATACGGTGTCCCATGCGATCGAATCCCAGCAGCGGCACGAGCACGATGTCCAGCGCCTGCGGTGCAAGGAGATCCTGTTCCGTGCAGACCGGTTCGGGAATGCCGTAGCGATTGGACTCCAGTTCCGCGCCCGCGCTCCACGGCACGAAGGATAGTTCGCGGGGGCCGCTGATTCTCGGCAGGCAGTATCGCTGTCCTCGCTGGGACAGTTGCCCGACAACCACATGCAGGGGCAGTTCGCCGTCGATCGCCCAGTAGCCGGCGATCAGCTCATCGACGATGAAGTCCGCAAGCTGCGCGAGCGAACTCGCCACGCCCTCGGCGGCTGCGATGCGTTCGGCGGCAGTCAGCGCCTTGCGCCGCTCTCGCAGGCTGGCGCGCAGCAACTTGCGCTCGTCGTTGACGGTCATGATTGCAACGCGGAAAGAGAAAAGGTGGCGCCCTCCGCTGTGGCGATGCGCATCGAACGACCTTGAACCAAAAGGTTCAGGTGGGAGAGTCTTGCACCGTCTTCAGGCTTTCCGCTCGAGGCGGACTTGCACACGGACTGATACGCAACTGTCCCGGGGTCGATACAGGAACAAGGCAAAATGTTGAATGCGCTGTCGCACACTACCGAGGACACCAGGGACTATTGTAGTGACGTCGGCAAACCGGCAGCAAGCTTTGTCTTGATGGCTTGCAGATGCTGTGCCAAGTGCTGGCTACTATCGGCTTCGCGCTTTTGGACGTCGAGCAGTTCATGGGCGATATTCAGGCCGGCAAGCACGGCAATGCGCTCCAGGCCGCCACCACGGTGGTTGTCACGCAGCTCGCGGAGCTTTCCATCCAGATAGGCGGCAGCCGCCACCAGCCCGGGCCGCTCTTCCGGCTTGCAGGCAATCAGGTATTCGCGATCGAGAATTCGTACCGAGACCGGCTCACTCATGCCTGATTCTGCTCCAGTGATTTGAGCCGGCCAATCATGGCTTCGACTCGTGTGCGCGCCTGTTCATTTCGGGCAATCAATCCGGCACGCTCGTTGGAGAGTTGCTCCTGGCTTTGCCGCAGGCTGCGGTTTTCCTCGCTCAGACGGCGGCAAAGCTCAACCAGTTCGTCGATCCTGGCGCTGATCTCGGCGAGTTCTGTCTGGGTTTGTTCTTTCTCTGGCATGGCCCGAACTATACACCGGTAGCCTACGGGAACCGCGAGCGTATCCGCAGTAACGCCAGCATGCCAGCCATCGTTGCGGCTGGCCTGGCGAATTCAGCGGCCGGGCTGGTCACCTAGCACCTCTTGGCGCTTGTGGGCGCGGTCGCGCAGGAAGGTGAAACAGGCATCCGGCGGCAGGGGTACGGAAAGCCAGTGCCCCTGGATCTCGTCGCAACCCTGTTCGCGCAGGTACTCGGCCTGCTCGGCGGTCTCGACGCCTTCGGCGACCACGTTCAGGCCCAGTGAATGCGCCATGTTTATGACCGTAGCGGTGATCGCCTCGTCGTCCGGGTCGGTGGTGATGTCACCGACGAATTCCTTGTCGATCTTGAGCGCGTCGATGGGCAAGCGCCGCAGGTAACTCAACGACGAATAGCCGGTGCCGAAGTCATCAATCGACAGGGTCACACCGACCGCCTTGAGCTGGCGTAGCGTGCTGATCGATTGCTCGGCATTGGCCATGATCACGCTCTCGGTGAGTTCCAGCTCAAGCTGATTCGGAGCCATGTCGTTGTCGGCGAGAATGTCACACAGCCGCTGGGTCAGGTCGCCACGCTGCAGCTGCAGGACAGACAGGTTGACCGACATGGAGATGTCGCGGAGGCCATCGCGGTGCCAGCTGGCCAGCTGCTCGCAGGCCTTGACCAGGACCCAGTCGCCAATCTCGACGATAAGCCCGGATTCCTCGGCAACCGGAATGAAGGTGACCGGTGAAATTTCGCCCAGATCCTGGCTGTGCCAGCGCAAAAGGGCCTCGACACCGGTGATGTGCTCATCGAGAAGGGACAGCTTGGGCTGATAGACAAGGCTGAATTCGCCGCGCTCCATGGCCTTGCGCAAGGCACCCACCAGCGTCGCACGCATTCGCGCGGCAGCATCCATGGTCTCGGTGTAGACCATGAAGGTCTTGCGACCACGATCCTTGGCCTGGTACATGGCTGTATCGGCGAACTTGAGCAGATCAGTCGGCGTCTGCGCGTGATCGGGATACAGACTGATGCCGATCGACGGCGAGATCACCACATCCTGGCCATCGTTCAGTTCCAACGGCCGCTCGAACGCGCTGATCAGCTTCTGCGCCACGCGTTCGGCCTCGCCCGCATCCGAGAGCTCCTCGAGAACAACCGTGAACTCGTCACCACCGATGCGGGCCACGGTGTCGCCGTCACGGACATTGTCGCGCAGGCGGCTGCCGGCGGCCTTGAGCATGCGGTCACCCGCTGCGTGGCCCATCGAATCGTTCACATGCTTGAAGCGGTCGAGGTCAAGGAACAGAACGGCAACCTTGCGCCCGCCGCGGCGTGCGCGAATCACTGCATGGCCCAGTCGCTCGGCCATGAGGGTCCGGTTGGGCAGCCCGGTCAACGTGTCGTAGTTGGCCAGATAGCGCAACTCCTGCTCGTTGCGCTTGCGTTCGGTGATGTCGGTCAACACGCCGATGTAGTGTGTCCGCTTGCCGTGCGCATCACGCACTTCGGAGCTCTGCAGCCAGGACAGGAATTCTTCGCCATCCTTGCGGCGCTGCCACAGCTCACCGCGCCACAAGCCTTCGCGAGCGATCGACTCGCGCATGTTCTGGTAGTACTCCGGCGAATGTTGCGCACAGTTGAGGACGGCTGCCGATTGGCCGACCACCTCGTGTTCCTGCCAACCGGTTATCCGCGTGAATGCCGGGTTTACCGACACGAACTTGAATTCGAGATCACAGACGGTGACCGCCTCACGCATGCTGTTGATCACTTCCTGCACGATGCGCCGCTCGCGTTCGGCATCCCGCGTGGCGGTGATGTTTCGGGCCGTGCCACAAATGCGCAGTGGACGTCCTTCCGCAGTGCGTTCGACGATCTTGCCGCGAGCCAATACCCAGATCCATTTGTCGTCGCCGACACGGACACGTTGCTCGGATTCGAACAACGAGGACTTGTTGCTGATGTGATCATCCAGATGCTGGGCAATTG
>NZ_JBAWHJ010000042.1:0-3763 GCF_049593775.1 Dokdonella sp. | reverse complement strand
GTGATCAGCAACACGTTTGGACGCCCGGGCGAGCCATTGCATGCTGAAATCGCCAGAAGTGCAGACACGAGCAGCGCCGCGCCCAAACTGAATCTCCTCAAGTATTGACTTGTGCCCGTAGATCGAGACATGCTAAGGCTTCTGCTCCTAGCCTGGACATTGGGGCCATCGCGGCGCATCAAAAAAAATGCGCTCAGTTTTCGTAATAGGTTCACTGGGGGTTTCACTATGAATTGCATTCGTTCTTCGTCTATATCTGTCGCTGCTGCAGGATTGCTTCTAATTGCCAGCTTGGCTAGTGCGCAGAATCATCGATTCAGCACAACCCAATCCTCGGTAATTCCGCCGCCGCCAGTTCCGGCGGGCACGTGCGCCAGTAATGCCGAAGGCATCATCAGTGGAACGGGCACGTTCAATGGCAATAACTGTGGTTCGCCCAGTGCCATAACAAATTACAACAACGCGCTTTGCGGTTCACTTGTCGACGGCTATCCAGGCCCGGAGGAATTCTGGCAGGTGAATATCGGAGACAACATTGCTTCCGACATTCTACTGACACCAGCAAGTGCTGACCTGGGCATTTTTCTAGTCAGCGCGTGCGGATCGGGGACGAGCTGCGTAGCATTTCGGGACAGCATTGGCGGCGGAGTTCCAAGCGGGCTTTCAATTGGAACAACCGCGCCAGACACCAATTACGGAGAATTCCCGGCATCGAACGCGCCTGCAGGCACCTACTACGCCTACATCGACTCCTATTATGCTGCCGGAGGTTCGTCCTGCAGCGACTACTCGCTGACGGTTGCCGGAACGTTGCCCGTGGAGCTTACCAACTTTGAGGTCGACTGATTCGTTGATCACCGGACCCCTGAAGACCGCCGCCTTGAAGGCGGCGGTCTTTTTTTTGTTTCCGGCATCGATACTGGCGCAATCCATTCCCGATTCGCGATCAGCGGTTTCCGCCAAGTGGCTGAATGGCAACCTGCTATTCGAACAACGCGTCTGGGCGGCTTCGCCTGTTTTCGCAGGCAAGGAAGCATGGGTGACGCTGGAAGCCTCGAATGAATCCAGCCACCCCATCACGATCGAGAAGGCCATTGTGCGCTCGCCCATCGGCTTGGTTTCGGGGCTGCCACAAACACTGCGTCCCGGGGAAAAGGGCAGCTTCAAGATCGGATTGGAGACCTTCGGCATGTTGGGCGAATTGTCTTCACGCGTCGGAATCTACACGGATGAATCCCCGGTCGTAGGCACCAGCGAGAATCTGGCGCCGTACCGGCTCGTTGTCACTACCTTTGTAAGAACCTCCTATGTGCCTGAGCGATTCATGGTTGACTTCGGCAATGTGGACCGCAGCAAGGGAGGCCGGGTTCAGGCCAAGGTGTCCTCTCGCGACGTGATGAAACTGAGCGCGATCGAAATTGCCGACGCAGCGGGATGGGTAACTGCAAAGGCAGTCAACTCGATCGACCCGCAGCAATTGATCTTGGACACCCACCTCAAGCCCGACGCGCCAAGTGGAATCCTTGTCGGCACACTTGAGCTGACAACCAATGTCGCTGACCAACCAGTTCTCTACATCCCCTATCGGGCCAACGTTTTCGGGGACATCGTACCCGACACAGTGCCTCTTGATTATGGACTGATGTCAATGGGGCAACCGGCTTTCCACTTCATCGAGCTGTCGAGCAGGACGGGGACAGCGTTTAGCGTGGAGAAAGTAACCGATCCGAAGAATCTCATTCGTGCATACGAGGTTTCCCCTTGCGTCAAGAAGCGCCCGGACTGCTCCAGTCTAAAATTGACGTTTTATCCTCAACGT
This sequence comes from Dokdonella sp., assembly GCF_049593775.1. Classification (GTDB taxonomy): domain Bacteria; phylum Pseudomonadota; class Gammaproteobacteria; order Xanthomonadales; family Rhodanobacteraceae; genus Dokdonella. Next base: position 1,944 of record NZ_JBAWHJ010000042.1, on the reverse strand, counting down.
ACCGGTCCGCAAAGTGGTGAAGCAAAAGTGCTGGTCAAGCAAAACGGCTCTGAGTCCGACGTGCCCGTCCCATACTCCGCAGTCGTTTCCCGAAACAAGGAAGCGCCAAGTTTGATCGACAACGGATCTGACGATGACTAGCTGGAAGACCGGAATGATGGCAATGGCGTTGCTCGCCTTGGGCGAATTGGCAATTGCCGCCAAACCCGCAGTTCTGAGTTGGCAAATCAAGCCAAATCCGGATGTTTTCGGATTCAATGTATATCGAGCTACCAGTCGTACCGGCCCATTTCTTCGCGTGAGCAAGGAGCTCGTGCGTCCGAAGAGTTCAGCTTCAGATTCTGCGCAAAATACCGTGCGTTTCGAAGACGCTGATGTCGAGTCCGGCAGGACCTACTATTACTACGTGGATGTTGTGAGGAATTCCGGACTTAGCGAACGCCTGACCGGTGTTGTAGCCAAGACTGTCGACTAGTTTTCTCAAGTTCAGGCCCCGCCCATGCCCCAGTAGAAGGCATCAAGTGGGCCGGCGTTGCATGGAATTTCCAGCACTTCGAATGAACCCGCTTGGCGCGATCACGCTCCCAGCAAGCGCCCACCACCAGGCCGGCGTAGAATCCGGCGTCTACGAATCTGGATTCCCTGCCCATGGCTGTCAGCGTATTCGACCTGTTCAAGATTGGCATCGGCCCATCGTCTTCGCATACGGTGGGGCCGATGCGAGCTGCCGCGCGCTTTGTCACGCGTTGGCTGGACGAGCGTGACGTTCTCGCAAAGACAACCCGCATCCGGGTTGAGCTGTTCGGTTCGCTGGCACTGACCGGTCGCGGCCATGGCACCGACAAGGCTGTGCTGTGCGGGCTGGAAGGGGAATGGCCCGATCGGATCGATCCCGACATCATCGAGGAGAAGCTGTCGCGTATCCGCAGCACGAAACGGATCAACCTGCTCGGCAAGCACGAGATTGATTTCGACGAAAAGACCGACCTTGTCTTCAACAAGCGCCAGAAGCTGCCCTATCACAGCAACGGCATGCGCTTTGCCGCGTTCGATGCCGAGGGCAACGAACTCGCCTCGCGCGACTACTACTCGGTAGGCGGGGGATTCGTGGTCAACCATGATGAAGCTGCGGACGATCGCATCGTTGCCGACACGACTGTTGTCCCCTACCCGTTCAACAGTGGTGACGAGTTGCTTGCGCAGTGCGAGAAATCCGGATTGAGCATTGCTCAGGTGATTCTGGGCAACGAGCAGGTCTGGCGGCCCGAAAAGGAAATTCGCGAGGGCCTGATGACCCTATGGAAAGCAATGCAGGATTGCGTAGCGCGCGGCATGCGCCAGACCGGCGTGCTGCCCGGTGGGCTCAAGGTCGCGCGACGTGCACCGGCCATGGTGGCCGAGCTACGCGATCGCCCCGAGCAGGCCTTGCGTGATCCGCTGACCATCCTCGATTGGGTCAACCTGTATGCGCTGGCAGTCAATGAAGAGAACGCCGCAGGCGGTCGCGTGGTGACCGCGCCGACCAATGGCGCCGCCGGCATCATGCCGGCGGTGATGCACTACTACGCACACTTCTGCCCGAAAGCCGACGAGCAGGGGATCATCGACTTCCTGCTCACGGCCGGCGCGATCGGCATCCTGTACAAGGAAAATGCATCGATCTCTGGCGCCGAAGTCGGCTGTCAGGGCGAAGTCGGCGTGGCCTGTTCGATGGCGGCCGGTGGTCTGACTGCCGCACTCGGCGGCAGCATCTATCAGGTCGAGAATGCCGCCGAGATCGGCATGGAGCACAACCTCGGCCTGACCTGCGATCCGATTGGCGGCCTCGTGCAGATTCCCTGCATCGAACGCAATGCCATGGGTTCGGTCAAGGCCATCAATGCCCAGCGCATGGCCATGCGCGGCGATGGCAAGCACCGTGTCTCACTCGACAAGGTCATCAAG
>NZ_JBAWHJ010000041.1:0-7381 GCF_049593775.1 Dokdonella sp. | reverse complement strand
CGGGCGAGGCGGGTCGTGAAACGAATGAATCAGACGCGTTCGGCGGTCTGATCACAGCCAGACTTGGCACCATGCAGCACACGCACCAAGACATCTCATTGGGAAACCGCAGAAAAATGCTCAACAGGAAAGCCATCCTAGTCGCCATCTCCCTCCTCGCGCTTGCGGCTTGCTCGGGTCCGGAGTCGGGTGGCGGAGCCAAATCGCCCATGCCTGCGGTGCCTGTCACCACGACCATCGTCGAAACCGTCACGTGGGTGGATTCATTTGAGGCGGTGGGGACGACCAAGGCGCGTGAGTCGATCACCCTGACCGCGAAGATCACTGAAACCGTGCGCAAGGTGAACTTCAGGGATGGGCAGCACGTGGATGCCGGTGATGTGCTGGTGGAGATGACATCAGGCCAGCAGGTGGCTGCCCTGGCCGAGGCCCAGGCGAATTACAAGGACGCAGAGCGCCTGATGCAACGCAACGACGATCTCGTCGGCAAGGGCACCGTATCGCAGCAGGTGGCTGATACGGCCAGAGCCACGCAGGAGTCGAGCAAGGCGCGAGTCGCCTTCCTGCGCGCCCAGCTTTCCGATCGTGTCGTGACGGCTCCATTCTCCGGCGTGCTCGGACTGCGCCAGGTCAGCGTGGGTGCACTGGTTACGCCAGGCACAGTGATCACTACCCTCGACAACATCGACACGATCACCCTCGATTTCTCGATGCCTGAGCGTTTCCTCGCGGCACTGAGCCCCGGTCTCGACGTCCAGGCGACCAGCGTGGCCTATCCGGGGCGCTCGTTTGACGGCGCCATCGTGTCGGTGGATTCGCGCGTGGATCCGGTAACCCGGGCAATTCTCGTTCGTGCGGAAATTCCAAATGAGGATGGTGCGTTGCGTGCGGGCATGTTGCTGACGGTGCGCGTATTGCGCCCGGAACGCGAAGTGCTGGCGGTGCCCGAGATCACGATCGAGCAGATCGGTACGGATTCGTTCGTCTACGTTGTCGACACCACAGGCAAGGTAAAGCGCGAAATAGTCACCCTGGGAGCGCGCAAGGGTGGCATGGTCGAAGTGCTTGACGGGCTCGAAGCCGGCACGCGCATCGTCAGGGATGGCACGGTGAAATTGCGCGACGGTTCAATGATCGTGGACACGAGCCGCGCGGGGACGGAACCAGAATGAGCCTTTCCGACATCTCGATTCGACGGCCGGTATTCGCCGCCGTAGTCAGCCTGTTGCTGATCGTGCTTGGCGTCATGTCCTTTTCGCGCCTGACCCTGCGCGAGTTGCCGGCCATCGATCCGCCCATCGTGTCGGTCGACGTCAACTATCCGGGTGCTTCGGCAGCTGTCGTGGAAACCCGCATCACTCAGGTGCTGGAAGATGCGTTGGCCGGCATCGAGGGTGTCGACGTGATCGAGTCGAGCAGCCGCAATGGCAGTTCGGATGTTTCGATGGAGTTCAATCTGACTCGCGACATCGAGGCTGCTGCCAACGATGTGCGCGATGCTGTAAGCCGCGTCCAGGACCGTCTGCCGGAAGAGGCTGATCCGCCGGAAGTGTCCAAGGTCGAAAGCGATTCCAGCCCGATACTGTGGCTCAACATGCGATCGGATCGCATGAACGCGCTGGAGCTGAGCGATTACGCGGAGCGCTACGTCTCCGATCGCCTGTCTGCGATCGAGGGTGTGGCTCGTGTCTTCATCGGCGGCGGCCAGCGCTACGCCATGCGCATCTGGCTTGATCGCGAAGCCCTGGCTGCTCGCGGCCTTGCCGTATCCGATGTCGAAGCGGCTTTGCGCCGCGAAAACGTAGAGCTGCCCGCAGGCCGGCTCGAGTCTGGCTCGCGCGATTTCACGTTGCGCGTTCAGCGCGGCTATCAGAACGCGGACGATTTCGCGACGATGGCGCTGGCCAAGGGTAGCGACGGCTACGTGGTGCGCCTGGGCGATGTTGCTACTGTCGAGCGCGGCCCAGAGGAGCGACGCTCCTACTTGCGCAGCAACGGCCAGTTCAATGTCGGTCTGGGCATCGTCAAGACATCGACTGCCAATAGCCTGGATGTCGCACGTGCTGCTCGTGCCGAGGCTGAGCGCGTACAGGAGTCGTTACCCGAGGGCACGGAGATTTTCGTCGCCTACGACTCGACCCTGTTCATCGAGGCCGCGGTCGATCGTGTCTACGCGACCCTGATTGAAGGCGGCGTGCTCGTCGTCATCGTCATCTTCCTGTTCCTTGGTAGCGCACGCTCGGCCCTGATTCCTGCGGTGACGGTGCCGGTTTGCCTGATTTCCGCGTTCATCGGCCTGTATGCATTCGGGTTTTCGATCAACCTGCTGACACTGCTTGCCCTGGTGTTGTGCATTGGCCTGGTCGTTGATGACGCGATCGTCGTACTTGAAAACATCCAGCGCCGGGTTGACCTTGGCGAGCCACCCCTGATTGCGGCCAAGCGCGGCGCACGACAGGTTGCTTTCGCCGTCATTGCGACCACGGCCGTGCTGGTATCGGTATTCCTGCCGATTGGTTTCATGGAGGGCAACACGGGGCGATTGTTCCGCGAGCTTTCCGTGACCCTTGCCGGTGCCGTCGCGTTGTCTGCATTCGTTGCGCTGACATTGACGCCAATGATGGCTTCCAAACTGGTGCGGCCCCACAGTGGCAAGCGCGGCTTCAACGTCTGGATCCATCGCTATCTCGACCGGCTGACCCAAATGTACCGGCGCCAGATCGTGCGAAGCAGCGGCAAGCCGGTGATTTTCGGTCTGCTCATGGTGGCGGCTCTTGTCGTCAGCGGCCTGCTCCTGAATACGGTGCCGACGGAGCTGTCCCCCACCGAAGACCAGGGCGTGCTGTTTGTCTCGGTCAGCGGGCCGGAAGGCGCCGGCTACGACTACACGGTCGAACAGATGCAGCAAGTCGAGGAAAAGTTCTTCGACCTGATTGGCGAAGATGGCCCCATTGAGCGATTCAATTCACGTGTGCCGGGAAGCTATGGCGCAAGTCAGGAAATGCATACGGGGCGTATCACGGTATTCCTCAAGGACTGGCAGCAGCGCAGTGAATCGACGCCTGAAGTCGCCAACAAGTTGCGCATGGATCTCGCCGGGTTGCCCGCGGTCCGTGCCATTCCTTCTTACCGGACCGGACTTGTTCGGAGCGGCGGGCAGCCGCTGAATGTCGTCCTTGGCGGTCCTGACTACGAGGAGTTGGCCGTATGGCGCGATCGAATGCTCGCCCGCATGGATGAGAATCCCGGCCTGACCAATCCCGATTCCGACTACAAGGAAACCCAGCCCCAGATGCGGGTCAACATCGATCAGGCTCGTGCAGCCGATCTCGGCGTTTCGGCCCAGGAAATCGGGCGCACGCTTGAAACCATGATGGGAGGTCGCCGGGTCACGACCTTCGTCGATGGCGGCGAGGAGTACGACGTAATCATGCAGGCGCAGCGCGATGATCGCGCCGAACCCGCTGATCTCGACAATCTCTACGTGCGTTCTTCCCGCAGTGGCGAACTGATCCCGCTGGCCAATCTTGTCAGCTTGAGTGAGCTGGCCGAACCTGGACGCCTGAACCGGTTCAATCGGCTGCGCGGAATCACCCTGTCGGCCGGCCTGGCACCGGGATATTCGCTGGGTGAGGCACTGGAGTGGGTGAAGAAAACCGCAGGTGAGGAATTGCCCCCTGAAGCTCAAATCGACTACAAGGGCGATTCACGCGAGTACCTCAAGGCCGGAGGTGCCGTGCTGCTGACGTTCACACTTGCACTGCTGATCGTCTATCTCGTGCTTGCAGCCCAGTTCGAAAGCTTCATTCATCCGTTCGTGATCATGCTGACGGTACCGTTGGCCGTACTCGGTGCCTTGATCGGCCTCTGGCTGACCGGAAATACGTTGAACCTGTTCAGTCAGATCGGCATCGTGATGTTGATTGGCCTGGCTGCGAAGAACGGTATCCTGATTGTCGAATTCGCCAATCAGTTGCGCGATGAAGGCATGGCGATCAAGGATGCCATTGCCGAATCGGCTGCAGTACGTCTGCGGCCCATCCTGATGACTTCGGTGGCGACGATGGCAGGCGCAGTGCCACTGGTTCTGGCTGGCGGGCCTGGCTCGGCCAGTCGCTCGGCAATCGGTGTGGTGGTGATCTTCGGCGTGGCGTTTTCGACGCTGCTATCCCTGTATGTCGTGCCTTCGTTCTATGCCTTGCTTGCGCCGTATACGCGATCTCCCGACGCATTGACGCGCAAGATCGAACAACTCGATGCGCAAACGCCTACGGTTGGTGGCCACGCGTGAGCCAGGGCGCTCCAGTGGTGCAGGGCGAGGGTTTTGTACTGCGCCCCTGGACTCTGGATGACCGTGAGTCGCTGCTTCGGCACGCCAATGACGAAGGCGTGTCGCGAGGCTTGTCGGATCGGTTTCCGTTCCCGTATACGGTCAATGACGCGAACAATTTCCTCTCCCATCCAGTCGAGGCGCCTTCCGTGGTGCTTGCCATCGAGATCGATGGCGAAGCTGTCGGCGGCATCGGGTTGCGTCCGGGTGAAGACACACTGCGCATTGGCGGTCAGCTCGGCTACTGGCTGGGGCGTCGCTACTGGGGCATGGGCATCATGAGTCGCATCGTGCCGCGCTGGTGTGAATACGTTTTCGCAAGCTACGGTTTCGAACGGCTGCAAGCTACCGTATTGTCGAACAATCCGGCATCTGCGCGCGTTCTCGAGAAGAGTGGATTCGTGCGCGAAGGTACGCTGCGACGTGCGGCGATCAAGCGCAACGAGGTATTCGACTTGTGGATGTATGCCATGCTTCGGCCCCAACCCGATTCCAGCAGACGGAATAGCTGACATGTCCGACAATCCGTGGAAGTCCGGCAAGCCAGGGCAGCCTTCGCCCTGGAAGAGCCGCACCAAGCCGCCAGAGCGTGCTCGCGCGCCCGAAGTTGCCGACGCGCCACCTGAGCAGGGATTCGAATCACGCCCGCGTGTTGCCCGCCCCAGTGGGGAGCTTCGCCTGTACGGACTCAATGCCTGCCTGGCTGCATTTGCCAGGCGACCCAATGATTTGCGCAAGGTCTATCTTCTCGAATCACGAATCGACGAATTGAAACCCGTGCTTGCCTGGTGCGCGAAGAACCGACTGGGTTATCGCGTCGTTGAGAACACCGATCTCGACAAGCTGACTGCCTCGCGACACCACGAGGGCCTGTGTTTCGAGATGCTTCGGCAGGCACCACTTGGCTTGACCGAGTTGCTCGGCATGCAGGAACCTGCGCCCGCCAGATCACTGCTGATCTGGCTGGATGGCGTGGGCAATCCGCATAATTTCGGTGCCTTGTTGCGCAGCGCAGCGCATTTCGCCGCGGGTGGCGTCATCGTGCCAGCGGCATCTTCGCTTGATTTGTCCGGAGCCGCCGCACGTGTAGCGGAAGGTGGTGCCGAAATGGTCGCACTGGCCAGGGTCGAGGATGAAGCCGTTGCACTTTCACAGTTGCGTGAGGCGGGCTATACCATCGCTGCGACAGTTCCTCGTGAGGGGCAGGAGCTTTATTCGACGCGAATGGCGCAGAGAACGGTGCTCGTCTTTGGTGCCGAGGGTGAAGGCATGAGTGCGGCCCTGATCGAAGCGGCCGACCAACGCCTGAGCATTCCGGGAAGCGGGCTGGTCGACAGCCTGAATATTGCTGCCAGTGCGGCTGTCGTGCTCGGCGAATACTGGCGGCAGACCCGCTGACCCCATGCCCGGATACAACGAAATAGCCTGAGCCACGCTCCGGGCTACTTGTGTTCGCCCAGGTATTCGGACACGCGCACATGCCAATCGGATGCGTTGATCGCATGCAGAATGGATGCGTCCAGCTCCTCGCGCAGAGGACTGGAATCGGGAAGGGCGAACGCATAGTCCTGACGTTCCAGAACGAGCGGCAGGATATGCAGCATGCCGCGAAATTTGCGATTGATTTCCCAGCGAAGCAACGGCGCGTCGTAGAGCACGGCGTCCACCTGACCATCGGCCAGCTCGCGTAGTGCCGAATCGACATCGGCAGCGGTGGAAAATTCAAGGCCGCGGCGCTCCAGCCATTCCGCACTGGTTGTATCGGCGACGCTGGCGATCACCGCTCCGGCCAGGTCATCGGCATTGCTGATGCGCTGGCTGAGCTGGCCGACTGTCAGTGCACTGGTGATCGAGGCCGTGAAGAAGGAGACGACAAGAAGGGCTGTCACCATCCAGATCATCCCCAACAGGCGACCGCCGATCGTGCGCGGGGCGAGGTCTCCATAGCCGACCGTGGTCATGGTGACGATTGCCCACCAGAACCCGGAAAAAATTCCGTTTCCGCTTCCTCCGCCAAAGTGTTCCGGGTTTCCCTTGCGCTCCAGCAACCAGACCAGGACGCCAACGCTGAACAACAACAGGACCAGCACGCCAATAATCTTGAGGAACGCCGGCGAGAACAGTGCGCCTACCGCAGCAAGCCAGCCGGAGCGGTGGTTGCTGCGTACCGCCACGCCCAGGCCGGAACTGATGATGGCGTGCGCGAAATCCATGTCGGCTTCACGTTCGGCGGTGGCCGTAATGGCACCGATTCCGACATCCACATCGCCGCGACTGACCGCCTCGAGCAATTCCTCCAGTTCAAACTGCCTGTACTCGAACGCCCAGTTGTTCTGGACTGCCGCTTCTTCCCACAGGTCGATGGCGAGGCCGGCGTAGGCATTGCTTTCGGCGATCACGAACGGCGGGGCAACCTTGACGCCGACGATCAGCCGCTGCGAAGCAGGTTCGACCTCAGATGATTGGGCCAGGCCGTGCTGCGGCACAAGGCATGCCAGGAGCAATCCGAACACACTGAGGAACTTGCACACCGAGCCCACTCCCTACATGAATAACCTTGCATGCAGGGTAACGTAGGCGTGCTCCACGAAAAACCTGTTGATCAAATTGGACCTCAGGTTCGCCGCTTGCATTGCAGGCGCAGGCGTTCGTGCGATTGAACCTGCCGGCCCGGAGTTTTGAAGAATGCTCCGGGTTGCGCCGGACCTGAGTATCGGGAGGCTGGTCAGGGGCAATGCTCAACGCATCGTGTTGGATTTCACCCGCCGACCGGTTGGCCGAGGTAGCACTCCTGACGAGCTTCCTTCGAATGGACTGCGCCGCATGATCGCGATGCGCAAGCTACCTAGTGTTCCGCTTCTTCCTTCTCGAATGCGCCCGGCGCGGAGCCGAAGTCACCTTCGGCAGATGTAGCCAGGTACATCGCCACTGCGTATGCCGCAACGTTCTGGCGCAACTGTTCGGGATCAACCTTGTCCAGGGTATCGTTTTCGGTGTGGTGCCATTCGAAATAGCGCGATGCATCCTGGCGCAGCGAGAGCCCTGCCATGC
>NZ_JBAWHJ010000040.1:0-8781 GCF_049593775.1 Dokdonella sp. | reverse complement strand
AACGCGACCCGGTCCCGGTGCATGGGATCCATGTTCGCCTGGATCTTGAAGACGAATCCGGTCATGGGTGCTTCATCGGCACTGACGGTGCGCGTCGTGGTTTCATGTGACCTCGGCGACGGAGCATGTTCGACGAAAAAATCGAGCAGCAATTGCACGCCGAAGTTGTTTACCGCCGAGCCGAAGAACACAGGAGTCAGTTTGCCTGCCAGGTAGGCATCCTTGTCGAACGGATGCGATGCCCCGCGCACCAGTTCCAGTTCCTCGTGCAATTCCTTCCAGGCGTCCTCGCCGATGCGTGCGCGCAGGGCAGGATCGTCGATGCCCTTGAAGATCGTCGAATCCTGGCGGGTGAAATTCTTGCCGGGCTCGAATATGTGCACCTCGTCGAGCAACAGGTGATAGACGCCCTTGAGCCGCGAACCCATGCCGATTGGCCAGGTGATCGGTGAGCAGGCAATACCGAGTACCGATTCCACCTCATCGAGAAGTTCGATCGGTGCGCGCCCCTCACGATCGAGCTTGTTGATGAAGCTCATGATGGGCGTATCGCGCAAACGACAGACTTCCATGAGCTTGATCGTGCGTTCCTCCACGCCCTTGGCGCAGTCGATCACCATCAGCGCCGAGTCGACTGCGGTCAGCACGCGATAAGTATCTTCGGAAAAGTCAGCATGGCCCGGCGTATCGAGCAGGTTGACGATGCGTCCGGTATAGGGGAACTGCATGATCGAGCTGGTCACCGAGATGCCTCGCTCCTTTTCCAGGGCCATCCAGTCCGAGGTGGCATGTCGCGCGGTCTTGCGTGACTTGACCGAGCCGGCCATCTGGATCGCACCACCGAACAGCAGCAGCTTCTCGGTAAGTGTGGTCTTGCCCGCGTCGGGATGGGAGATGATGGCGAAGGTGCGTCGTCGGCGCATTTCGCTGGCGTGGTTGCTCATAGTCTGGCCCGAATATGCCGCGGCCACGATTTGGGCCGCCCAAGGGTCGCGCATTGTACGCGAGGGACAACCCGCATTCAGTCGATATCGAAAGACTGCAGTTCCACGCTGATAAACATCCACACCAGCAGGTGGAAGTCCCCGGCATGCTGGGCACCAACGGCCGAATCGACATACAGGTAGTAGCGATTGCCGGGAACGAGCAGTTCTTCGAGGTGGATGTCTTCCTGTATACCGGGGCCGAAATTATCCGCAACAATGACGCAGGACGCACCGTCGTCCAGCTCGGCGAGGACGTAGATGGCTGTATCGAAGCCGTTTGCCGGCGTCACCGTGAAATCGATATGCAGGCCGGTTGGCGGTTGCGCAACCCAGGTATAGATTACTTCTGCCGCCGGCATGGCAGCTGCTCCGGCACAGGCTGGCGATGTCAGTGCGGAAACGCCCGAGGTCCCGTCAAGGGTGGATCCGGTAAATTCCTCCGGCACCGTCGTGATCTGGATGGGGCTGGTACCCGAAACGCCAGGGAGCCGTGCCAGCGCACTACCCATGGCAGGAATCGACAAAATGGAGCCGAGCAGAATGGCCAGGGATTGGTGGTTCTTGAGCCTCTGCATGGAAGTGGCTCTCCTTGTGGGCCGGCAAAACAACAGCCAGCTCACTGTACCCTTCTACGATTCACGAATCTATTCGCGACGAATGGTTATATCGCCGCTAAAAGTTTCAATGGTCATCCGTGCGCTGCCATCGCCGATGGTCGTCTCCAGCGAACGTCCGGGGCCGTGTTCGGGTTCCTTTACGCTGCCAAAATCGCTACGGATGCGGCCGCTGAAGGTTTCGGCATCAATGCGTGCGGAGAGTTCTCCGGGCATGTCCATGCGGACATCGCCACTCATGGTTTCGGCACTGATTCGCGCATCACCCGATGGCGTTCCGCGCAGGCTGATATCGCCGGAAACCGAGCTGCCGGTGAACTCGCGATACTCGCCTGTTGCCGCAGTGATGTTGCCGGAGACGGTCTCGAACTTGAGCCGGCCATGGTTTGCACGCATTTCGATGTCGCCAGACACGGTTTCAACCTGGACACGTTCACCGCGTCCGCTCAGATCCACGCTGCCACTGACCGAGCCGATCTCCAGCTCCCTGGCCGTGCTGTCGATGCGGATCTTGCCGCTGACGCTGTCTGCCTTGAGAAGCTGGCCAGCAGTGCCGGTTACGATGATTTCCGCGCTGACCGTGTCGACGCGCAATTCTGCGCTTGTCGGGACCCTGATATTCAGGATCGTATCTTCCATTCGGGAGCGCGAGCCCCAGTTGAACCAGCCATTGTCGTCGGAACCCTTGACCTTGATCGAAAGGCGCGAGCCGCCGCCGGTGATCTCGAGGCCCTTGCTGCCTTCACCCAGGGTGCCGGTGATCTCGACCCTGGATTGATCCCATGCGCTGACCGTGACTGCGCCACGCACGTTGGAGATGTCCACGCGTGCACTTGCGTCGATATCACGACTTTCGTTGATGGGCGTGCCAGCAAAAGCCAGGCCGCTGGCGGCGGACAGGAATACGAAGAACAACGGTGTCGATGCAATTTTCATGATGAATCCTTTAGCCGGCGTCGAGGCCGAGTCGTGCCAACTTGCGCCGTTGCGCATGCGTGTGATTGATCAATCCGACCAGATAAACGGCATCGGGCTGTTGCCGCAGGGCATCTTCAAGCTCTGCGTTTGCCGCGTCGACCACGACCTCGGCGCCAGCCAGTCGAGGATCGACTGTGGTGGCGAGTTCGCGGGCGCGCTCGATCTGATTCTGCACGGGGATGCCTTGCCCCATCGTGCTGGAATCAGGCGATGCCACGTATGACGGCCCCTGCATCGCCGTTGCGAAAATGCCGGCGCTCAGGGATACGGCGATGGCTGCGGCGGCACCCAGCGGCAACCAGGCCAGACGGCGCTTGCGAGCAGGCTTGTGCGCTGCGGTTTCTTCGGTTTGCAATCGACGCGCAATCGGCAGCCAGAGATCCTGTTCAGGTTCGCGGTCTGCACGCAATCCGCGCAATTCGCGTCGGAGTTCGAATTCATTCATGGTTTTCTCCCAGCATGCGCTTGAGCAAGCCACGCGCACGATGCAATTGGGCTTTGGATGATCCTACCGCCATTCCGAGTTCGCGACCGATTTCTTCGTGTTTCCAGCCTTCTATGTCATGCAGGACGAGAACGGCGCGCGCGCGCGGCGGCAGACTGGCGACAGCCCTTTCCAGATCTGATCGCTCACCCGCGCAGAATGCATGTACGGGTTCACAGGCCGCCTCGAGGGTCGCATCGTCCACGGCCTCCTCAGGATTGTTCTTGCGCAGGTCCATCAATGCGACGTTCACGGCCAGTCGATGCAGCCAGGTCGAAAAGGCGCTTTCGAAACGGAAACTGCCGAGCTTCTGCCAGGCACGGACGAAGGCTTCCTGGGTCAGTTCTTCCGCACGCGACGGATTCATGCCCGACAGACGCCAGACGGCACCGTGCACCCGGCCCGCATGGCGTCGGTAGAGTTGCTCGAAGGCACCGACCTCGCCGGCGCTGGCACGCCTGACCAGATCGCCATCCTCGGGTTCGTTCCGTGGAGCGTCCATAATCGGCAAGGGCATGGCGAGGCAGGCGGTACTCATGGTGCCAGCTTGGATGCACTGAAGGCGAGCAGGGTTTAAAGAGGAGGCCCTTGTCGAGTTGCCGGAAAGGCGTCAATCCGAGGCGCCCTGGGCAGGCGAAGCGGACTGATGCAGAGGCCCCGACCTCACCTCATTTCGGTTCGTCAGCTACCCCTGGTTCTTTGATCCTTTCGCAAGCTCCTCGGCAATACGCTGCTGCTCAGCCTTGAGTGCCTTTGGAAGGCGCGCTCCGAAGCTTTCCAGATACTCTCCCGTCGCCGCCATTTCCCTGCTCCAGCCATCCACGTCGATTTCGAGCAAGCTATCGATGGCAGCGCTGGACAGCCCCAGATCATCAAGATTGATGTCGGACGCCGCAGGCACATGGCCGATGGGTGTTTCCACGGCTCCCTGGCTGCCTTCGCATCTGCCGACGATCCATTCGAGCACGCGCAGGTTCTCGCCGAACCCTGGCCAGAGAAATGTGCCGTCCGCGCCCTTGCGGAACCAGTTCACATGGAAGATCTTGGGCAATTTCGCGCCGGGCTTGTCGAAAGAAAGCCAGTGTGAAAAATAGTCGCCGAAGTTGTAACCACAGAACGGCTTCATGGCCATCGAGTCACGCCGCAACACGCCCACCGCGCCGGTGGCGGCCGCCGTGGTTTCCGAGCCCATCGCCGCACCCACCAGAACGCCATGAGTCCAGTCCCTCGCTTCGAAAACCAGTGGCACGAGCGATGGTCTGCGTCCCCCGAACACGATTGCACTGATGGGAACGCCCTGGGTGGCTTCGGCTTCGGGTGACCAGCTCGGGCATTGCCTGGCCGATACGGTGAAACGTGAATTCGGGTGCGCTGCAGGCCCCAGTTCAGGGTCGTAGGGTCGGCCTTGCCAGTCTTTCACGGGCACTCCTTCCCGCAAGCCTTCCCACCAGGGCTGGTTGTCGGCGGTGACGCCGACATTGGTGAAGATGGTGTCGCGCTGAATGGTCGCCAAGGCATTCGGATTGGTCGTTCGGTCAGTACCGGGGGCGACGCCGAAGTATCCGGCTTCCGGATTGATCGCCCAAAGCTGCCCGTCTTCGCCGGGCTTCATCCAGCAGATGTCATCACCGACCGTCCACACCTTCCAGCCAGCCTCGCGGTAGCTTTCGGGTGGAATCAGCATGGCCAGGTTGGTCTTGCCGCAGGCCGAAGGAAACGCCGCGGCGACATAGCGAATTTCGCCCCGGGGATTCTCGATGCCCACGATCAGCATGTGCTCGGCGAGCCAGCCCTCGCTGCGTGCCTGCCAGGAACCGATCCGCAGGGCGTGACACTTCTTGCCAAGCAGCGCATTTCCGCCGTAGCCGGAGCCGATCGACTTGATCGTCAATTCTTCCGGGAAGTGCATGATGAAGCGCTTCTCCGGGTCCAGGTCGCCAGTCGAATGCAGGCCCTTGACGAAATGTCCCTCGCGCTCGATGCGAGCCAGTGCGGCGGCACCCATGCGCGTCATGATGCGCATGTTGGCGACGACATAGGGGGAGTCTGTTATCTCGACGCCGCATCGCGAGATCGGCGAATCGATAGGACCCATGCAATAGGGCACCACGTAAAGGGTACGGCCACGCATCGCGCCGGCGAACAGTGCGTCAACCTTGGCATGCGCCTCGGCCGGGTCCATCCAGTGATTGTTCGGACCGGCATCGTCACGATCCCTGGTGCAGATGAAGGTCAGGTGCTCCACTCGGGCCACATCCGTAGGGCTGGAGCGATGCAGCGTGCAGCCCGGATGGGTGTCCGCATTCAGGCCGATCAAGTCGCCATTGGCGAGCATCTGCTCCTTCAGCAGGCGATCTTCGGACTCGGACCCATCACACCAGTGGATCTTGCTGGCTTCGGTCAAGCGGGCTACGTCCTCGACCCACTGGTTCAAGGAATCAAGCGAACTGGTCATGGCTTACCTTGTCGCGGGCCTGGGCCCGCGTTCATGAATGCGAGTTTGGGACGTTAGCGGCCGAGGCCGGCCTTGGCAAGGTCAGCTGCGGCATCGGGCCGCTCAGGCAGGAACGAGGGTCGAAATCACGTGATCCACGTAGGCTTCGTACTCCTCATGGTCCATGCGCGGCATGCCGTGGCTCTGGTTGAGCTGGAGAAAGCCGCTGTAGGCCGTATAGGCCAGGCGGGCGCGATGGCCGGCAGAGCGTGGATCGAAGCCTGCTTCCCGATAGGCCAGGGTGAGAAGGGCCAGGCGCCGTTGTGATATCCGCTCGATAACCGGTTGCACGATCGGGTGGTCGGAGGCTTGCAGCAGGGCGGCATAAACGAGGTGTGACTGGACTTCCCGACTCACCCGGTGAAACAGCTCTCGAAGTCGTTCGCGAGGGTCGACTATGCGTTCCACGAGGGCGATGACCTGATCCTCATCGCGCTGTTCCCAGCGGTCAATGGCCGCCTTGAGCAAGGCTTCACGGGTCGGAAAATGCCAGTAGAAACTTCCCTTGGTAACCCCGAGTGTGCGCGCCAGCGACTCGACAGCGACTGCCGAGACCCCGGCGCTGGCCAACACGTCCAGGGCTGCCTGCTCCCAATCCGTGGCCGACAGGCGCCCGCGCGGCTCCATCTTCTGTTCAGTTTCTGTCATGTCCGGAGTGTGCCGGAGCAGGGACCTGATGAGAAGCACCGGCCCAATCTGTCGTGGCATTGACGTGCGTCTGATCTCCGTTCCATACTTGGCCGTATGGTAAGCCCGGAATCCCCAGCATCAATGTCGCGTCAGCTACGGCTGGACACAACGGATGGCGTCACCCTGGCGCTGGAGCAGTTCGGTGAGGCGCCTGCGCCTGCCGTCGTGTTCGCTCACGGGTTTGGCCAGACCCGCGATGCGTGGGCCAGTTGCGCAGGTGCAGCAGCGCAACAGGGTTGGGTCGCCTTCTCGTATGACGCGCGTGGTCATGGGCAGAGCAGCTGGCTGGAGGATGGCCACTATTCTGTTGATCAGTTGGTTTCCGACCTTGGCCAGGTGACCAGGCATGTTCCTTCCCTGCCGGTGGTCGTCGGTGCATCCATGGGCGGATTGATCGGCATAGCCATGGCCGGTGCGGATGCCAGTTCATGCAGGGCGCTGGTGCTGGTTGATGTCACCCCGCGCTGGGAGCCCGCCGGAGTCGAACGAATACTCGATTTCATGCGTGCCCATCCTGGTGGTTTCGCGGACTACAACGAGGCGGCCGATGTCATTGCGGCCTACCTTCCTCATCGCAAGTCACGCAAATCCCCGCAGAGCCTGCGTCGGTTGCTGGTCGAAACCGACAGCGGGCGCCTGCACTGGCACTGGGACCCGAACATGTTGGCTCCGATCGCCGAGGACGGTCAGCGCCATCAGGCCGACTTGCTGCAGGCAGCGACGAACATTCGCGTGCCGACCCTGCTGATCAGCGGTTCCGCCAGCGACGTGGTGTCCGAGTCGACGATCAACGAATTTCTAGAGCTTGTGCCCCATGCCCGCCATGTCATGGTTCCCCATGCCACGCACATGGTGGCCGGTGACGAAAACAGCCAGTTCACGAAACACGTGCTGGATTTCCTGGATTCGCTGCCACCCGATTGATAAACCCGGCAATCCGGCGGATGTTTGGTTCCTGCGGATTTTCGGAAAGCCCTCGGTCGATGGAGGGAAACAATGCAATTCACGGATGTCGCCGGCAAGCCGGTGCCATCGGTGGACTGTCCGGTGATGTCGCCGCTTGCGTGCCCCACGTCAACGCGCCGACCCAACCGCACCAAGTAGAGGAGTCGCTGTCATGTTGCATCTGATCCCCCTGGTTACCGGCATTCTCGTATCGCTGGCCGCAGCGTATCTGCGCATAGGCTTGCGGCTCTGGACGCTCGCCACCGCCGTCGCGATTCTTGGCGCCGGCCTGCTTGCAGGCTCGCACTGGCTGGCTATCGTCATTCCACTGCTCGTGTTCGCGGCAGTAACGGTGCCGCTCAACTTGCCGGCATTTCGCCGTGCGCGCATCAGTGCGCCGCTGCTGAAAATCTATCGCAAGGTCACGCCGAATCTTTCCGAAACAGAGCAGACGGCGCTGGAAGCCGGCACGGTCGGATTCGAAGGCCAACTGTTCAGTGGCAAGCCGGACTGGTCGGAACTGCTGGGGCAGGCCAAACCGGAACTGAGCATCGATGAGCAAGCCTTCCTCGATGGTCCGGTAGAACAACTGTGTTCGCAGATCAACGAATGGGAGATCAGCCATGAGCTGGCCGACCTGCCCGAAGACATGTGGGAGTACCTCAAGACCAACAGGTTCTTCGGCATGATCATTCCTAAACAATATGGCGGTCTTCAGTTTTCCGCACTGGCACACTCGAGGGTGCTGCAGAAAATTGCCAGCATGTCGGCGACGGTCTCCTCGACGGTCGCCGTTCCGAACTCGCTGGGCCCGGCCGAACTGCTTCTGCACTACGGCACCGAAGAACAGAAAAATCACTATCTGCCACGTCTGGCTGATGGGCGCGAGGTGCCGTGCTTCGCACTTACCGGGCCTTATGCCGGCTCCGATGCGACATCGCTGCCGGACTACGGCATTGTCTGCAAGGGCGAATGGGAAGGCGGCAACGTACTCGGTGTCCGCCTGACGTTCGACAAGCGCTACATCACGCTGGCACCCGTGGCGACGATCGTCGGTTTGGCTTTCCGCATGCTTGATCCGGAGCACCTGCTTGGAGACGACGAGGACCTCGGCATCACCCTCGCCCTGATTCCGCGCGATACCGATGGCATTGAAATCGGCCGCCGCCACTTTCCGCTCAACGTGCCGTTCCAGAATGGTCCGGTGCGCGGCAAGGACGTATTCGTACCGCTCTCGCAACTGATCGGCGGACCGGAGATGGCCGGACAAGGCTGGCGCATGCTGGTCGAGTGTCTGTCGGTGGGGCGTGCAATCTCGCTGCCCTCCAATGCAACAGGCGGGGCCTGCGCCGGCGTTGCGGCTACCGGTGCCTATGCGCGCATCCGCAAGCAGTTCGGTCTGGCCATTGGCCGTTTCGAGGGCGTCGAGGAAGCATTGGCGCGGATTGGCGGATTGACCTACGCAACGACCGCATTGTCGCGCGCCACTGCCGCAGCGGTTGATCGCGGCGAAAAGCCTGCCGTGCCTTCGGCCATCGCCAAAGATCACGCCACCGAATGGGGCCGGCAAATCTGCACGGATGCCATGGA
>NZ_JBAWHJ010000039.1:0-3779 GCF_049593775.1 Dokdonella sp. | reverse complement strand
ATGCTTGCGTCGTTGTTATCCGGCTGACTGTCAACGAATTGCGCTGCGCTGATCGTGCCGGATATTTCGAGAGGCGAGCCATCGCCGTTGGACGATACAAACTGCGTGGTTATTTGGAGCACGCTTGCAAGTGGCGTCACCGCCATGGTTCCCAGGTTCATCTGGCACGCCACCGCCGATGCCACGGCTGAGCACGTCCACAGGCCGGAACCGCTTTGCAGTTGTCCGGAGACAAACTCGAGTGTGTCAGGCAGGGTCAGGCTCAAGCTGGCACCGCTGGGCTCATCGGCGCCGAAGTTGTCGATCGAGGCAATGATCTGCAAGGTCTCGCCCGGAATAGCGGGGGTCGGCGAGGCGCTGAGCGAGAGTCCAAGATCCGAACTGCCAAGCGGCGCCTCAAGACAGTTGCGGCATACCAGCGCAAAGTCCTGGGCGGGTGCGCCGGGGGTCCACGGATTGATTGCATCGCCAGCAAGGTTCGCCGCGAGGACTTCGATATCAATCGAGGCGCCGATCTGGTCAGGGCGCAGGTAGATGGCCTCGATGTTGTTCATCGCATCAGCGCTGCCGCCTGTGGCCGACCATCCGTCCGAGCCGATTGCATTGCCAAGATAGGATTCGCCACCGGTATCGACGCTCAGATCGAGATCATTCACCCAGGCAGGCGTGCTGCCGCCCAGGCCATGGCCCTTGGCGTCGCTCCAGACCAGCATGATGCGTACCGGAAGTGCCGGATCTGCTGGCGCGACATTGAGAGTCCAGGCTGCCCCGGTTTCGGTGAGCAACTCCGATTGATCCAGCATGAAAACCACTTCATCGGAATTGACTGCAGCTTCCAGATCGAGACGACCGTAACCCTGGAACCGGTCCGGTCGGTGGCCCATGAGGCGGCCGTCGGCATCGCGAAATCCTTCCAGGTCCTTCGCGACCACGGTCAGCGCCGCCTTGATCATGGCCGGGCTGGGCGTCACGTCCGCGTGTTCGGCGCGATATTTCTCGACGAAGATGGCCGAAGCGCCGCTGACGACGGGTGAAGCCATCGACGTGCCGCACTTGAAGCCGAACGAGGTGTCGCTACTGCTATTGGTGCTGTCGGTGTTGCATCCCGGCGCGACGATGTTGGGAACGCGGCGACCGTCACAGGCATTGCCGTGTGCGGAATTGCTCGATACATCGAAGATGCCGGACAACTGGACGCCCGAGCTGGACTGCAGCGATGTGGAGCCCACGGCAAAGAGATTCTTGGCCTCATCAGGCGAACCCAGCGATGACGGTGCGCACGCGCCGGAGGAATCGCCGCCACCATTCATGATTGACCAGACATTGAGTACCTGCTGGTTGCCGGGCTCGTCCGGATCGGCGTCACGGATGACCATGTCAATCTGCTGGGTCGGGATATCGTAGCCTTGTGGCGAGCCTGTCGGACCCCAGGAATTGTTCGTAAGGACCGCGCCACTGAGGCTCGATTCCTTGTAGATCTTGAGCATGCCGTCGGCAATCATCGATCCAGGACCGCCACCGATGAAACTGTTGTAGCGCTGCTGCACGATGTTCGCGCCGGGAGCAACGCCCTTGCCGCGCAGGAAGCCGCTCAACAGCGTGCCGCTGGCACCGGTGCCGGCAATGGCTCCGGCAACGTGCGTGCCATGCGAATCGTTGCTGGTGCTGCAGCTGCTGGGTGTGTCACCTGAAGCCACGCAAGGAACCATGCGTGATGCCAGGTCTGTGTGTGTGCTGCGCACACCGCCATCGACCACAGCGACAACCACGCCGCTGCCATCGTAGCCGAGCGTATCGAGCCAGGTCTGATAGCCAGGGACAATCGTGTATCCCGGTGCGGGGCCGTAGTTGCCCACGATGGCCTGGTTGCTCATCTCGCCACGCGGACGGGTTTCCGGTGGAATATCCTGCACGGCGAACACGCCCGGTATCGAGGCAAGATCAAGGTAGCGATCGCCGGGTGCGTCGAGCTGGACTACATCGAAATGCGTATCCAGTCGGGTCCTTGATTGAATCGTCACACCCAGAGCATTGACGGCTGACGTCAGGGCTAGCGGATCGCCGTGGCGGCCGAACAGCGCCATGGTCGGGCGTCGAACCGAGTCCAGGTTCCGCTGGCCGGGCTGCACGCGATAGGTGGGCAGGAATTCTCCGCTCCAGCGGACTTCTTCCTGAGCCATGGCCCTGCCCAGGGCGTTGCCATCACTCCAGACAACGTAGGCAAACGGGTGAATGTATTGGACGGGGGTGACGCCCGAGTCACGCAGGCGAGTCAGCCATTCCGGCTTGACCGGTCCGCGAAATTGAACGAGACGCCAGTCCGCGGTCGTGGCAGAAGCGCTGTGCGTGGACTGCGGGAGGTTCGCGGGATCGAATCGCTGGCCACCCAGGTCGAGCACGAAGGGATTTTCGAAGGTCGTGACTTTCAGACCGGCGTTCCGCAACGACTGTGCTGCATTTTCATCGAGGGCAAGCCACTGAAAGCTGCCGTAGTCGATTACCGGCGAACGGGTGTCGACGACCTGTCGCAACGTGTCCTGAGAGGCTTCGACGCGCAGCCAGCTTGATTGCGTCGCCAATACGGAGGCAGGGCTCGCGGCCAACGCCGCGCTGATCAGTAGCCCCAAGGCTGGAATTCGAGTATTCAAGTCGGTTCCCCAGACGGCAAAGCCATTGATGGTAGAGCCTCAGGTCTTGCTTGTCAGCCGAGGCGCCAATTGGCGACCCAGACACGCAGCTGCTCGAAGTCGCGTGGCGCGCCGATGCCCATCGGCATTGGCGCGCCCTCTGGAGCAGTCACGAAATCGCCTGGATCAGCGGTAGAGCACCGCACGGCGATAGTGGCGACGGGCAACGCCCGCATAGGACAGAGGTGTCAGCGGCATGCCAATGACGTCGATGAAAACCGAGACATCGCTGCCTTCCGCCGGCATCGAGCCTTCGACCAGCTTGACCGTATAAGTCAGGTCATTGCCGCTCAGCATTGGCGATTCGAGTACAACGACCACCTGGCTGAGCTTGTCGCCTTCGAGGATCGAGATATCCGCATTGGGCGGATCGGAGAGGAAGCTGTCTGCCCCCTCGCTCCAGAACGGAATGAAGGATGTCGTCTTCATGTTGCCGGCAATGCGCTCGGGCCGATCGGCAAAGAACAGCGTGACCGGGCTTACGTCACGCAAGGTGAGCTTGTTGGTCGCCTTGTCGTAGCTCATCTTCTTGGCACTTTGCACGAACAGGAAATCAGCTGTTGCCGCCTTTTCCTTGGTCATGGCCTTGTCGGGCTTGGCGTCATTCTCGGCCAGTGCGAAGGGGCTGGCCAGGGCCAGGCAAAGCAATGCAGCTGCTGCGAGGAAGGGGCGTTTAACGTTCACTTGCGAGTACTCCTTTGGAGGATGTTGAATCGAAATCCGGACACGCGAAACAGACGAGACGATACGCCTGGCCACAATGTCCGGCAATTCAGTGATGGACGTGTCCTGAAGTGCAGGTCCAGGTCCATCAGGGTATCGCTTTCTGAATGGTCTATTTGCGCTGGTCCGCTGTTTGTTCGCGTATGCCCAGGAATTCCGAGCCTGCACCCCAGGTTGGCCATTGATTCGAATTGGCAAGGTCGCTGCCCAGTTTGTACAAGATCGGCAGGTCATGGACCATCCCGGCGAATGTCCAGCTTGCCTCCCATTGGTCCGCCGGCTGGTGGTAGCGTTTCTTGCCGTAGTCCGCCCTGGCAGCTTCACCTGCCGCCTTGCCGCCTTCTACCAGATCGTTGCCCGAGCCATAGG
>NZ_JBAWHJ010000038.1:0-9592 GCF_049593775.1 Dokdonella sp. | reverse complement strand
GTCAGCGAGCGAAGGATGAGAGATCGTTGATCGCCAAGGTTCGGCGTGTGCATCGGGATAGCCGGGAGACCTATGGCAGTCCCCGTGTCCATGCCCAACTGCGCAAGGATGGCGAATCGGTCGGCCGACGTCGCATCGAGCGGCTGATGCGTAATCACGCGGTAAAAGCCTGCTCGGCCACGCTCTATCGGCGATCACCAGGGACGGGCCGCTTCTTCTCCAGCATCGACAACCGGGTCCATGAGCAGGTCATCGATCGATGCGACCAGATCTGGGTAGGGGTCAGTCATCGAGTTGTTCCTGTGCTGCCTACGCGTTGTCTAGTTAGGCGGCGATGCACCGATCGCGAGTTGCTGTGAATTCTCTTGAAGTACGGTTTGACGCATCGTGTAGCCATCAAGCGCACGCGCAACTCGTACTCAATACATCTTGCACCCGAAGATGCGTGCCACGGCAGGTCTTCTTCGCTATCACAGGGGCTGCAAAACGCTTTCCAGATCTCACGGCAACCGTTTCACGGCATCGATCATGGGGACGCAGATCTCGACGGTCACGCTGATCCGGTCATTCGAGAGCACCGGGTTGGCAAGATCTGGATCTGCCACGCCCACTGCAACCGAGATAGACTTCAGGGAGGCTTTCCCTTCCGCTCAAGCTTGTGTAGAACCACCATCGTGGACGCGAGACCGCAGGATGCAGGAAGTCACGTTCTATTCGAACAAATCGACCGCTAGCGCGGCGACACACTTCCAGTGTTGGGCACCCTTGGCGATTCCATGACTACTCTCCGTCGAATGACCGAAGCCGAATTCACTGCATGGCTGGTGTGCTCCATTCCAGAGCACGCAGCCGAGAAAGTCATTGCAGGCCTGTGGACCCAGGAAGAATCTGCAGAACGTTCCCGAGCGGAGCATGAAAAGCTCCTGCCCCTTGGCCTTTCCTCGAAAGGCAATCACTTCTTTTGCATCGTGGGCCCAGACGGTGAGTCTGTGGGAATGCTTTGGTTTGAGGAGCAAGCAAAGTTTGGCCAGCCAATCGCCTACGTCTACAAGGTTGAGGTTGCATCCGGGCACCAGCGCAAAGGGCATGCACGCAAGGCATTCGTGGAACTTGAAAGAAAAATCGAAGCCATGGGTCTGCACGGCATAGCGCTACACGTGTACGGTCACAACTCCGGCGCTCGCTCGCTTTATGCCAGCCTCGGCTTTGTGCCCACCAACATTCACATGTTCAAGCATGTCAGCGGGGGCGCTTGAGCCGAGGTTCCAGTTGATCGCGTTCGATAGTTCAATTACTACGGCAGGCTCCAACAGCAGCCTTACCCAAACCGCAAGAAAAAGCTGACCCTGGGGGTACAACCGTGAACTTCACGTCCGACGAGAAAGCACTGATCTCCTACTTTGCACACCAGGAGGGTTCGTTGAATCGCTGGGGATTCTATTTGGCAGCGCTTGTTCCGATTTTCGCATTCGGAGGCTATGGGCTCCTGCGCCAAGACCTGGTTGCTCTCGGCATGGCATTCTTTGCGCAGCTTGGCTTCCTGCTTTGGCATGTATCGGCAAGTCGGCGCTACAGTCGAATCCTCGCTTCAATCTGTCGCAAGCTCGAAGACGGACATGCCAATGGTCCAGTAGCCGAGTCCTAGCCATTGACTCGAGACGACGCTCTGGCACGCGCGGCTCATACCCGGGATCAGTAGTCACATGCAGCCATCTCGAAAACTGGATGCATCCATCGCAGGTTTCGTTGCGCTCTCGCTGCCGCTTATGGTCCTGTTCGCTGGTGATCCGCTCTTCGTGGGTCTCTGGTACTACCTTGTTGTTTCCGCAAGCGCCCTCGGCCTGGCTGCCGCGTTGCGCACCAAGCCGCTATTTCTTTGTGGCACGTCGTTGGCCGTTGCTACTACCTTTGTGGCCTACATGCTCGTCAACTGGCGCGCAGCGCACCCAGAGGGACTCCTTGTTCTCGGGCACATGAGCTCGCTACCCGGTGCTGTCATTGGCTTGATCCTCGGGGTCATTGCAGCCAGGCGCACCCAGCATCCGGCAACGGTGCTGATGCTTGCACTGATGAGTATTCTGGGCGGCTTCTTCATCAACCAAGTCGTTGTCTGCAACACGCTCATCTGGTGTGGTCCGCTTTCCATGGACATCGGGTAAGGCCATGCCCTTCGTCCATGCAGTCGGCTGCGCCGCCGCACAAGTTCAGTGTTGGGCATCAGAGCATCTGCATGGCATTGGACGCTGGGCATAGATGCTCGTTCAATTCAGGACAAATGCATGAACGCTGCAATCGCTGTCGCTGCCCGGGCTCTTTCCAGGTGCGACACTGTTGCGCACGAAGCTGCCATTGCGGCCGTCCAAATCGGAACGGGTTCGAGTGAAATTGTAGATCTGGAGGCCAGATGGTCCGGCACGTTTGGTGAACGTGACCTGGATGGGATCAATGGCATTGATGGTCAAGGACTCAATCTTGATAGCGCCAGAGGCTGCGCCCATCGTGGGCATTGAAGACATGCGCAGTGCCACCAGGACAATGCTGGATTCCGATGATCAGGTTTCCTGGAAATCGAACTTTGCCAAAATCTCGTCAAACGGGGATATGGCTTGTGACTACGGCCCTGCAATCACGAAACTGGCGGATGGTTCGAGCGTACAAGGCTACTAGCTGGTGGTATGGGTGAAAGAGAATGGCGCATGGAAAGTTGCAGCAGACATGTTCAACTAGGTGGATGATTCCTGCCCAGCTCCAGAGTCCGTTGAAGACGGCGACCCGGGTGCCTATCGGGTGTGCGAGACATGTTGCCGAGCACGTCGGGTGCGACGCTTGCGCGGCAAGGGTGGTCGATGGATTCAATTGCGACCACTTGCCACTATCCGGAATCGGCAGGTGATAACCATGATTGGCATGTACCACTTCGACTCGCCGACACATTCCGAAACTTCGACATCACTGGGCAATCAGGCAGCGCGAACCCGGTCTCGGTTTGCTTCTGTATCGGAGCCAGCCATGAACGCGCATGCGTGCCATGCCGAGACGCGCCTCGCCAGAGTATCCAGCCATGCTGGCCTTCGCTGGTCAGGCGAGCACCGTGCCACGTTGCGCTTGGGGTGGTGTCTTCCTTTCAACGCCGGTCTCCTTGCCCCGGAAGCGGGTTGCCATGGTTGAGCCTTCACTGGATCTGACGGACCGCGTGCCGATCTGGGATGAACTACAGCATTTCTGGATGGATTCGGATCCCGAAGATCAGTTGCAACGAATCGCGGATGCATGTGCCGAGTCGAAGTACGCCATCGAAGAGCTTGAGGCGATTTTCTGGAATGAAGTCCGGCCGGCCTTGTCCTTCAACCTTTGGGGGATGCCAGCGCCTGAGTGGCGCGGGTTCGAGAAAGAATGGCTAAAGACGCGCGTGCTGAAAAAGCACCGGTTTGGCCGCCCCGTGCCACCAAGATGGCTGCACAGGTACGCGAATTCCTGGTGGGGGAAGCTCCAGGTTGAGATTGTGGCGGCGCGAGTTCGGCACTCCGGCTAGCCAGAAATTCGGAAAGACACGCGGGGGCCGTTGCAGGTCAGCTCGGGTTCTGTGATGGATATGTCGTGGCTGGAGCCTCGCAGGCGGGTCGTGCCGGCAAACGGTCACTTCGGCCTGAAGAAAGCGCGAAGCGCGAGATCGAGATGTCCAGTTTGTGCCTGAGTTACGCTTGCACGGTGAATTCGCTGCTTATACAGCAGCGTCTCTTGATGTTCTGGTGCGCCAACGCGCGAGGAGACATGCAGGCATGACAATGTCGATATCGGAAGCACAGGGGGACATGCGGACCGGCTATCTCAGCGGAGGCGCTGGAATCATGGCGTCGGCGCTGGCATGGACCGTGGCGGCAGGCGTCACGATTCTTGGCTCTGCTCAGAATGCAGTCCTGACGCTTCTCATCGGCGGCATGCTGATCCACCCGGTCTCTGTGCTTGTCTGCAGGCTGCGCGGTGCACGTGGAGCCCACACCAAAGGCAATCCGATGGGCGGGTTGGCAGCAGCCAGCACATTCTGGCTCATATTCTGCCTGCCACTGGCTTATGCGCTGGGCTTGCAGCAGCCTGGCTGGTTCTTTGCGGCCATGCTGCTAATCATTGGCGGACGCTACCTGGTATTCGCCACGCTCTACGGCATGCGCCTCTACTGGATGCTGGGCTTGTCTCTGGCCGTCGCGGGATTTGCGATGGGATATTTGGCAGCCTCTGTTCAGATCGTTGCGGCCAGCGGTGCTGTGCTTGAAGCCGTCTTCGCGATCATTTTCCTGATGCTTCACCGGGACTGGGTCCGCGGCAACATGCCGGTCAAGCCCGAACCGTGAGAACCCAGGGTTTGATACTGGCGGCATTTCTCGTGAAATCCACACACCGCAACTCGCAAGGAAAGTCCGTCTGCGCGCTGGCAGCCGGATCTGGCGGGCACGACTTGAGCAGGGAAAGGTTCTGCGCGGCAGGTTCACATCGCCGCGGCAATGTCTGCCGGAAGCGAGGCAGCGTAGAATGGCCAGCGAAATCGTGAGGTGCCTGGAGGCTCCCCGGGGCAACCGGGTGTTTTGCACAATCGGATTGACCAATGGCTGATCAACATGGTCGCCCCTTGAAGATCAGCGAAGGTGCGCATTTCGGGGAAGGTCATGTACATTCCGGCCTGGCTAGTCGTACTTGCTGCCGTGCTCAGCGTCGGCCATTTCGTGTGGACCTTTCTGTTGGCTACGGGGCGCAATCCGCTTCCCTTTCCAGATCGGGGTTCGCGCATCTTCTCTGCCGCTTCAGCGCAGGCCAAGGATGCTGTTGTCGCGTTGCTGGCCGAGCATGGAATTCGCGAGCGGTTTCAGTTCAATACGGGCGGTGTCCAGCGATCGATCATGTGGGATGGAACCATCATCAACCATTCGTCACCTGAGGTTCTGCAGAAGCTTGTTGGCGCGACCTCCAGTATCGGGCTGGTCACGAGCGACCCTGCTGCTAGCGCGCAACGTGCGGCAAGGTTCCTTAAAGCGCGTGGATTCGAGGCTCGCGTCGTGCTGGATGCAGAACCGGATCTGCCTATCGCATTCGTCCTGAGTGACGCAATGCCCGGCACCGTCATCAATTTCCGCAAGCACGTCATTCATCTGCCGCGACCGCAGTCGGCGCCAAGGCAGACAAGCTGAGTATCATCGGTTCATTCGAGGCGAGCGTGATTCGCGGAACGGCCCATACAGGCGCCTGGTCTCATGCGGACAACGATCACGCCATTCCACGACCCATTTGCCGACAACGGCGCTATGCCAACCAGCTGTTACAGACCATGAATCAGGAGCTCCCATGACCATCGAAACAGAAGACGATGTCGTTGCACTAAAACGAATAGGCAGAATCGTTTCATACGTTCTCCATGAGATGCTCGACGCTGCCGAACCCGGCATGACGACGCTCGAACTGGATTCGCTTGGCGGGCAGCTGCTGGAGAAATTCGGCGCACGATCCGCACCGAAACTTGCATATGACTTCCCGGGTTCCACCTGTATCAGCATCAACGAAGAAGCCGCGCACGGTATTCCGGGTGACCGGGTGATTCGACCGGGCGACGTTTTGAATGTCGATGTTTCCGCCGAGCTGGGTGGCTATTTTGCCGATACCGGAGGCACCCGAGTCGTACCGCCGACCAACCCGCAGAAGACGCGTCTATGCCACGCCACCCGCACCGCTCTCGAGCAAGCCATGAAGCAGGCCAGGGCTGGCCAGCCGATCAACGGTATCGGTGCCGCGATCCAGCGAACTGCGAAGACATATGGTTTCAAGATCATCGAGAATCTTGGCAGCCACGGAGTTGGCCGGGCACTTCATGAAGAGCCCGAACACATTCCCGGATACTTCGATCCCGCGGACAGGCGCATTCTGGAAGATGGCATGGTCATCACCATCGAGCCGTTTCTCTCGACAAAGAGCCGCCTGGTAACCGAAACATCGGATGGGTGGACCCTCGTTGGAGCGCGAGGCAACTTGTCCGCGCAGTACGAGCACACGATGATCATCACCAAGGGGGAACCGATCGTCGTCACGCGACACTAGCTGACCGTGACGAATCCCATTGTTTCATCGGGCAGATTGCCTCGCCGGGTCTCGCATCCGCAATTGCTGATCGCGGCGAGCGCATGGGTATCGATGGACGATGCCCTCGCGAGGCGGAGGTCACTCGGCTATCTTCATGACGATGGCGAAACCGCTCAGAAGCCGGACTCGTACTTGCCAACGGGATCCCGTTGCGAGCTCAGGTCTTAGCCGCCAGACAATCCAGCTTGCCCCGGCATCGGACGCCAGAAGCACCCACTGCCGCGCACACGAAGGTCATCCCTGGAACAAGCGATCTGAAACGAGTCGGAAAGTCTTTGGACTCGTTGCTGGCTCTATTCGGAACCAGCCAGGCAATGAAGAGTGAACGCTGCATTTTGTGGAAGGCCCAGGTCGATCACGTAGGCATCGCCGTTTGAATGCCACACGATGACCCACCCACAACCCATGGAAATGGTGCGTAGCTGGGTCTTCGAGCCATATTCCGTGAGCATCTCGAAACCATTGACCACGCGGCCCTGAGCCTGGTGGTGCCTGTGAAGGCGCCCCGGTGAGCGCAGGCCGGGCGTCGAGGCGGCCTGCACCGCACCCCTGATCACACCAAGTTTGGTATCTTCCATGTTCAGGATCGCAACAAGCCATTCTTCAAGGTTACTGCCGAATCAACGGCCAGCCTTGTTCGTACGCAAGCGGCCCATCAGGAAACTCACGCAGGAGGCTGACCATGCTTGAGCTTCGCCCGAATTGTGAACGCTGCGACAAGAATCTGCCGCCAGAGTCCGACGCGGTCATTTGCAGCTTCGAATGCACGGTCTGTGCAGAGTGCGCCAGTGATGTCCTGGCAGGCGTGTGTCCGAATTGCGCTGGCAACCTCACGAAGCGCCCGGTCCGGCCACCGCAACTTCTGATCAAGTATCCGGCTTCCTCCAGGCGCATCGTAAATCTCGGCGGGTGCATGCCGGCCTGAAGACACCTCAATGCCGATGCCGCCTGGCGACACGGCCAATTTCAGGATGGGTGAGCACAGCATGAAATCGCTAGATCACAAGATTCCCCCGCCAGTCATCGCCCTCGCATGCGCGGGGCTGGCCTGGGCGCTTGCGCAGCTGCTGCCAGGAATCACCTATTTGCTGCCCGCTCGCTTGGCTATTGCCGTGATCCTTGTGCTGGCTGGCATTGCACTCGATCTTTCCGGCCTGCTGGTTTTTCGAAAAGCCAGGACCACGGTTAACCCGCTCTCGCCCGAGAAGTCGACTGCGATTGTCCAGGCCGGGCCATACGCATTCACGAGAAATCCGATGTACCTGGGCATGGCTTTCATTCTGCTTGGCGTGTGCGTCTACCTCGGAAATCCACTGTCGCTAGTTGCACTGGTCGTCTTTGTAGCCTACATCACGCGCTTTCAGATCATTCCCGAAGAGCGGTTGCTTCTGGACAAGTTCGGCAAACCGTATGCGCAGTATGTGGACACGGTCAGGCGCTGGATCTGAGGCAACGATCGAAGATGATTTCGGAGCGCTGTTTGACCGATGGAATCGATCATTGCAAACATGAGACCCGAGCCCGGTCAGCAATGTGTTGTCCAAGGCGCGGGTGCAATCCGATATCCGTGGAGGAGAAGGTCGATGGCAATTCGATTTCTGAAAATCGTTCTGGTTGTTTTTGTCGGTTTGCAGGGGTGGTTCTACGTAGCCGGCAACCTTGCAAATTGGGACTCCGGTGTCGGAGCGGTCGCATACGTGCTCGGAATGGAGGGGCACGAGGCCTACGCAGCTCATATCGTTCCGCCAATTACCAGTCCAGCACTGATATCGGTGGCGTTCCTTGTCATCATTCTGGGAGAGTTCCTGATAGGCGCACTTTCGCTGAAAGGAGCATGGGATCTCTGGCAAACCCGGAATCGGGACGCCGACGCATTCAACGGGGCCAAGAGATACGCGATTCTCGGGGCCGGTATGGCGCTTGTGGTCTGGTTTGGCGGTTTCGTCGTGATGGGTGGCGCGCTGTTTCAGATGTGGCAAACCCAGATGGGGTCTGCATCGTTTGATGGCGCCTTCATTTACGCAGCCACAAGCGGGCTTGTACTTTTGTTTGTGAACAGTCCGGATGCATGATCGCCGAGCGTGCCCAACCTCAGGGCATTTCCGCTCCATGTCCAGAACGCGGAACGCAGGAACCGCAAGAAGGATGAAGTCGACGTGATCATTGGCTGGCTCACTGGATACGACCAGGTCGGTCTGAAAAGTCAGATTGAGCGAACAGCAACTTGGACGCATTTTTCGAACGAGCACCTGCGCTCCATCCCGACGCCTCGCTCGTCAAGGGCATGGTATGTGGCGTATGCGTCGAGGATGTGGCTGATCCACTCATGAAGAAGATACGATTTCTCAAACAAGCTGATCGATGAGCTTGCAGAGGGAATGGCAATGAAGAAGATTCTGCGTTGCTGATTAGCCCGCGCCATTCATTCCAGCAGAATTTGCGTCGAGGCTCTGCCATGCGCATGTGTTTTCAAGCATTCTGGGTCAAGCAGGGCGGCTTGCCGCGGACTTCCGACCGATACCATTCCTGTTTGGCTCCAGCGGGCACGGCTGAAAGTTCCACCAGGTTCCGGCGTCAGGCTGGATGACTTCCCCACGACCATGACAATCGAACTTCAAATAGATGACGCATCTGGAGAGGAGGTTCAGGCACTGATCCTCGAGCATCTCTCTGGCATGCACAAAGATTCTCCGCCGGGGCATGTGAATGCGCTGGCGCTGGACAGCTTTCGCGCAACAGACATCACATTGTGGTCGGCCTGGATGGATGGGCGCTTGTGCGGATGCGGCGCATTGAAGGAGCATGATTCGGAAACGGCCGAGCTCAAGTCGATGCGGACGCGCGCCGCGTTCCTTGGACAGGGTGTGGGCCAGGCTGTGCTGGATCAGATCATTCGGACGGCGCGCGTGCGCGGCTACAAGCGGGTGTATCTTGAAACTGGAACAGGTGACTCGTTTGCAGCGGCGCACGCGTTGTATTTGAAGAATGGGTTTAACTGGTGCGGGGCCTTCGGTGACTACAAGGCCACTGATTTCAACGTATTCATGGTCCGCTCACTGGCATAGGCCGAGGCGCGTCGACGCGAGTCAACCCGGCGCACGGTTTTTTGGTCAACCTGATTCACGCGCTGATCCGTAGCGATCAGCTATTCCGGCGCAACACAATCACCACGGGGGTTTCATGAAGCGAGTGACTGGTATTGGCGGCATCTTTTTCAAGGCCAAGGATGCTCCGGGGCTGCAGGCCTGGTACAGGCGGCACCTTGGAATCGATGTGCAGGACTGGGGAGGCACGTCCTTTGCGTGGTCCGACAGTGAAGGCAATCCGGTTTCCGGAACGACCGCCTGGTCCATTGGTTCAGTGCAGGGCGATCCGTTTGCACCCGGCACCGCGAGCTTCATGGTGAATTATCGGGTGGAGGACTTGCATGCACTGGTCAAGGTCCTGCGTGAAGAGGGCTGCAATGTCC